>CAZXGX010000018.1:0-22388 GCA_964640475.1 uncultured Candidatus Bathyarchaeia archaeon
AAAAATTAGCTCAATTTGATTGAAGCAACAGGTCAATCTTTTGTTGGCTCTGAAAGAGAATTAAAAACGCCACACATACATACATAAAGAAAAGTCCTTAAAAAAAGGTCATCTAGCAAACTTATGCTGAGTTGCACAACCAACCAGCAAACCATAGCATCTGCTGATAAAAAAATACAACAGGAAGCACAAAGCGTTGGTTGTGTTGTGCACAATTTCAGCATTTCCCGCACAAAGAGAATAAGAAAATACCAACATACAACCATTTGACGCCCTTTGACGCACCTTGACGTCTATTGACGCCTGTTGACTTTTAGTGACGCAGCCTGCAAACATTGCAAGCTTAAAACTAAAAAAGCAATCTAAAACAGTCTTTGCCAAAAGGGAGGAGGGATATGCACACAGGGAGCAAACTGATGAATGCCAAGGCGCCATGAGCAAATTGATTCAAACGACAATTAACATGCTGATAGGAGTTATTGGAAAAAAACTCAAACCCCACAAACAAAAGAACCTAGAAAAACAACACAAACCAAAAAAGATACCGAGCATGCTTACAGAGCTGTGGATGGATTAAAAACGCCATACCCACACAAAGAACAAAAACTAACTTTTGATCAACTGCTAAATAAGGGGGGCATAGGTCGACAAAGCAACAAACCCATCTAACACGTAACCTTACTGTTTTTTATTTTTGGAACGGCGCCTATTTTTTATTTCCTTGGCGGGTACATCCCAATATTTCTCGAACTCTTCAGGCGACATAATATTGAAGCTTCGTAACTGCAGACTAAACGCGTCAAGTACACAGGGATTGCTTAAATGTGCATGATAAATTTCAATCAGCATATCAACAGCCATAGCAGTCGAAAAAGGCTTTTTCGCCATTAAAGATAATTCATCAGAAACCTTAACTAATTCTTCATAAACGCTCTGTGGTAAATCAATTGTCTTAACCATAAAGTCCACCTAAATCATGTCAGCTACTTTTTCAGCATCTAACCTGATTTTTTCTAGTTCTTCAATTGTAGGCCTACCTCTGATGTCACCAAGTCTTCCCTGAGTGCTCATGTCTTCTCTGCCAATGAATTCAGCCACAATATACCATTCACCAACAATATTGAAGCCAAAGTGCTCAAAGTACTGCCGAATTGTTTTGCCAGCAGGAGTTGCTTCATCGATCCCAGTATGAGGACCAGAGTAAGTTACAAATAGAAGAGCATTTTTTCCCTTAACCTTAGGTGCAGAAGGCTTGATTTTTCCTTGGCTGCGGTAAAGGTTCAGTTTAGCCTTAAGCAAGTCAGCAACTGGTTTAGCAGGTTGCCACTCAATTGAAGGAGTACCTACACAAACCAAATCGTAAACAAAAAAATCTAATTCAACGGATTCCTGAGGCTTCTTAAGCTCTACAGTAACACCCTTTGATTCTAAACCCTCTTTAATTTTCAACGCCACTTTTTGCGTGTTACCCGTGCTTGAATGATAAATCAGTAACGCTTTCTTCATTATTCTTCAACCATAACCCAGATTTTACCAGCTTCAATTTTCCATTCAAGAGGCACCAACTTGATTTGTGGCCATTTATCATATTCCCCAGTTTCAACCTTAAAACGCCACTCATGACAAGGACAAACAACAAAGCCCCCATCAAGTTTACCATGAGAAAGCTTACATTGCATATGAGGGCAACGATCATCATAAGCATAAATTTTTCCAGATAGTTTAACAAGCAAAACAGGCGTGTCTTTTGCTTTAGCTTCTTTCATTTGACCCTCAACCAAGTCACACTCATTTAGAGCAACAACAAATTTTGCATCTTCCAAAACCTTAGCCTCAAATAATAAATTGCACAACTTTGCTATTTAGGTTTGTACCTGTTGTTCTCAGAGAAAAAATCCATAACCCTTGTTCTGCTTAAAAATTTAGCACAATGCTTAGCACCAATGGGGATATAGTATTCATCACCTTTTTGGCAGATTCTTGGTTTACCATCAATTCTTAACTCCATTATACCATCAATAACCATGCCCCACTGCGGATACATATGACTATGCTCAGGCAAGTCCATACCGTCTTCAAACTCAAAAAAGACAATCTGATTATTTTCACCTTGCATAATCCACGCTTGTGCACCTTCAAAACCGATTTCTGCGGCGGGTAAATTGGTAATTACATCAGGGTAACCTGTTTGAGTTTTGTTTAAGCTTGTCATTTAGCTAACCTAAACAATGTTAGTTGACGTTAAAGTACAAAAAGACTTGCTCAAAATCAAAACAGTGCAAACATTGGTTTTACAAAACAATGTATAATAAGTTCTTAACTACTCTGCGTCTATACTTCTAATTATCCTAGGCGTAAGATTATGCATTTCGAGTTAGTTGCCCCATTCAAAAGTTCACCCGGACAAGAAACCGCAGTAGAAAAAATTGTAAATAACTTTGCCTCAAAAGAAAAACAGACTCTACTAGGAATCACAGGCAGCGGCAAAACCTTTGTTATGGCAAACGTAATTAACCGCCTCCAAAAACCAACCCTGATTATAGCTCATAACAAGATTTTGGCAGCACAACTTTACGCTGAACTCAAAGAGTACTTCCCAAATAACCGAGTTGAATACTTCATCAGCTTCTACGATTATTATCAACCTGAATCATACCTCCCAGCCCAAGACATGTACATCGAAAAAGATTCTGATGTAAATGAGCAAATTGAAAAGATGCGTATGCACGCAGTTAGCAGCGTAGTCAGCAGAAACGACACAATAATTGTTGCCAGCATAAGCTGCATCTACAGTCTTGGCAACCCAGAGGATTTCAAGAGCATGGCAATCAAGTTGGAAACTGGAAAACAAATGTCACGGCAGGAGCTGATTCATGCTTTAGTAGAAATGCAGTATGAACGTAACGATATGGTGCTTGAACCAGGAAGATTCCGTGTCCGCGGAGAAGTAGTAGATGTTGTACCTGCTTACGAGAATGCCATCCTACGCATTGAATTATCAGGAAACAAGATAGCCAAAATAAAAGAAGTCCACCTGTTATCAGGTGACGTTAAAGTCAGTCTTGACAAAATTACACTCTATCCAGCAAGACAATACGTTGTTCCAGAAGAAAAACACGCGTTAGCCCTTGAACTTATCCAACAGGAACTAGAGCAACGATTACCAAATCTTCCACCTCTTGAAGCACAACGACTCAAACAAAGAGTTAACTACGATTTAGAAATGATTAAAGAGATGGGTTTCTGTTCAGGCATGGAAAACTACAGCCGACATTTCGACGGACGCAAATCAGGCGAACCCCCATTTACATTAATGGATTACTTCCCAAAAGATTACTTGCTAATTATTGATGAAAGCCACCAATCAATCCCGCAAGCACATGCAATGTATAATGGGGATTATTCACGAAAGAAAAATCTAGTAGACTTTGGTTTTCGTCTTCCAAGTGCTCTAGATAATCGACCATTAAAGTTTGAAGAATTCGAGAAAAAAATGGGCAAAACTCTTTTTGTATCAGCAACTCCTGCAGAATACGAGTTGGAAAAGAGCGGCCCAGCAGTTGAATTAATTACAAGACCCACTGGGCTTCTAGATCCAGAAATTGATTTGCATCCAATTGAAGGCCAAATGCAGCACCTAATGCAAGAGGCAAAGAAAACAATCGCTCAAAGTAACCGTGTTTTAGTAACAACACTTACAAAACGTATGGCTGAAGACTTAGCTGATTACCTTGTTAAAGAGGGCTTCCGGGTAAGGTACATGCACTCTGAAATTGACAGCTTGGACCGCATCGAACTTGTTAGGCAACTGCGTATTGGCGATTTTGATATTCTTGTTGGCATTAACCTGCTACGGGAAGGCTTAGACATTCCTGAAGTTGCAACAATTTGTATTCTTGACGCTGACAAAGAAGGCTTTCTGCGGGATGAACGTAGTTTAATCCAGACGATTGGTAGAGCTGCAAGAAACGTGAACGGCAGAGTTATCCTGTATGCTGATGTAAAAACGCGATCTATAAAACGCGCAATGGAAATCACTAGTTACCGTCGTAAATTCCAGAAACGTTACAATGAAGCGCATGGCATAACACCGAAAACTATCATTAAGAGCGTTTCAAAGAAAGAAGGCGTCATTAAAGGATCCAAACATTTGGCAAAGTCGGATATTCAACGCCAAATTATTGAGTTGGACGCGCAGATGCGTGAAGCTGCTGAGAAATTGAATTTTGAAAGAGCAATTGAGCTGCGAGACGCTATTACAGCTTTAACACGGGACTTGTCTGAGAAACTGAAACATGAGCAGAGGACTGAGAAAAAAGCAGATTTGATGCAATAAAGTTGAAAAGCAAGAGTTCTAAAAAAGCTAAGGAAATAGGGTAACCAGTTATGAGGGATACAATTTCTATCAAAGGTGCACGTGAACACAACCTCAAGAACATCGACTTAGAGTTACCCAGGAACAAATTCATCGTGATAACAGGGCTTTCAGGCTCAGGCAAATCAACATTAGCATTTGACACGATTTATGCTGAAGGCCAAAGACGCTACGTTGAAAGCTTAAGTGCTTACGCACGACAATTCTTGGGTTTAATGAGCAAACCAGATGTTGACTCAATCGATGGCCTCTCACCAGCAATCAGCATTGAACAAAAAAGCACAAGCAAGAATCCACGTTCAACCGTTGGCACAGTAACAGAAATCTACGATTACCTAAGACTACTCTTCGCCCGCATAGGAACCCATCACTGCCCCAAATGTGACAGCAGCATTCACCCCCAAAGCCCAGAAAACATCACCAGCTTAATCATGGCAGAAAAAGAAAAAACACTGATCTTTCTAGCCCCAATCATCCGCGGAATGAAAGGAACCCACGAACAAGTCTTCGAAGACCTCAAAAAAGAAGGCTACACCAAAATTCGAGTAGACCAAAAAATCTACGAAACAGACACAATCAAAGAAGAAGTCAAACTAGTACGTTACGAAAAACACTGGATAGAAGCCGTCATAGACACAATAACAATCTCTGAAGAAGAACGATCCAGAATCGCAGAAGCCGTCGAAGGAGCCCTAAAAACTGGAAAAGGCACCATGATAGTCATCAACGCCGCCGACATAGAAGCAAACAAGAAAAAAGAGTTAGAAAGCTTCGAAGGCGCCACAATGTACAGCACTTTTGGTGCATGCCCAAACCATCCAGAAATCATGTTTGAAAGCCTTGAACCCCGCATGTTCAGCTTTAACTCACCTTGGGGTGCCTGCCCAACCTGCCACGGATTAGGAGAAATCACTGAAGTCACAGCAGACAAAGTCATCCCAGACAGAAACCTCTCAATTATGGACGGCGCATTAGCCGTTTATGGTAGCATGGATCTAAGTTGGAGAGCTCAACAGCTTGCTACAGTAGGCAAAAAACATGGCTTTGACATTTTTACTCCAATTAAAGATTTTACAGAACAACAACTGAATGTACTACTCTATGGTGATCATGAACCCATTAACGGCAACTGGTCTAATGGCGCAAATATGTGGATGCGTGAAGGATGGGAGGGCATAATCCCACAAACTATGCGTCTTTATCGCCAAACAGAGAGTGAATGGCGCAAAGAAGACATAGAAAAATTCATGACTGCGCGTCCCTGCAATAGCTGCAATGGAAAAAAACTTCAGCCTCTAGTGCTTGCAGTGAAGATTCTGGATAAAAGCATCATCGACGTAACCGACCTTTCAATAGAGGAAGCAGTAGATTTCTTCCATGATCTTCCAGTTAAACTCAATGAGAAAGAGCTTTTTATTGCAAAGCAAGTGCTAAAAGAAATCAACGAACGTTTAGGTTTCCTTAAAAACGTAGGTTTAGGTTACCTTTCGCTTTCACGTGCTGCCAAAACGTTATCAGGTGGTGAAGCCCAACGAATCCGTTTGGCTACGCAGATTGGCAGTAACCTCATGGGTGTTCTCTACATTCTTGATGAACCAAGCATTGGTTTACATCAACGTGACAATACTAAGTTGATAAATACTCTTCATCGCTTGCGTGACCTCGGAAACACCTTAATCGTTGTTGAGCACGATGAGGAAACTATACGAAACGCAGACTATATTGTAGATATTGGTCCAGGTGCAGGCGTTCATGGCGGATTCATAGTTGCAGAAGGACCATTAGAAGATATAATGAAGAATAATCGAAGTTTAACAGGAAAATATCTTTCAGGCGAACTAAAAATTGATGTGCCAAACAAAAGACGCCTACCAATCGACTACATAAATGTAAAAGGCGCAAAAGAAAACAACCTTAAAAATCTCAACCTGAAACTTCCACTTGGCATCTTATGCGGCATTACAGGAGTTTCAGGCTCAGGCAAAAGTACACTTATGAATTTGACCATGATTCCACGACTTCGTCAAATATTTGGTGAACAAGTAGATAAAGTAGGCAAACACGAAAGCATTGAAGTGCCAAGAGTAGTTCGAAATGTTATAGTCATCGATCAGGACCCAATCGGTAGAACCCCAAGAAGCAATCCGGCTACCTATACTAAACTGTTTGATGAGATTCGAAAAATCTTTGCAGCTACTAAAGAAGCAAAAGCACGTGGATATAAAGAAGGCAGATTCAGCTTTAACGTAAAAGGTGGCAGATGCGAAAACTGCCAAGGTGACGGCGTTATACGCATTGAAATGAACTTTTTACCAGACGTTTATGTGCAATGCAGTGAATGTAAAGGAAAACGTTACAACAGGGAAACCCTAGATGTTCAGTACAAGGGTAAAAACATCGCTGAAGTCCTTGATATGACAGTTGAGGAAGCAGCTAAATTTTTTGAAAATACACCAAGAATCTCCCGTAAACTTCAAACCTTGCTAGACGTCGGTTTGGGATACATTAAGCTAGGACAAAGCTCAACCACGCTTTCAGGCGGAGAAAGCCAACGTATCAAAATCACACGTGAACTAAGCAAAAACAAGCAAGGTCACGTAGTCTATATGCTTGATGAACCAACCACAGGCTTGCATTTTGACGACACAAAACGTCTAATAAAAGTTCTAAACCGCCTAGTAGACAACGGCAATACAGTCTACATTATTGAACACAATCTTGACGTAATCAAAAGCTGCGATTACCTAATCGACTTAGGTCCTGAAGGTGGAGCAGCAGGCGGCCAAATCCTAGCAGAAGGCACACCAGAAGACATCTCAAATAACAATCGTTCGTACACTGGTCAGTTTTTAGAAAAAATACTTAACCAACACACAGAAGTAGATTTAGCAGTGAAGCAGACTGCATGATCCACATAAATGACCCCTCTGAATTCAAAAGCGGCAAGGTTCCGCTTGATCCTGGAGTCTACATTTACAGGGATGAGAAAGGGGAAATCTTGTATGTGGGTAAAGCCAAAAACTTGCGTTCACGAGTTAAAAGCTATTTTGCTAGCATATATCAACCACCTAAAACGCGGCAACTGGTTTCTAAAATCCGAGATATAGACTTCATTATTGTCAACAACGAAGTTGAAGCATTGTTACTAGAAAACAAGCTGATTAAACAACACACGCCAAAATACAACATTAACCTTAAAGATGCAAAAACTTACGCGTACATTGCATTAACACGAGAAACATACCCGCGAATTTTGACAAGCAGAAAAGTTTCACCTAAACTGGAGTCTTTTGGGCCTTACACTGAAGGCTATACAAGACAAGACCTGCAGAGACTAGTTATAAAAGTCTTCAAGCTGCGAACTTGCAGAAAATTTCCCAAACGAGCCTGTTTAAACTATCACATTGGCTCATGCACTGCACCATGTGTCAGCAACGTCAGTGAAGAGCAATATGCTGAGCAAGTTAAGAGTGCACGCATGTTTCTGGAAGGCAAATTCGACAGAACTATACAACTTTTAGAAGCACAAATGAAGCAAGCCTCAAAAGACAAAATTTACGAGCGTGCCTTGGAGCTACGTAACCAAATAGACTCAATCCATCTATTGACGCAACGTCAAATTGTTGATAAAGAAAGACGCTTCGATCAAGACGCTATGGTATTCACCCAGTCAGGCGATAAAGTACATATTATCCAAATGGGCTTGCGTCGAGGTGTTCTTTTAGGAAAAAAAGAATTCACGGTTGACTTACAGCCGCAGGTTGAGCAAGAATTTTTAAAGGCATTTTATGCAGTAAATCAGATTCCACGGGAAATATTACTTAACAAGCCTTGCTGGCAAGACACTGACGAGAAAGCAGCGTTGGAAAAATTTTTATATGCAAAACGATTGGCTCCCGTAACTTTAACTGTGCCTAAAAGAGGAAACAAGTTGTGTCTTGTACAGTTAGCTGAAAAGAACCTGCAGTCTAGTTTAACAGGAGACAATGCACTGGTTGACTTAAAGGCAGCACTTGACTTGCCAAGGTTGCCGCGTGTTATTGAATGCTTTGATATTTCCAACTTAGGGCAGGAGCACCTTGTTTCTGGTATGGTGCGCTTTACGGATGCTAAGCCTGATAAAAAGAATTACCGCAAATTCAAAATTAAAACCGTTACTGGACAGGACGATTTTGCTTCAATGAACGAAGTTGTATCAAGACGGTATAAGCGGTTGCGTGAAGAGGAAGCTGAAATGCCTGATTTAATTATTATTGATGGTGGTCCAGGGCAGGTTAGTGCGGCGCAAGTTGCTCTTGAGAATGTTGGTGTCAAGATTCCGCTTATTGGATTAGCTAAAGAAAATGAAGAAATCTATTTGCCCTGTGAAGTGGAGCCTAAACGTTTTGATAAAAACAGTCGCATGATGCTGCTTATACGGCAGATTCGTGATGCTACACATGACTTCTCGTTGGGCTATAATCGTAAAAGAAGAGAAATAAAGCTTCGAGAAGAATTTGCAGTTAAGAAACTAAAAGAATAGGTGCTCAATTAGTATACGTAAGCCTATGGCTATGAGGATTAGGCCGCCTAGAATTTTTATTCTATTCCCAAACAGCTTGCCTATGTGGCTACCGAAGAAGAATCCAAAAAATGAAAGCATAAACGTAACTAGTCCGATTACAGCGATAGGTAATAGAATTGAGGTTTGTAAGAAAGCGAAGCTAAAGCCAACCATTAATGCGTCGATGCTGGTGGCAATTGCCAATATGAGCAGCGATTGAAGTTTCAGTGTGTATTCGTTTTTTTCGTCTTTATCTTTTTTGACAGCGTCGTAAATCATTTTGGCGCCTATAAAACTCAACAGTCCAAAGGCTATCCAATGATCAAATGTTGCCACTATGCTTTCAAGACTAAGACCGATAAGCCATCCGATTGCGGGCATCAACATTTGAAATCCACCAAAGAAAGCTCCTGTTAAAAGTGCAGACTGTCGACGTTTTGTGTTGATGGTCATTCCATTTGCTATTGAAACGGCAAATGCATCCATTGCTAATCCGAATGCGATTAGGATAATTGTTATGGCGTCCAATTGTTTTACCAGTTTATTGCAGTTACACTTGCTTTGAGAATATAGGTTTTATTAATAAAAATTATAGAAATGTAGGAATTAGGCATGCTGCAATTGTTGTGATTGCATAAATCAGCATTGCTACATGGAAAAGGGGTAATGCTTTAAGGCTGGATTCAGGTGTTGTCCGCCTCAATATCAATATGTTAGCAAGGGAAATTAATGTAAAACTTACTGTAAAACCGATAATAGCCCAGTAACTGATCAACGTTAAAAAGATGACTGCCATTGCAAAATGTAATAGACTGAAGATTAACACCCAGTAAGCTGTTGCCTTCATACCGTACAAGGTAGGTATAGTGTTTAGTTGTTTAGCTTTATCATTTAAAATATCAACAAGGTCATTAACGCCTAGGTGAGCCAAGGCTAAAGGATAGAAGAACAAGAACAAGTATAGAGCATTCATGTCAAGATTACCCACGCATAAGTAACCAGCTACTAAGAACAAAGCAAAATCTACGCGTCCGATAATTTGGGCTATTGGAAGCTTTTCGTTACGCTTCTTTATTTGATAAAAAACCTCTAAGCTGTAGCAGATCAACATTACACTAAAAACGTAGATTGAGTTTGGATAAGGTAAAGTGAAGATAAGAATTGATGTTAAAGCAACCAAAAGCGCGAACACTATAGTTGCTTTTTTCGTGGATATTAATCCTTGTGAAATTGGTCTTTTACCAAATGGTCTCCAGTACTTTGTTAATTTGTCAACTTCAACTTCTTTTTTGTCATAATTTGCGTCTACAATATCATTTAGAACTAGTCCCGCTTCAAATCCGAAGAAGCCGATTAAAATGGCTTGAAGAATTAATGTTATAGAAAAGTTGTTGTAAAGTTGAAAACCTAAGAATAGTCCTGCACTAAATAGTGTTGGCCAGACAAAAAAGAAGTGCACACGTAACAAGTCCAAGTAGGCGCTAAGGCTTTTATTCATTTGAATTCACAATATTTTAGCCGTATTGTATGCTCTAAATAAATAAAGTTATTCTATCTATATGTACTAAGAGACTAACTAATGATAACCACCAAGCTTGCCTTGATACTTAAGATAATTCGGAAGCACATTGTAGCAGGAGGCTTTCTTGCATTTACACTTGGCGCGCTGTTGGCGTTGACTAACGGTGGAAATTTTAATTTCTCTACATTTGTACTGTTTTATTTAATAGTGCTCTTTGGAGACCTTTCAACGCATTACAGTAACGACTACTATGACTTCAAAGGAGACCAAATAACAGTTAAAAGCAAGTTCTTTTCTGGCAAAAAAATATTGGTAAAAAATCCTGAACTTCTACCTTTCGCATTAAAAACATCCGTAATTTTTACAGCTTTATCTATCATGCTTGCATGTTTTGCAGTAACCTTAAAAGCTGCCTCAATCGAGCTACTGTTAATCGCGTTGGCAGCGAATCTTTTAGGATGGATGTATTCTGCTCCGCCAATACGTCTAATCTCTAGAGGATTTGGTGAAACCGCAATTGCTATTGCTACAGGCTTTGCTATTCCAGCTGTCGGATACTTATCAGTTAATAGTAATTTGGATTTGTGGTTTGCATATTTTGCGTTGCCTTTTATGCTGTACGGATTTATGCTTAGTTTAAGTTTGCAGGCGCCAGATATTGAAGCTGATCAAAAAGGTGGTAAGAACACATTTAGTACTCGGAAAGGTGAACGATTTGTTTTTGCGTTTATTTTATCATTAGCGTTTGCTGCATCGTTATTGTTCATTCTTTATGCTTGGCTATTTGAGAGCTCAATTAATTTGTGGTTGATTGCTGCTTTTTCATTTGTACCATTAACTGCGGGTCTCATAGGATTTTTATTTGTTTATAGAAGAAAGGGGCTTAATTTTTTTGGCACAATTAATGTTTTATCATTGTTTATGTTTAATACTTTTATGGTAGTCTATTTGGCATTAAATTCCTTATTGACAGTTTGAATGGAATTTGATACTTTATAGTCAAATCATAAATGCGAGTTATAACTTGTTGAATGTCTCTAAGAGAAGAAGTAAACCTGCCAAAAAAAGGTTATCCGATTCTTTTAATTCAATACAAAAAACCATACTGAAACATAAGCTGCATTTTTTGCAGATAGAGTTATTATTACCCTATCGCCGTAAACGATATATGAATAAATGCTATAGGGGCATGGCATGAATCCTGAAACAGCTGTTGTGGAGAAAAAAAGTACAGGAAAACTTTTTGTTCCTTCAGTTGTCCTTCCGTATTTCGCTACTTTCATGGCAAACGGCATAATAATGTTGATTTTGTTTGATATAACAACCACATTCTTTGGTTCTGCTAATCCATCCACGTTAGGTATTGCAGGTCAACTTAGCACTTTTAACAGTGCAGCAGAAGCCATATTTTCAGTAGTATTAGGTTTTTTAGCAGTTCGATTTAGACATAGACCCTTGTTTTTGTCAGGAGTTTTACTTATTGCTATTTCAGCTTTAGGTAACTTTCTTGCACCGTCTTTTTTAGTGATGCAAATTTTCTTTATTTTGGAAGGAATAGGTTCAGTTTTAATTAGCGTAACAGGTCTCACACTTTTAGGAAATCTTTTACCACCTAATAAGAAACATAAAGCGGTAAGTTATACTGTTTCAGCAACTTTTTTGAGCATTACTGTTGGAACCCCAATTATTGGTTTCATAACAAGTGTGGCAGGATGGCGTTATTCATTTCTGATGTATTCACTACCAATTTCAATTTTATGTTTAATAATTGCCTATTTTGGCATTCCAAAAAAACAACAAGAAACACCTTTAACAAATACAAAAGAGAGTTACATCAAAGCCTTCAAACAGGTCCTGCTAAACAAGTCAGCGCTTGCCTGTTTACTCAGTCAATTGATGTTTCTCGGGGCAGTTGTTGGAATGTATGTAATAGCTTTCTACCAAGTGCAATTTAAAATATCAACAAGTTTTTCATCTTTAATCCTTGTAATCTGTGCATTATTAATGGTAATCGGCAGTTTAGTGGCTGGCAGAATTGTTAACAGGTTCGGATTAAAACGCACAACAATATTATGTTTCATTTTAGATGGCATCACCTT
This sequence comes from uncultured Candidatus Bathyarchaeia archaeon, assembly GCA_964640475.1. Lineage (GTDB taxonomy): Archaea > Thermoproteota > Bathyarchaeia > Bathyarchaeales > Bathycorpusculaceae > Bathycorpusculum. The sequence continues at coordinate 12,540 of CAZXGX010000018.1, forward strand.
AACTTTGGTCTTTCAAATGTCCAATCTATGGGCGGCTTTAATTTTTAATTTTATACACGTATTTTTTATTGGTATGGCAATTTCAGCGTTTAATTGTTTAGCTCTTGATCAAATCCCGCAGTCTCGCGCTACCATGATATCAATGACAAGTCTGTTTAATAAGATAGGAAATGCCACTGCGGCTGCGGTAGCGGGTTTTGTACTTTTCGCGTTTGCGTCATTTTCTATTGCAGGATTGATTTTTGGGGCTATGACTTTTGGTATAGTTGCTCTTTTATTTTTGACTAAAGAACCTGATAGTTAATCTATTTTGTTTATTTAACAAAAAAGTTATCTTATACTTCCAAATAGTTTTAGCTGTGATTAAATGCCGACGTTCTCGGTTAGCCAACGATTGAAGATTGCCTTGGGCGGTTTTGTTTGCTTCATAGGTGCAACCGTTCTTGTTTGTGCCATACTCACCTTCACAGGGTCAGTTGATGCAGCACTTGTTCTTCAAGGTCCAGTATCCTTGTTTATTGCATTAATCGTAGCATTTTTAGATATTACTAGTGGGCTCTTGCTTATTTTTACAGACAAGAAAATTAGTTTTTCATTCCGTTCCAATAAGAACAAAGCCGATAACAATACTAATCAACCCAGTTAGTATCCAAACACCGATAATTGGCAATGATGAAGAGGCTGAAAGAATTGCCCAGTTTCCTTCAGCACTTAAACTTGCTAAAATTAGAAAAATAAACAATATTGATCCAATGCAAGTAGATAAATAACCTACAATTTTGCCTGCTTTCTTAGGAATCTGAAGTACGGTATATCTTTCTTCTTCGAGGGCTTTTTCAGTTGCTTTTTCAATTTTTTTCTGAGGATCAATTACTTGTTTTGAAGGCGCTTTAACTGTTATTTCTTTTTGCTCTTCATCCTCAGTCAATAATTTTCCCTCTGTGTTAAGCTTAAAGCAACCATATTGAACTTAATAATTTTTGCTTATTATCAGGTTACATGGAGCTGATATTCGCAAATCATAAATTCAACGCTTATTCAATAGGCATATTATTAGAAAATGGTTATGCTTATGCAGGAAAAAAACCAGAAAATCCTTCTACCTTTCGCCGCTTTCAAAAATGGTGAAAAAGAGAAGTTCGATGATAAGGTTGAGAATGCTTGTATATTTTGTTTAGCTGAATTGAACAGAGATAAGGGTGGTGGGCTTCTTAAGAAAAAGCCTTCAGAAAAAATAGGTTTTATTGCTAAAGCGTATTATCCTTTCTGGATTATGTCTTTTAGAGAATATGCACTCCTCTTTGATGGCTTAAATCTGTGCTCTTATCCAATTAAGAATCCTGCTATTCCAGATCTCAAGTATTTTAAAGATACTATGAGTGCTTTGTCTACCCGTCAAGCATATGCAGCTTTCCTTTCAAATCAGGTAAACTGTTTCCAAAACTATGATTGTAAACGAACAAAAGTTGTTGATGGCTTAATTTCCGATTCGGAGTTTATAAGAGAATTATTGACTTACACTAAAGAATCAAAAATTACAGAGACCCCAGTAGTCGATGGCGTTCTAGTTTCACCGTCATGTGATGAGAGCCAAATCAAAAATATTGCTAAAGCTTTAAGCGATACATATGATGAAATCATGACTGAAATTCATGAATTAAATGCAATAATCAAATTATTAAATACGAAAACACAAGGTTTTATAAAAGAAATGCGTAATGAGGTTCAAGGTGTTGAGCACAAGTTTAGTGGTCAAATTAAAGCTGCTCAAGCTGCTTTTGAAGAAAAAAAGTTGAAAATTAATAAAGTGTACGCTGAAACTGTTACTGATGTGACAAAGAGTTTTGAGGCTGAAACTTTAGCTATTCAAAAAGATATTGTTAAACTTGAAAAGACTAAAAATGAATTGAATTCTAAAATTGAAAAAATTGAAAAAGAAATACGAAATGCTACAATAAATAAAGATGCTACTTCGGAAGAGAAGTGGAAAGAGAAAAAGAACGAATTAAAAGTGCAGCTTTCAAGGAATTCTCAATTGATTGAGAATCTTGAAGTAAAGATTCCGCCTATTGAAGAAAATAAAAAAGAAAAACTTTTCCAGTTACGTCAAGAAAATGAATCTAAACTTAAGGATGCAACAAAGAATCTTTTAGATATTGAGTCGACTAGGGATGCAGAGAAGAGAATCATTCAAAATGAGATGGAAAACATCGAGGATTTGGCTTCTAAAATTACTGTTGATATTGATAAATTATCAAAAATTTTAGAGACAGATCTAGTTAGTTTTGATACGCTTGGAATACGACGAGAAAACGCTCCGCCATCATTGGTGTATATGCCATTTTATTTGATTTATTATATGCTTGATAATAATAGGCGATTCAGTTTTGTATCACCATCAATTGTAAGCAACCGAGATATTAGTTCAAGACTTAAGGGTATAGGAAAAAAGAAAATTACCCAAATACTGCAGCCACGATCTCAAAAAATAATTTCGGTTCTAAACAAGTTTATGGTTCTACTAAATGAGAATGTTGCTTTTAGCCATGAAATTACTCAAGCATGCAGTAAAGTTGCCTTGCTAAGATCAACTGGAACTATTGAAGAATTAAAGAAGGGATTAGAGGATTTGAAAAATGAAGGTTGGCTTTCAGAAAGTGAGTTAGAATCTTTTAAACAGGCGCTTTCCTAATCCGCTTATTTTTGTTTGTTTTTTATCCTTTTTTTCGTTTTCTTTTTTTGAATAGTTTACTGTGAAGCTATAGAATCCTACGACAATTAGCACGATGGCAAACAAGAGTTCAATAAATGTAGGTATGAATGGGAAAATGGGTTGTAAGATTCCAGCTAGCTCCATTGAAGAGATTAAGGTAATTAAGAATCCTGTGCCCATCTCTATACCTCCTAAAGCAATTTGGATACGGACCTTACCTGCCATTCTTAGGTAATAAGCCATTACTACAATTGCTGTAAGACCTAGGCTTGAGGTTAAGGCTTCGATTGCGTTTGCATCACCTAATAGGACAGGGGTAGCGAGCATTGCAAAAGACAGAACTATTCCTAAAATAGGTGTTATTGGGTAAAGTGGTGTTTTAAACGGTCGATCCATGAATGGTTGTGTTTTTCTTAGTTTTATTAATGAAAGGTTGACTAGTGCAAAAACCAGAAGAGACCCAAAGCTGGCTGCGTAACCTAGAAATGGAATTTCCCCTAAGGTACTTAAAGCCATAATAAATAATGAGCCTACAATTGCTACAAAATAGAATGTTCCATAACGAGGGTGTACCGATAGTAGTTTTTTGGGGAAATATCCATCAACGCTCATTCCACGTGCATTACTAGATTGAACTGAAAGGGCAGTTCCTAAAGCAGATAGACAGGCAATCATTCCTGCAAAAGCGAAGACAATGCTTCCGTAATCACCAAATATGATATTTGCTGCTTGATTTAGAAGAGAAATATCTTGAGTTGTAGACCAACCAACAGTCCCGACTGCTACGAGTGCAATTAATAGGTAAAGTGGGATAATTATTATAGCTGATAAAATCAAAGCGCGGGGTATATCTTTTCCAGGTTTTGCAGCGTTTGGGGCATTTGCTATCAGTGCTTTAGTACCGATGAATATTGGAAAAATATATACTGTAGCTGCAAAGATGCCTGAAGCCCCAATGGGCATAGTTGTTAACGACAGGTCTATTTGCCCTATTCCACGCAATAACCCACCGATTATGAATACTGCAAATAAAATGACAAAAGCAATAACGATTAAGCTGCTAATTTTTCTTAAGCCTCTAATTTCCATGAATCCCATGAAGGCAACTATGATTATAGCAAATATCCATGAAGAATTCATTATTGTTGATTGTAGTTCAACCGAGAAAACTGAAGTTAAATAAGCAAATTGTGAAACAAAAGTAATTGCGGCTAAAGCAGCAGCGAAGATTGAGGCTAACCAACTGAAGCAACCGAAAATGAATCCAACATAGCCTCCATAAGCTTTCTTGATGTATGAGTATTCTCCGCCTACGAAGGGTAAAGCAGCGCCAAGTTCGCTGTAGCATAGCATGATTATGAGGTTGATAATTCCACCTAATGCGAGGGCGAAGATTATGCTTGTTCCTGCTAAGTTGAAATATGCGTAGTTTAGTAGTACAAAAATTTCAAAGCCTATAGCTCCGCTTAGTCCTGATATTATAATGCCGCGAAGACCAAGTACTTTTTTTACTTTCTCAGTCATGATTCCCACCAGTCATACACTAAAAAAAGGCCACCGATGACAGAAATTAAACCTATAGCTAACAGGGTCAATACACAAAAGTTCACTGCTTCAATTGAAAGGCTGAATGATGATTGAATACCAAACAAGTTTGCTTTAATTATGGCTGATAAAATAATAATCAATAACCCAAGTAAAGCCTGCAATCCACCAAACATGAACTTAACAGTTACACCCTTTCTATTCAAATAGACATCAACTACCTGTTTGATGCTCTTAATATATAATTATTCTGAAGATTAATCCTTAAAACCAACCATTTCGATACTAATCGAGTAAAATTTAAACCAATCATGAAAAAAATTTTCGTATATTTTCTAGCAGAACTTAACGCTTGGATATTTTATAACCACAAGTATATTTTTACTGACGCCGGATGATAATTTTATCTTACCGTTATTTTTATGATAGTGGGTTTGTCAAAGCCTTTTATTATTTCATTAGATCTCATTTTTCTTTTGCCTATCCTTTGAGCGATAGGTTTGTATCGAATAAAGTGATCTCCAGATGGGGCATTTTCAGGCACGGTTAGATAAATATTGAAAACCCCCTGACTATAGGGCGGTAAAAACGCAATTGAGTTTGGACTAACTAGAAATGGCCAGCCTCTGGGGACTTCTATTTTTAAAGTAAGACTTGATAAGGATTCAACATTGTTGATTTTTACGGTAGCAAGCGGGTAATTCTTGACACCTCTACTTAGGGAAACTGTTAATGGTTCAACAAGCTTAGCTTCTATTTCCACTCTTGTTTCACAAAAAATCTTTGTAATCATAGCAGTCTTTTGGTTTCTGTAAGTATTGAAAAAAAGTCCTAATATTGAAGGGCAAATCTCATAATGTTGAAAAGGATCCTGTGCGAATGCGAATCGTACGAGTTCTTGATTACAGAAAATACAGTGTTCAGGTTCTACCGTTGATAACGGTGTCGTTTCTTCATCTTTTTTGCAATAGACTTTGGTACCTTCTATTGTAAAGTCTGAAAGTATGCTTTGGTAAATGTTAGGACAGATAAGATAGTTACCTGATGATTGCAGATGAATTAGATGTATTAGGTTTTGTCCGCATTTTGTGCATTTTTCATCTAATATTAAAAGTGACATTTTAAGGATCAGTCGCTCAAACAATTTTGGTTATAGCCAAATTGCTCAGGGTCTAAAGCGCAATTCATAAGATTGTGGGGATTTTGAAGCAAACTAAGTCTCTTTTTTGTTTTTTTAGACACATCTAATTCGACGAAATTTATAACGAAATCGCTTAAGCTCAACATAGATCCCACGTATCATTTAGTATGAAGTTAAGAAAAGGTTTTCGATATTTTGGATGTTTCATGAACATTTTGTAGCTAAATTTTGGCTTATTTCTGAGTCTAATGACTGATTTTTGTGTAATTCTTAACCACAATTGCGCTCAACAGTGAATAAAAATTTAATTGAAATAATTTTCTATTTTGGAAAGAGTTAGCGGAAAAAATAGTCTTATTAGCAACTATTTAGTCTCTTGAGGATAATGAACGAGCACTCTCTTCATTCAGAAATCAAAAGATTCTATTCACTTACTGGCGACCAATTTGAGGTTAAATTAGGCAACTATATCGTCGACATTTTAAGGGATGAATTAGTTATTGAAGTTCAAACTAAGAATTTTTCTGCCCTAAAAGAAAAGTTACAGATGCTTATTAGAACTCATAAAGTTAGATTAGTATATCCATTGCCAGAAAAGAAAACTATAATGTACATAATCAAAGATACAAACTTAAAAAAACATAAATCTCCAAAAAAAGGTAAATTAACTGACCTTTTTCAGGAATTAATAAGAATCCCAGAGATTCTATGCGAGAAGAATTTTTCTTTAGAAGTATTATTTATCGATGAAGAGGAAATCAGGTGCGATGACGGAAAAGGAAGCTGGAGACGAAGAGGCGTTAGCATCAAAGAAAGACGAATGGTAAAAGTGAACCATCGACTTTTACTTCAAAGCAGGCTTGACTACCTCAAAATATTACCCGATAATCTGAATGAAAAATTTTCTAATAAAGAACTTGCTAAGTCAGCCAAGATTCCAATTAGAACTGCACGACAAATAACTTATTGTTTTAGAAAAAGCGGTTTTATTAGAATCGCTGAAACGAGGGGCCGAGAATTGTATTTTCAGAAAGTAGGTCTTTAATATTTTTACCTGTAAGTAATATACTAATCAGTAAATAAGATATACTTATTAGTAATATACCAAAAATATAAAAAAGAATCAATAAGTAATATAACAGCCATGAGTCCTAGAATAACAATTGAAGTTTGGAAATGCGAAAGATGCGAACACGTCTGGACACCTAGAGCAAAAACAATAAAACCAAGAGTGTGCCCAAAATGCAAATCCCCCTATTGGGATGAACCGCGTAAACAATCACAATAATTTAAGATGCTCTTTTTGTGTAAGTCTCTTAGCGGGCACCTATTGCTGTAGTGTACAATCCATAAACATTTATTTGGAAAAAGGCTTACTTTTACTAGATGCATCATGTCAGCTAAATATCAAGTATACAAAGATGCAGCAGGAAAGTTCAGATTTAGATTAAGAGCTGGAAACAAAAGAATTGTAGCTGTAAGCGAGGCATATGAACAACACGCAGGATGCCTCAACGGTGTAAAAAGCGTACAGAATAATTGCAACTCAGAAATCGAAGACACTACTATAGAAGGAACAAAAATATCCAACCCTAAATACAAAATTTTCTTTGATGTAAAATGCGGATATAGGTTTAATTTGATTGCTAGAAACGGAGAAGTTATTGCAACAAGTGAGGGGTACGAAACAAAAGAAGGTTGCCTAAATGGTATTCGCGCAGTCCAAAGTAGTTGCGATGCAGAAACTGAAGATTTAACTGTAACTCAAACAACAGTGCCCATTGAAACTGCAGCGACATCTGTTTCCTCTACTGATGAAACTACATCTTGTACTGGAACAGTTGCTACCGTACTTGAACTAGAAAAATTGCCGGGGCTAGTCTATGTTGAGGAGTTACTGTTTTTCAAAGGAAAACTCGGTATTTGTGCCACAGGAAAAGGAATAGCAAACGCAAAAATTTCAATCCGTGAACATGACAGGTCGTTTTTAACCGACGAAATTTTAGTGGTTGGATACACAAAAGAAGATGGTTCATTTGAACTGGGTTGGAAAGCTAGGTCTGTGGATTGGTGGGATGACACAGCTGAAATCTATGCACAGTATGATGGAGACAAAGAAGCTAAGCACGTAAGATCCAATATTCAAAAAATTGTCATTAAATAAACTAAAAAAACTTTCCTTCCTATTTTTTTTGAATTAATTACATAGAAATTTTTGATACTCGATTTTTTCAGAATTAAGGTACGGTTAGATGTCTATTTGTTCATCTTGGATTCTGTGTGAAGGGTTCTTGGTGGGGCTGCCCGGATTTGAACCGGGGTCTATAGCGCCCGAGGCTACAAGCCTGGACCAAACTAGCCGACAGCCCCAACTTCTTTGAGCCATATTTTTGTTGGTTTTAATGATTAATACGAATTTAGCCTTTAACCTTAACGGTTAAATAAAAAAGAAGAAAATTAGATTATATAGCTTGTTTCTGTGCCACAAGTTGCGATGGCTGCATTACTATCGCTTCTTGTTTTGCAGCCATAGAGAACCTTCTATGATAGATTCTTGCACAAATACACAATGCCGCTGCCGCTATAGCTAATATGACTGGCCATTGAAACGCTGAATTAACGGTTATACTAATATTTACACCCATAGTGAAAGCTGAAGGCAAAATAATTTGACCAGTTCCCGTTAATGGTACATTGAGGCCAACTGTTGTTTGCAAGATAACAAGGGTTATTGCTAAACCTATCACGCTAAACATGACAGCGTATATGGGTTTTTTCCAAGCAAATCCCAATAGGTCTTTAGCGTAAGGTTTTGTGGGTATTACAGAATAAATGAGCATTATAATTCCGCTACATAGAAAGGTCAGGATGCTTCCAAGGTTTAGCGCATAAATGAGTGGTATCGTGAATTGTGTGCTAAGTAATCCAAAGTTTGTGTTCATCGGCGAAGCATTGACTTTCATTAGGCCATCACCGATTGTTAATTGCCACCAAGGATAATATAATGAAACTACGATAACAATAAGTGTTAAAGCCCCACCTGCTACCCCAAACCAATTAATCTTGCTTAACTGCATCCGTTATTTTCACCTAAAAAATTCCTGTGGAATTGTAATGTAGCCAATATTTTGTTCATCCACTTGAACTTGAATACCTGCAACATTCACATTTAGATTAACAAAATCTATATTCACGTTGTTTGTGCTTGCGTGTTGGGTTAAAAAGTGGTTTATAGCTTCATCTGATAATTGGCCTAAGGCTTGAATTTGAGCTGTTTCGCCTGGAGTAAGGGTGATTGATTCAGGGATTGATACTGTGCCTAAAAGCAGATCATGATCATGGCATTTGACACCTGCTTCTAGTGTGTTGATGTTCATTTCTGTAGTTAAGGGGTTAGTAAAGGTAAAGGTGAATGTGGCAGTTTTTGTTTCTGGATTGTATTGGGGGTCTCCAACTATTTGAGGTGCTTGAAACTGTGTGTTTATGATATTATTATTTCCATTTATCAAATCCGCTATTTCAGGCGGAATTATGAGACCAAGCAGGTTATCCTGGTAAGCGATAACTTGAACTGTTAAGGGTAAGACAGCTATTAGTATTGTAAGTAGCGTTAACAGCAGTTTTGTCTTACGGATTATTATCAATCTCCATTAAACGTTGATTGCTATTTGGTTATGATAGCTTTTATCGTTTATGGAGACACCATTCATAATGGAGAACTGTAGAACAGAGAAGAATTACTGTTCCTTGTAGGGCGTACTTATGACTTCTTTAACTTTATTCGTTATAACTGGACCAAGTCCATTTACTGCTTTAGACCAGTCGTCCACGTTAATTAACGCGTTTATAGGTGTCTGGTATGACGATAGGATTGCTGTTGCTTTCTCACGACCAATATTTGGCAAACTAGCAATAAAGTATACTTGAGCATCTGCTAAGGTTTCATTCTTTTTGAAAGCATGAACTGTTGGTGAACGTTTTTCAACAATCTGCTCTTGACGAGCAGCAGTGTATAGGAAATCAACTGTTTCTTTGTTAGATGCCGTGTTTATTAGGGCAATTCCGTTTTTAGCTAAATTGAACATTGCCCCCCAGATTGCCTGCGGCTGGATGCTACTATACTTATAAATTATGGGCAGGTAACCTTCTAGAACGATTAGTGCTTTTGGGTAAGCGTCTTTGAGAGTAAAAAGCTGCTCAAACAAATAGCGCCTTGTTAATGTATAAACAAAATCGTTTACTGTTTTTCTTTCAACCGCACATTGATCAGAAAGAATATAATCGCCTTTTTCTAGCATCTGTGTTTTAACATTTACACCTTTTTCAACTAAGCCTTTAACTACTTTTTGGGCTGTTCCAGCTTCACGACTATCTACAATTATTGTGGGTTCTTCACCGTTCTTCTTTTTCTCATTGATAAATGGAAGCAGAGTTTCAGTTCCTGACATAA
>CAZXGX010000019.1:0-22356 GCA_964640475.1 uncultured Candidatus Bathyarchaeia archaeon
TTTTTCATTTGCTGTATCGTCTTTGTTTCGGTGATTATCTTCACTTTTCGAATACAGTCACTCATTGACAATTTATGCTGTTGGGAAAAAACAATGCCAATATGCCTCTTGCCTGAAACCATTCTAAGAAAACCTGGATCATGAGTGAAAATTATTGCCCCAAGTTCAATAGCAAATGCCAATTGTTCTTCATCGGTAAGTCCTGTTTTTTGATCATTAGCAGAGAAAACGTTTACTCCACGCCGTTTAAGTCCATCAATAATTGCTGTGCTCACGCTTTCATCAGCGTAAATTTTAAGGGGTGATATTAGATTTCATCTTCCTTCTGCATTTCAGCTAATCTTTCAATAAATTTTTTATCTTCCCTAATTTTTCTATCCATCTCAAGTCTGTTCTCGTAATAAAACGATAATGCATCGTGGACTTGTTCCAACTTCAGATTGGGATGAGTGCTAATTATCTCATCAGGTGTGCGGTTTAGGTACTCGTATTCAATGAATATATCTATAATTCTCACTCGGGTTCCTACTACAACTGGGCTTCCACTACTAATTTTGGGGTTAATATCGACATAAGGATGTTGGGCTTTCGCCTGCAAATTTTAACCCACCACTTCTAATGTTAATATTGAGGCTTTAGGAGCTCTTAACTTTTCTGTAGTATAGCTAAATAGCGTTGATTAAGCCAAAATCAACATGATTATAACTGGTTTTTCGTTAATATTTCCTGTTATTCTATAGGGTTTTACATATATCCTGATGAGTTCTAAAAATGTTTGTGGTTTCAGTGAAAAATCGTGATTAGAGAAAGCATTGTGACATAATGCTTTTTAGCCTGTCTTACATTTATGTTTACAGGTTTGTTTGCGATGTCGGAAACATTTAGTGTTCGCATACCAAAAGAGCTAAAGGAAAAAATAGAAAAAAACCCTGCAGACTGGAGCCAAGAAGTTAGAGAATTCCTTGCCCAACGAGTAAAACAATTAGAACTAATAAAAACCTTAGAAGAAATAGAAACTAGAACCGAAAAAAGAAAAACAAAAATCGACTCCACCACCCTAATCAGGGAGGATAGAGAACGCCAAAACTAATCCTAGACGCTAACATAATCGCAAAACTAGTTCTAGACGAGTCAGGTTCAAAAGAAGCTAGAACAAAACTAAAAAACTATCTAAAAAAAGGTTACATCCTCTATACAGTTGACCTTGCCTTTGTTGAATGCTTAAACGTTATCTGGAAACATGTAAACCTGCTTAAAGACTTAGAAACCCAAGATACGCAGCAAGCAGTAGAAGACCTCGTCAAACTTTATGATGGACTAACAGTTTTGACATCACGAGAAATTGCTGAAGAAACAATGAGCATAGGTCAAACACATAACATAACAATCTATGATGCTCTCTACATAGCCTTAACACAGAAAATAAATGGCGTATTCTACACTGCAGACCAAAAACTCTACAATGTAGCAAACAAAATAGTTAAGACAAAACTTCTATCATAAAACTGCTAGTCGTGTATCTTTAAAAATCAGGGCGATTTCAGCGATAGAGCTGCTGATTAATGGGTTTGTCGTTGCACAATTCAGATCTGCCTTCTAATATTAAAAAAAGAAAAATTGTTTATCCGAAGATTGTTGTGTGTAGCATCATAAAATCCAATACGCCCACCACGTAGGAGGCGATCCAGAAGAACGGTATCAACTGTGCCACTCTGCGGCTTTTAGCTGGAAACGTTGTTGATCCAGGACGCCAAAGCACTACAAGCCAGACGCCAAATACAAGTGCTGGAACAGAAATAATCCCGTGCAACGCATTCATAACCAGTCGCATCGGCGTACTGGCAAATACATCCGTGGAAGTGCTAAATGGGTCCATAAACAACACCGCAGTTAAACCAACTGCCCAAGCACAAATCACAACTATCATCAGTAGTTCATGAACAAAGTAGTTGCCCCGTATTCTAAACCCGATGCTTAGCAGAACCATGGTCAACCAAATCGTCTGCATGATCAAGTTAATTTCGGCAAAGCTTAAGCCAACATCGTAGAATGGGAAAGTGAATATTGTTGCGACCTCAAATAAAACCACCATTAGGACGGTGAGCGCCGCGATTTTTCCCTGTAGAGCAGTGCTTATCGTAGGCTTTTTTATTGTCTTTCTTTTTATAACTACTAGTAGCACCAACGCTATTATTGCCAGTAGTACGATTCCCCCAACCAACAAGTAGAATGCATTTTGGTCCAGTCCCAGAATCTGAGGACTCCACAGGTTTGTCGCAGTGGCTTCAATATTTACTGTTAAATCATTAATGTACCAGCCTGCCTTGTTTGTTATGTTCATGTAGGTTTCTATTGACCCAATCATAACGCCAGTTGTCATATCCCATTCTTTATGCCTCAATGAGTCATTACCAAAAGTTACTACTCTACTTGCACCACATACTTCTCTTTGTTCTTGACCTTGAACAGTTACATTAACTGGTTTTCCGTTATGTCTTGAAGAATCATAAAATTTTTCTCCAGGACTTAGACCTGAGGGAATAATTACCCATCCCCCAACGTTTCCGTCAGTGAAGTTAAAATCCCAAATAGAACTACCCACAGTGCCATTAGCGTATCTGGCAGTTAGATTCACCCAGAATGCTGTTCCCTGAACCTCTATGATCTGCATCCTAAACCATCTAACATCATGCGTAGGTGGGGCTTTACCTGTGCCATTCAATGTGATATCGTATTCGATCCAGTCGCCCTCTTTGACTCCTACGGAGGGTTCATCAATAGCAAGAATCGGTAAAGATAGAAGTGAAGCTGAAACTATTATGCTGGCAAGGATTAGAGCTGTGTAGGCTTTCATTTTTCATCAAAAATAGTCGTGATGTAGAAGTCTTAAATGGGTTTTCGTCAAGAAACCTTGACTAAAAGCGCCGTAAAGAAGGGGTATGGTTAGTCAAACTTTCTTGACTAAGGCATAGTGACCATACCCTGCCAATTTGAAAGGGGTTAATTCATTGGGTGTGTATTCATTTATGGTAACGTCTGTTTTCAACATAAACTCACTTATGCCTGCATCAATTATGAAATAAGGCGACTCAAAGTCCAAATTTGGAGGAAGTCCGCTTTCGCAACACCGAAGATGCGGGTTCAATCAAGTAAGTTAATTGTTTAGGTGTATGTTTTTAGGTTAGTAATTTTATTTTTCTTAATAGAGTGGCTTTAATTTGAAGATTTTGCTTGATGAGATGTATGCTGGGTTGAAGGAATATTTTGAAGCGTTAGGCTACGAAGTAATAACCGCCCAAGAAGCTGGTTTAAAAAGTGCCAAGGACAAGGCGGTTGTTGAGTATGCGGGGAAGCATGATTTGCTTTTGATAACTCAGGATGCTAAACCTGCCGAGCTGGCTGAATTAACAGGGGTAAAATGTGTGCTGATCTCCAGTGCAATGATTGCTAAAGTGGCTGATGCAAAAATAAAACAAGTATACTGTTCTGGCGCCTAATTTTCCTGTGGTTCACCGTATTTCTCGTAGACCCAATCTGATATTTTGCCTTCCTGATTGTCAAGAAGCGTTAGCTTTGTTTTCCTAAAATCAATCAGCATTGCCCGGTTATGCCATTTTTTTACAGCTTTACCTCTTCTATGGAATAGTCTCATCGAAGCCTTCTCCTTCTCCGCCCTTCTCCCTTCTCTCTATTTTTCTCCTTTCTACTTCCCCGAACTTTCTCCTTTCGGGGTCTCCCTTTCTCAAACAGCAAAGGGCTTTGGCGTCTTTTAAAGGGTATTTTGGTTTCTGATATATTACGACAAAATTAGCTAAATCGCTACGGCTATGTTTTTGAGATACTTATTCCACAAATAAGCAGCAGCATAACCTGCAACAGCGCCAGTGACTGGACCCATAAAAAGAACCATAGCATCAAGCATTAAGCTTCGATGAATAAACAATGTTAAATTGGCAAGACCTGCTTGAGCGAAAAGTTGTTCTGGGATGATAACGCTTCCCGAGTAAGTTATCACTCCGATTAGCAGGGTCGCTACTGCAATTGCAAGAATTAACCTGTTACGATTGACGCCCTTATAGGACCCGTTAACTCTAAAAATTATCAGGCAAGCATCTACTAGAGCCCCAAACAGGACTGAGGCAATAAAGGTAAAAATGCCTAAACCTGGACTTCCCAACGCACTAAGTAACCCGCCAACAGCGCCTGCAGAAGTCGCACCAATTTTCTTTATGAACAAGCCGCTAAGCGCTAAAAGTACGGCTTGCAAAACGATGAACATGTAGTTTATTGGGGGTGGCAAGAAAACGTTGACTACAAAGATGATCGAGCCAAACAGTGCAGCTAGGAATATGCGTTTGAGTTTATGTATCCTGCTTTGTCCCCTTTGCCATATGAATTGCAGGTTTTCATTAAAAAAGCTTGATGCTTCTGCAACGGTGTATGGGGCTTTTTTCACTTAATCATTGAGGCGGATTTTTTAACAAAAGATATAAATTGTTTGATTGCCATACGTTTTAAATGTTCTATTATTGACTTATAAATGTAAAAAAGAGAGGGAGATAAAGAAAGTTGAGCACTCACGCAGAGGACTTAAAACTTCGTTTAATGACAATCGAGCTTTTGCGAACAGCAAAATATAAACGAAACATAACTTACCGCGAACTAGCCTCAAAAACAGGCTTACCCGTCACCGTTCTAAGCAGATACGCTAAAGGACATGTTCTACCAAACACCACTCGCGCAAAACAGCTATGGCGAGTGCTCACAAAACTAGTCGGCCTAGAAGCTGAACTGCGAAGCCGCATAAAATTTGATGATTTAGGCTATTTTGATAACACCGAAATCGTCGGCGACTACAACATTTTACAACAAGCCGCAAACCATGCACTCGCAAACTTTGCCGGTAAAAGGGTCACAAAAATCTTAACCGCCGCAGTCGACGGAGTCCCATTAGCCACAATGGTTGCAAACTCGCTCGGCGTAAACTTGATTGTAGCAAAACGCAACAAAGAAGTCGGCGTCAAAGGATTCCTTGAAGAAACCTACATTTTAGGACGCGATTCAGGAGTAACTGTAACCCTTTACATTCCAAAAGAAGCCATCAAAAAACGTGACAGCGTTCTAATCGTGGATGACATGATTAAAAGCGGGGAAACCCAAGAAGCGCTCGTTTGCTTGACTAAGAAGGCAAAAGCTGAGGTTTCAGGTATCTTCTCGCTGATTGCTGTCGGTGAGGAATGGAAGAAACGGCTAAAATCAGGCGAAGATTCCCCTGTCGAAGTTGTCACGCACCTCAAATCACCGTTTGACAACTCCTAAACTTTACTTTTTCAATCTGCATACTTTTTACTATAATAAACAGAGGCAGTAAGTCTAAAGCAAAACACTCTTAACATAGCCAAATACTATGATTGCACGAGGCGTTAAGAGTATGCGAATGATAAAATGGAGCAACGGAACAGTATTAACACCTGATCAAACCAAACTACCACTCGAAGAAGTTACACTAAAATTAACAAATGTTGACGAAATGGCTGAAGCCATAAAAACTCTACGGGTACGAGGCGCACCTCTTCTTGGCGCAGCCGCAGCATTCGGCGTCGCATTAG
The DNA here is from genome assembly GCA_964640475.1 of uncultured Candidatus Bathyarchaeia archaeon. Taxonomy (GTDB): domain Archaea; phylum Thermoproteota; class Bathyarchaeia; order Bathyarchaeales; family Bathycorpusculaceae; genus Bathycorpusculum. The sequence continues at coordinate 5,610 of CAZXGX010000019.1, forward strand.
CAGCCTATCATTCTAAAGCGAAAACCACGAAAAACCTACTCTTAGAGATTGAAGCTGCAGGATCAACCATTAAACGTCAAAGACCAACAGCTGTAAACCTGTTCTGGGGAACCGACCGCGTTTTGAATATGGCACGAGAATTCAAAGGTGATGTCGAGGCACTTAAAGAGGCGATTGTTGCTGAAGCCCAAAAAATCGCAGATGAAGACGCCGCACAAAATCGTGCGATTGGCAAAAACGGTTCAATACTCATCAAAGACGGAGACACCATCTTAACTCACTGCAATGCAGGCGAGTTGGCAACCGTTGAATACGGAACAGCACTGGGTGTAATTCGGGCAGCTTGGGAGCAAGGAAAAAAAATTAAAGTCATCGCCGACGAAACAAGACCTCTATTGCAAGGTGCACGACTTACAGCTTATGAACTACAACGCGACGGTATTCCAATTACACTAATTACCGATAACATGGCCGCCTATGTGATGAGCAAAGGATTAGTGGACAAAGTTATTGTAGGTGCTGATAGAATCGTGCAGGACGCGGTTTTCAACAAAATAGGTACCTACGGTGTGGCTGTATTAGCACATGAACATGGCATCCCATTCTATGTTGCCGCTCCAAAATCAACTTTCGACCTAGCCAAAAAAGCCGCTGACATACAAATTGAGGAACGCAAACCTGACGAAGTCACACATGTGGGTTGCCAACAAACTGCACCCGATGGAGTAGCAGTTATGAATCCAGCCTTTGACGCTACACCATTAAAATACGTCTCAGCAATAATCTGCGAAACACAAGTCTACTACAGCAAAGATTTTGCCTTATTCAAACAGAAAGCTTAGCTTTGAAGATTACATTCCTGAGTGTAAGTGTCAAGACTTTCGTATCTGCCAACAAGTGAAGTATCGTTTTCTTTTTCTTTTTTAGTCACAAGACACTTTATTGTTTCAAGCAGTTCCCTGTGATGGTCTTCATCATTAATTATGCTTGTGAAGAGGCTTTTTGTGTGGCTTAAATCAATGTTGTATTTTTGGTTAATCTCTTTTACAAGCATATGCAAAGTTTTCAATTGAATAAACACAAAATATTCTTCGCCCATAGCACTTTCAAAATGAGCTAACTTCTCAACAAGCCATGGTAAGTTGTCATTATTTATCCTGCTTATTCTATCGATTTCTTTTTGAGTAATCGCTAGCCTCTTCCAAGTTTCACCCATTCTCTTCTCACATTCTTTAGAGTCAGCTGTAGGTATAGCAATGCCTTCACTTACACCCTTTAGAATTACAGAATGTTTATGACTGTCAATTGCAATCTGCTCAAAAAGCGACCTGACAAAAGGCATTTCCGTCTTACGTGCTATGTCCCCGTAGAGTTGATAGATATTTTCCTCAAAAGCGCTTAGGCAATGGAGTAATTCTGCAATAGTTTTCGGTTCATTTTGATTAAGCATTGTTGCAGCTTCCATGTCAGACTTCGACTCTTTACATATTAAATGGTTGTGAACCTATAATTCACAAATATTTTACCTGAGAAATCATCTAAGAAAGCATAATGTTAAAAAGTTCACACTCTCTAAAAACCACTGTTGATTTAAATAATGAGCGACACCAAAAAAACTGTCCCAGTAGAATTCCACACAGCAGGCCAACTAACCAACAAAGGCGTAACCATAACTGAACAAAGCAGCATCGATGCACTTTCATGCCGTGGATACGGAACAACCGAAGACCAGATTCTTACTTTAACTTTTTTTGAAGCACTGTATCTGCAGGATAAAGGTATGCTAGAAGTCAAAGGCAAAAGTAACGAAACCGTTGATTTCCAGAAAATACTACACAGTTACGAGGCAGTTAACGAAAATGCCTGGGTGAACTATCTTGTTTATCGCGACCTGCGAAGTCGCGGTTACGTGGTTAGAGAAGGTTTTGGTGCCGGTACAGAATTTCGAGTTTATGAACGCGGAGCATATGGTAAAGACTCTGCATCTTATATGGTGCTGGGAACTCAAGAAGGAAAACCCTTAGCAATTGACATGTTAGCCAGTGTAATGCAACAATGTCAAAGCCAAAAGAAAGAATTAGTCTTAGCAGTTATGAACCGCAGAGGAGAAATCGTCTACTACTCAGTATCACAATTAACCTTCAAATAAGATGAAAACATGGCTAAAAACTACGCTTGGAACGCAAAAGACTACGCGAAAAATTCTGCCAACCAATACGCATGGGCAAAAGAATTAATTCCAAAACTAAAACTGCAAGGCGATGAGGCTTTACTAGACATCGGATGCGGCGATGGAAAAATCACAGCAGAAATCGCAAAAGCGCTCCCCAAAGGCAGAGTCATAGGCATAGATAGTTCACAAGAAATGATACACCTAGCCCAAACAACTTTTCCACAAGCCGATTACCCAAACCTGAGCTTTCAACTGATGGATGCACGAAAACTGATCTTTCAACCAGTCTTTGACAAGATATTTTCAAACGCAACTTTACACTGGATACCTAATCAATCAGCAGTTCTGTTCGGTATCGAAAGATGCCTAAAACCTGGCGGAAGTTTACTTTTTCAAATGGCTGGAAAAGGCAATGCTCAAGAAATAATTTCTCTGTTAGATAATATGCTCTCCCTTGTACCATGGAAACCGTATTTTGAAGGCTTCAAGTTTCCGTATGGCTTTTTTAGTCAAGAGGAATACACTGATTTTCTACTTGAGGAAGGATTGAAACCATTACGTGTGGAACTGTTTCCTAAGGATATGAAGTTTAAAGGAATAGAAGGCTTAGCAGGCTGGGTACGTACAACATGGCTTCCATTTACTGAAAAGCTACCTGAAGAATTAAAAGGGCAATTTATCAATGAACTTGTATCACGCTATGTCAAGATTCACCCAGTTGATGCTGAAGGTATGATACATCTTGGCATGATAAGGCTTGAAGTGGAAGCACAAAAACCCTGAGACTGAAAAAAATAGTTTACTGAATTAGGGTCTATTTGAGAGTTTTCTATACTCGATGTAGGCGAAGATTATCAGTAGAATTGTCCATATTATAAAAAACAGGTGAGCTCCACCAATAAAGATAGGGTGCGAAACTACTCGATTAATTATTGAAGCTGCAATCAAAAGAACAGAACCCATTTTGTTTCTTTTAGTAATCAACATGAAAGCAACTATGTTTAAAATCAGAAAAACAGCCGCATTAACAACTGCATAGATGTAATCAACAGCTAAAGTGAAACGTACTTGTTGCCCCGAAGGTAATGTTGGATTTGCAGTCCAAAGAATTATAGATATTAATTCTCCAATAATTGTTAATGCTGTTAGAACCAATAATATTTTGTGCTTTGAATCTTGCATAAAACAAGTCTTGACCCCTTGAATATAAGAATGATGCAAGCGTTTTACAACATTAATAAAAATAATACAACACTACTAATCTAATGCAGACGATGCTCAATACAATGCCCATAATGCTGCATTATACTTCTAAATGGATGGTATTAACTAAAAAAGAGAAGTGCTAACATTTTCTCCATAATGCCTAAATTAATCAACTTTTTACCTTATGACTATGTAAATTATTTTGCTTTTTTCCTTTAATTTCATCTTGTACATAAAGTAAAAATTTTTGAAATCTACCAACCAGTAAAACATGTTCTAGCTGCTCAATGGTTTTAGTAAGTTAAGACAAAATCATTGGCGTTTTAGTTATATATGGCAATTATTTGTTACTAAGAATTGGTGCTCAATCTGCCCCTTAAAGAACACCTTCTTGAAAACGAAAAAATAATCGCTAGTGCCAAAACAACCTACGATGGTCATCTTTACGCAACTGACCAGCGACTAATAAGATACTACTCTGGATTTCTGAGCGAAAAATTTGATTCTCTCCCTTATGCGAGAGTTCTTGCTACTTGCTATAATAAGAAGCCGAAAACTGGAGACATTACAGCTGGTTCAGGTTTAGCAATTTTGGGTGCCGTATTTGTGATATTATTTGATTCTATCTCAGTGAATTTGATAGCTCAACTAATGCTTGTTACAGTTATTATAGGCATTATTTTAGTCATTTTAGGTATTTTAGGAACAGAGCGATTCTATGAGTTTAAGGCTGCAGGTTTATCTGGTTCAGAACAGGTTTTTTGGCGTACAGCAGAGGCAGATAAGGAGGCTAAAGTCTTTGCTAAATTCGTTCAAGACCAAATAATAAAAATGCATAGCAACGGTAACTCTGGAGTGGCTCTAAATGAAACCCTCAAAGCGTCTGATGCAAACGCTACTCTTAAAATAAACTGATTGTGCTAATAGAAAAATTAGAAATAAACGCAGTCGCAGCTTTGACTAAGCAAAAAACAGTTTAGAAACTTTGAGAAACAATGAGCTTCAACTTAGTCAACATTTAAAATTTAATATTAATCGATTTTGAAAAGCTTTTATCGAGCATTTAGCCATCTACAAGCTGATGTCTGGCAAAGATTTTTTCCTTAACCGCTATAGCCAGTTGGGCTGGAAATGTCATCCTGTACAGCTACGGCAAGCTATCAGAATTAACCAAATGAACACTGAAGGTAAAAACATAATTGACCGACTTGAAGGCTTAGGAGTTCATCTGGAAAAAATTAGTTTTCTACCACACGGCTATTGGGTTATGAACTCCAAAGTTTCGGCTGGCGCAACAGCAGAGTACCTGCTGGGATTATACTCTATTCAGGAAGCAGCCGCCCAAATCCCCGTTTCGCTGTTCACCGATCTTAAAGGAAAAAAAGTTCTAGACGCCTCAGCAGCTCCCGGAGGAAAAACAGTCCAGTTAGCCGACTACATGGAAAACACTGGAGCTATCGTAGCAATAGACATTAACAAACGCCGCTTAACAGCCCTATCAAACCATCTGGAACGCTGTCATGTTGTCAATACGGTTGTTTATCAGCTGGATGCCAGAAATGCTCTCAAAATGGGCTATAAATTTGATCGCGTTCTTGTTGATGCACCCTGTTCAGGTAACTTCGCCTCAGATCCTGATTGGTTCAAAAACCGTACAATGCAGGATGTTGAGAGAAACGCTCGGACCCAGCGAGAAATTTTAGCTAAAGCTGTTGACTGTTTAAATCCAAAAGGTGAAATTGTTTACTCCACATGTTCGCTTGAACCTGAAGAAAATGAACTTAACATTGATTGGGCAATAAAAAATCTCGATATACAAATTGAACAAATAAATTGCCTAGGAGAAAAAGGCTTAACAAATGTCTTTGGCAAACAGTTGGATCCATCAATAGAGCTTTGCAGACGGTTTTGGCCAAATGAGACACAGGGTTTTTTTGTCTGTAAACTTATGAGGAGAAGTGCATGAAAGTTAAGGCTGTGGTTGATTTTGCTTTGCAGTTTGGCGTTAAGATCAGCTTTAATGAGGACCTGATAATTCAACAAGACGGCAGATATTTCCTTCTAAACAACACGCTAAAACCATTGGTTAAACAAGACAGCTTCTATGCTGGAGCATTTCTAGGAAAAGTCAAGGAAGGCAAATTCTTTCCTAGTTTCATTTTGTTATCTATGCTTGCTCAAGAGCATGCAAATAAGGTTGTGGTTGAGGGTAAAGCTGCTTGGTTGTTTATATGCGGTAGGGATATTTTAGGGAAAAGTATTGTGAGGGTATATGGTTCAGGGAAGAAAAATACGAATACTCTGGTCCTTAATGAGCTTGGCGAATGTTTAGGTTTTGGTAGAATTGTTGAAAACTTGAGTGGATCAACACGGAATAATCAAATAGCAGTGCGGAATGTTTCTGATCTAGGCGATTTTCTGCGTAGAGAACGGTAATGGCAGTTTTTTTGGTTATTTGTCTAGTCGGGGCCTCTTTTTTAGCGTTTTTTTCCTCCCGTTATGTAATTTTTAACTCATACACTATTTCAATTTTTCATGAATATGTTGGACAGTTATCCATTACTTGAGAGCGATAAGCTTATATATGTTTACGTTTAATGTGATTTCCGTAACATCTGGAAACGTGGACGCCAGTTATTAAAAAGGGAGACCAATAAAAAAATGAAGAACTTCAAAGATACAGTTTGGAAAGAAAACGTATCAAAAGTTATAAAACAAATCCAAGAAAACGATATAAAATTTGTTAGACTTCAATTCACCGACATAAACGGTCTATTGAAGAATTTAGCAGTAAGTGCCAAAAACATTGAAAGCATTTTTGAAAACGGGCAATCATTTGATGGATCATCCATCACAGGATACAGGCCCATTGAAGAATCCGACATGGTTCTATATCCTGACCCGACAACATTTGCAATCTTACCTTGGAGACCTAAAGAAAAAGCCTCCTGCAGACTAATCTGCGACATCTACACTCCACAAAACAAACGCTTCGAAGGTGACCCACGCTACATCCTTGAACGTGCAGTGGAAAAAGCAAACAAAGCAGGCTACACATACATTTGTGCCCCAGAACTCGAATTCTTCATAGTAAAAGAATCAGAAAACGGCGGTTTACCAACGCCAATAGATTTAGCAGGTTACTTTGATTTCCACCCAAGCGACTTAACAGATGACCTAAGACGCGAAATTGCAGACACAGCAGAAGCCTTCGGCATTGAAATCGAAATCAGCCACCACGAAGTCGCCCTTGGACAAAACGAAATCGACTTCAAATATGGCGAAGCACTCGTAACGGCCGACCGCGCAATAACTATGAAAATGTGTGGAAAAGTCGTTGGTGCACGAGCAGGCTACGTAACAACTTACATGCCAAAACCCTTCCAAGGAATAAACGGCAGCGGCATGCACTGTCACCAAAGCCTTTGGAGCAAAGATGGAAAAGAAAACCTCTTCTACTCAGAAAACGCCAAAGACGGTTACCTTTCAAGTATTGCACGAAACTTCATCGGTGGACAATTAGCACATGGACGAAAAATTTGCGCGGTCCTAAACTCTTGGCCAAACAGCTTCAAACGGCTCGTTCCAGGATATGAAGCACCAGTATATCTTGCATGGGCACACAAAAACCGTAGCCCACTCATCCGCGTACCAAACTTCGGAGGAAGAAAGAACGCTGCAAGATGCGAAATCCGATGCCCAGACGGTGCAGGAAACCCGTACCTACAATTTGCAGTACTCATTGCTGCAGGATTAGATGGTATAAAAAACAAGACTGACCCCGGTGACCCAGTAGAACTAAACGTCTACCACATGAGCTATGAAGAACGAAAACAAAGAGGAATCGTTTCACTGCCAGAATCACTAAAAGAAGCCTTAGACGAATTCGAAACAAGCGACTTAATGCGTGAAACCCTCGGTGAAGCCTTTGACAATTTCCTGCGTGAAAAACGCAAAGAATGGGATCAATACCGCCTACAGGTTACTGAGTGGGAAGTTAACCGCTACATAAAACGACTCTAAAACAAAAGAGAAAGTAAGCCTAAAAAGCTTACCACAAATTCTTTTTTAACTTTTAATTTTTTCAATCAACTTATCGACTGCAACTATGCTTTGTTCACGCTTAGCTAAGTCTTTAAGGGCAACGTTACCTTCCTTGAGTTCTCGCTCCCCAACAATGATTGCATAATCAAACTTGCGTTTATCAGCATCCTCAAGAGCTTTACCCATCTTGCGCCCCATCACTTCAAACTCAGCAGTGACACCAGCAACACGTAGATTCTGCGCAATCTTTAATGCTTCAACCTTAATCGCGTCATTAATGGGGATAACAACCACTCTCTTTCCCTGTCCAGCTTCAAGAGGTGTCATCTGCATTTGCATAGCTATTGCAACGCGGTCAATTCCTTGAGCACACCCAACTGCAGGTGTGGCATCGCCACCAAACGCCTCAATTAAACGATCATAACGTCCACCGCCGCCTAGAGCGATTTCCAACTCTGGAATGTACAACTCAAAAATCAAACCAGTATAGTACTCTAAGCCTCGAGCAAAGGCAGGCTCAACAATAATGGTTGGACTTGCACTCTCAGAAACAAGCTTAAGCACTTCACTTAGGTTTTCCGCTGCCGCTTTAGCCCCCTCGTAGTCTGCAACATACGCTTGGATTTGCTCAACTGTCTCACGCCAGTCCTTGCCTTTAATTTTAAGCAATCCTTCCAGCATAAAACGAGATTTTTCTGATTCCAAAAGCTTGAATGCTGCCTCATACTCTTTTTTGTCCATACGCTGCAAAATAGCATTCTGAGTCTTCTCGTCAACGCCTTCTTGGCTGAGAATTCCACGAATTACTCCCACGTGGCCAATTTTGAACGCATAATCTTTCAAACCAAGAGACTTCATGAGATTGTTAGTTAACAGGATTATTTCTGCATCTGCTTCAGGCTTGCTGGATCCCATCAATTCAAAGTTTGACTGATAAAACTCGCGGTACCTTCCCCGCTGTGGTTCATCATAACGATAAACGCTACCTACAGAAAACAACCTCAAAGGCTTAGGTTCATTCTTCAAAGAAGTCGTAGCTAAACGTGCAATTGAAGCAGTGAATTCGGGTCTGAGAGCAACCTGGCGTTCGCCAAGGTCTTTGAAAATAAACATGCGCTGACGGATTTCTTCACCGCTTTTAGCACTTAACAGTTCTAGTGGTTCAACAATTGGTGTCATAGCTTCTTTGTAGCCGTAAAGCTGCGCGTTTTTTCTTGCTTTGCTGAAAATGTATGCGAAGGTTTGGGCTTCTTGATCAAGTAAGTCTCGCATTCCACGTACTGTTTGGAAGGTAGGCATTTCTTTTCCTCTTGAAATCTAATTAGCATTAAAATGGTGCAATTATCATTTAAACTCTCGCTCCACAGGTCTTAAGATAATTTAATAAAAAATCTGTTGAGGTAGAGGAAAAGCTGGTTCTATGCGGCTTTTGAAAGTTTTCTTGAGAAAAACTTACGGATTTCCTCTGCGATTACCACAACTGCTGCTAAACTGATTAAGAACACCCAATCAGTCAAGTTTAACGCGGTTGTTCCAAAGAAATGCTGCATTATTGGTGTATAAATTAGAACTGCTAAAATTGCCAGCTGCGCAGCTATGCCTACCAGTATCCATTTGTTGGTTTTGAGGCTTGTCTTGAAAATTGATTGCTTACTTGTTCTGCACGCAAGAACGTTGCCTACTTGTGCAACTACGATGCCTGCAAAAGTCATTGTTACACCCTTAATGTACACTGGATCATCAGCAGGTAGAGGCATTCCCCATTGCCATCCACCGGCGGACCAGGCACTTAAGCAGCCGATCATTGCTCCAACAGCAATTATAACTCCAATGTATAGTGAACGAGCAAATACTGTAGTTGTGAATAATCTTTCTTTAACGCTTCGAGGTGGCTCCTGCATAATGCCCGCTTCAGGTGGCTCTCGGCTTAACGCTAAACTTGGAATAACATCAATTGCTAAATCTATAACCAAAACCTGTACAACCAATAACGGTAGTGGAATACCCAGCACCGCGTAAAGTACATAGGGAATTAATTCTGCCCAATTGTGCGAAAACACGTAAACGATGAATTTTCGAATGTTATCATAAATTGCTCTACCCGACTCAACAGCTTTAACGATTGAAGCAAAACTGTCATTAAGCAAAACAATGTCTGCTGCTTCCCGAGCAACATCAGTACCTGAAGCACCCATAGCAACACCAATGTCCGCTTCCTTAAGCGATGGCGCATCATTTGCACCGTCTCCTGTAACGGCTACGATTTCGCCGCTTTCCTTTAGAACTTTAACGATCCGAAGTTTCTGCTCAGGGGCGACTCGAGCAAAGATTACATTACCTTTCTTAACTTCGTCAACTATCGCTTGGTCGCCTAGGTTTTCTAGGTCAACGCCTCGAATGATTTGGCAAAATTCGCGTTCAACGATGCCGACTTCTTGGGCTATTGCTTCTGCTGTTGGACCATAATCGCCTGTAATAATTACAGTTTTTATTCCAGCCTCTTTTGCTTTGGCAACTGCATCTTTAACTTCAGCTCTTGGTGGATCACGCATTGCAGCTAAACCGACAAAAACTAAGTCCTTTTCAACATCTAAGTCCTTGCTGTATTCTTTTTTAGGCATTGTTTTGTAGGCAATCGCTATGACTCGAAGGCCTTCAGCAGCAAATTCTTGGACACGAGCTTCAATCCATAGTGTGTTTTCTTCATTCAAATCTTCAATTTTACCATTAACAAGAACTTTGGTGCAAACGTCCAATGTGTTTCTTGGTGCACCTTTAGTATAAACATGAACATCACCCCTAGATTCATGAATTGTTGTCATGCGTTTGCGTTCAAAATTAAATGGCAAGATATCGATATTGGGCTTCTCAACTAACTCATCCTCAATGTTCATACCGTACTTTAAGGCAGAAACAAGTAACGCGCCGTCGGTGGGGTCACCAATTACACTCCAATTTCTGTTCCGATCAGAGGGCGGATCAATCTTTGCTCCATTACAAAGAGCTGCAATTTCAAGCAATTTTTCTAGGGCAGATGTTTGTCCCTCTTTAATGCGTTGACCGTTTATTGTGAAGTCGCCAACTGGACTATAACCTAAACCTGATACTTCTATAACATCGTCTCTTACCCAAATCTTGTTTACAGTCATCTCACCCTTGGTGATTGTGCCTGTTTTGTCAGTGCAAATCACAGTAACACTGCCAAGAGTTTGAACAGCTGATAAGCGTTTAACAAGCACATGTTGCTTAACCATTTTTAATACGTTAATCGCTAAGGCACTTGAAACTGTAACTTGCAAACCTTCTGGAACACAAGCAACCATCACACCAATCATGAAAAGAATACTTGTGTATGGGTCAACCTTTAGGAAAAGAATGCTTGCTGCAAAGAAAACTGCTCCGACAATTACTGCCATGATGAAATCGTACTTGGCCATTATAGCAATTTCTTTTTGAAGCGGGCTTTGTTCTTCCTGAATGGTCTGTGTTAGACTGGCAATTTTGCCAAACTGTGTACTCATGCCTGTAGCGTAAACTATGGCTTTTCCTTTGCCTTTAGCTACGCTTGTACTCATGAAAATAAGGTTAGGTGAATAAAGGTAGGCTTTCTCAACGGTTTTTACTGTTTCAATATTTCTTGGTTGTGGCTCAGATTCACCTGTTAGGGGAACATTGTTTGTCCATAAATCAAAAGCTTCAATCAAGCGTGCATCGGCTGGAACCCGATCGCCTTCCTCAAGAACAATAATGTCACCTGGAACAATTTCTTTAACTAAAATTTTCTTTAGATCATCATCACGAATAACCTTAGCATATTCAGGCATCCAACTTTTCAGCGTTTCAATGGCTTTCTCAGCACGGGATTCTTGGAACATGCTGACAAAAATGTTAACAAAAACTACTGCTAAAATAATTACCCCTAACCCGGGGTTTCCGCTGATGTATGAAAGAACTGCAGCTACAAGCAGTAAGATGCCGAATAAATCTCTAAGATGTGTAAAAAACTTGTGAATGAACGGAATTTGCCTTTTCTCAAAAAGCTTGTTTGCTCCATATTTTCTAAGACGCGCTTTAGCTTCTTCACTAGTTAATCCAGTGGATGACGTTTTAAGATCATCATATAATTCGTTGATTTGACTAGAAGCAGCTTTCTCCAAAATAACTCCGCCAAAACCTCACAATAAGCAGACTATGGATAGTGGCCATTTAGGTCCCATAATGAAGATAAGGTTGGGTAGGTGTTAAATAACGCGTTTTTTCTCCGCGTTCCGTTGGAGTTAAGGTGCATCTTTATCCTCAGCGACTACTTATTTTCGATCTAAGACTGGTTTTCCGTAATTGTTCAACCCTGCTATTAAACTGTTCGGGATTGAAGACATTTTTAAGCCCAAATTGCGGCTTCTTTTCCTCTAAATGAAATAATTTAGCCTTTAACTGACTCGGAGGGTAAAAATGTCCAGCCAAATACAAGGAATATTGACTGCTTTCTATTTCACAAGCTGCTGTAATTCTCATTACTTCCTTCCTCCTTTTTAATTGCTCCTAAGGCAAAGAAAATTCATATATTTCTTTTTGCGAACCCAACTTTACTAACTTGCAAATTCGGTTGAAAATTTTTCAGATTTTATTTTTTTGCAAAAGCATTATTTACCCTTATGCATCATGGTTTAAAGGATTGTCTTATGGTTAGTAAGGATGACCTCTTGGGAAAAACGGTTATTGGGGCATCAGGTAATTACATAGGTGATGTATCAGACATCGATATTGATTCTGAAACATGGAAAGTCACCCATTTACACGTTAAATTATCGGATAAAGCTGCTAAGGAAATCGGTGTTAAAAAACCCTTTAAAAGCTCCATTGTTCGCATGCCCACCTCGTATATTGAAGAAATTGGTGTGTTGATAAAACTCAACCAATCGATTATTGACTTAAAAAAAGTGCTGTGGTATTGTAACGATATTTGAATTAGCTTTTAGGATGCGTTTCGTTTTGCAGATTTCATGGTTGTAATAATAAATAGATCAGTAATTTTCGTGATACTCTTCAAGAAATGGATCGAGGAACTCTGTTAATCAAAGATGCCTTGTTATCTATTTCTTTTCATTTAAAACGATAAAAAACTAACAGTATAACAAAGTACTATATTAATAACAAAACAAGATTATTATAACACAATCCATATTTATTTAACTGAAAAACTATGCCGTCCGAAGAAATAATTGTATCAGGCGAAAAAGCACTAGAAGTGGCTGAAGCATTAACCGCGACATCAATGAAAATTCTCCAGTTACTATCAAAAGAAAAACTGGACATATCAACAATAGGCGTTCGCTTGGGACTCAGTGAAGCATACATAAGCGAGCAAGTCCGCTTAATGGAAGAACTAAAACTAGTTAATGTGAGCTATCAGCGGGGAAAACGTGGTATTAGAAAAGTGTGTGAAACTGCAGTAAAAAAAGTAACGATAATAATTCAGGATGACAAACTGTAGCTCTTTTCGAACTACTTTGTTTAAAGAAAAAGGCGTGTTTTAGAAGGTTTTACTTTTTCTTTTTTGTTTTTGTTTTTGTTGTTTTTTTTGCTTTTGGCATTATTTATTCCCTTAATTCAATACATATAGCTCACAAGTTATAAATATTTTTTTGATTCATAATATGTAACGTGAATCACCCGATAAAATGGGAGTCGTTGAGTGAAGGTTTTGATTAATTTTACTCGCGTCAGTGCCCTTAGTAGAGGTCTTTGTGGTTTAGAACATTTTTAGGTGATTTTTCAGAGGACTAGATATCCTAAAAATAAGTGCATGTTTCTAAATACTTATAAATATTCTGTTTTTGTTATAAAATGGGTAAGGGGGGAACCAAAAATGGATAATAATCAAGCAAAAATCGCAAAAATCCATGACTTCAACCTAGACTTCGATTACATGGCAAACCGGCTGCACGAATTAAAAGGAAAGTACCAATCTGGCTTGATAATTCCAATAATAGGTAAAGATATAAACAGCTCAGGATTGCCAAAAATGGTTGAAGAAATAAACCATTGCGATTATCTCAGCAAAGTTATAATTGCCCTCTCAGCAGAAGATCCAAAAGGCTACGATGAAGCCTTAAAATTAAGTAAAACATTCAAGGTTCCATGCGAAGTAGCATGGTGCAACAAACCTGAAGTACTCTCAGTTCTAGAAGAACTTAAACATAAGGGATTAGACGTAACTTCACTTTCAGGAAAAGGCAAAGACGTCTGGATCGCCACTGGAATAGCATCACTTGACCTTTTTGCGTTCGTAATGCATGATGCAGATATTGTATCATACAACAAAATGTTGCCAACAAAACTGTTATATCCAATAATTGAACCAAAACTTGACTTTTTCTTTTCCAAAGGCTACTATGCTAGACTAAATCTTGAAAACAAAAAAATGTACGGAAGAATAAACCGCTTATTTATTGGTCCCTTACTAGAAATACTTCAGGAAAAACTTTACTACTCAAAATTCTTAACGTATCTGCAATCTTTCAGTTACCCACTTGCAGGCGAGTATGCTGTCTACAGTGATTTAGCTATTAATCTTCGTGTACCAAACGATTGGGGTCTGGAATTAGGCCTATTAGCTGAACTCTACAGAAACGCGGCCTACAGACGAATCTGTGAAGTAGACCTTGGCTTCTACGATCATCGACACAAAAAAGTAAGTGCTGATGAATTGCTAAAGACAGCTGAAGACAGTTTTGTCACTTTGCTAAGAACATTAACTGAAATGGAGAATATCGAAGTTACTGAGTCATTCCTTATCAGTCTTCAAGTGGCTTACAGAAGGCTTGCACAAGACAAAATAAAACAGTACCACGCAGATGCCATTTGTAATAACCTTGATTTCAACAGACATGAAGAAGAGGTTGCTGTAGATTTACTTTGTAACGTTATCCTTTCAGGAGGACGAAAATACTTGATAAATGCCATAGGTGCGCAACTGCCTGATTGGCTTAGAATTATTGCAGCAATACCCAATATTAGAGAAAGACTACGAGAAGAGGCTATTGAATCCTAAAGTAATCCTCTTTGCTGATCTTGACGGCACCTTACTTGACGATAAATATGACCACGCTAAGGCACAACCAATAATTAAGCAACTTATCTCGTTAGGTGTATCAATTGTTGTAAATAGCAGTAAAACAAAATTAGAAGTAGAATTATACAGGAAAAAGTTGGGTATAAAAGATCCATACATTATCGAAAATGGTTCAGCAATAATTATTCCTAAAAGTTACTTTGCAAACGATTATAATTTTACTAAAGAAAACCAGCATAATCGAGTTATAGAATTGGGTACAAAATATTCAGTTATAAGAGGTAAATTGGAGTTAATAGCTAAAAAAACAAATGCAAAAATCATCGGTTTTGGAGATATGACTATTAGTGAAATTGCTGATGACGCTGGCTTGCCCCTTGATCTAGCAGGTTTTTCAAAAAAACGTGAATATGATGAACCCTTCAAAATAGTAAAGGGTAACGAAGCAGACGTTTTACATGCTATTGAAGAAGAAGGACTATACTACACTAAAGGGGGCAATTATTATCACGTTTTGGGTAATACCAATAAGGGAAAAGCCACTGCAATCATAAAACAGTTGTATATAGCTAAATTTCAAAAGACAATAACTATTGGTGTTGGTGATGGCCAAAATGATTTGTCAATGCTAAAGTTGGTTGATAAACCATTTATGATTCAAGAAAAAAGCGATGTCCAGATAGTTTGGCGAGAAATTATCGAAATAGCTAAAACTGTTGCTAATAAAAATAAATAAAAAGTGTATTACTTTTTTTATTAAAAACTTAATCAGTATCGTTTACTCTTTGAACTCTAATGGGCAATTTTGGGGGGCTTTCTTTTTTTCCTCTTCTTCGGTCTCTTTATCATATGATCTTCGTAAAAGTAACGGTGCGACAATTGTGGTTATTATAATCATACCTAAAATTGCTGAGTAAACACTTTGTGAGATGGCTCCAGATGTAATGGCTACTCCAGCTACGATTAGTCCAACTTCACCACGAGAAATCATTCCATAACCAACTCTGTATCCTTTAATTCGATCTTTTAAAAAGTATGCAGCTGGCAATCCGCATCCAATCATTTTGCTGGCAATTGCTACTAATACTAGAGTTATAAAGAACAGGTAGAAGAACCAGTCAGTTGTGAGGAAACTTAGAATATTGAATTGTGCACCGGCTAAAGCAAAGAAAACAGGTGAGAATATTGTGCTGATTTTCTTTATGTATTCCCTTATTTTTTCAATCATGTTTGAACTTGCAATAGCCATGCCTGCTGCGAAGGCGCCGACGATAGAGGATAATCCAAGAGCGGCTGCTAACGCGGAAGCACCAAAGCATGCTGCAGTGGCTGCTGCTTCAACTGGTCCTTCTGATTTTCCTTTTGATATAAACCTAATTACTCTTGGTAAAATGAAGGTTAAGAGAAGTGTAAGTCCAAGCCATAATCCAAGAGATGTTGAAATTACTTCAATTACGCCAAGGGTCGTTATTGCAGTTGAGGATGTAATAAATGAAATAATGACACCAAGAATTGCCAGTCCTAAGACGTCATCAACCACGGCGGCACTTACCATCATGCATGCCTCAACCCTTCTTGTTTTCTTAAGTTCCTGTAAAACCAATGAAGTAATTGAAATGCTAGTTGCCACAAGCGCGGCGCCAACCACTAAACCAACTACAGTGTCATAACCCAGAAGAAGTGATAATCCATAACCCATCAAGAATGGGATGAGAACGCCAAAGGTGCCTATGATAAATCCTGCAGTGCCTACTTTTCGGAAATCTTGAAAAGTCATCTCTAAACCTGCAGCAAAGAGGATAAGTATGCCGCCTATTTCTCCAAAGGCGCTGACGATTTCATTTATTTGAATAAGATGAGTGCCATTAATTACTAAAAGGGAACCTAAAGCAAACGGACCAAGAACCATGCCTGCAACTAGTTCTCCCAGTACAGAGGGAATTTTTCTCCAGGAAAAGATTTCTCCTAGAACTTTGGCTGAGAATACTAGAATACAGATGGTTAGTGTTGCCTGTATTACAGTATCTAGTTCAGCCATTTTTTTTGTTGTCTCCTCTGGTTTTGTTTTTCTGGTTTAGGTTATGCGTCAGTTTGCATGGGAATTTGGATATAAATATTCCTATTTACCGATACAATTCTGCTGATCACTAACACAATATACTCGCAATAATTGTAAAGTTATCTTTTACGAATTACAACTCAATACTCAAAACAAAAATTTCAATTAATAACAAAAAGCCAAGAAAAAA
>CAZXGX010000020.1:0-22297 GCA_964640475.1 uncultured Candidatus Bathyarchaeia archaeon
ACAATCGGAACAGGCATAGCAATTATCATCGCTTTAGCAGTTGCAGTATTAATGCTTAGGAAAAAGCCATAAAATGATAAATAAAAAAACAACTTTTTCCCTTTTTTTAAGGTTTTAACGAGGAAGTGACTGAGAGGGCTTCAATTGCGTTTACAAAGCAATTGTTTTTTGCATTCCTTTTCTCCTTTAGATTCCAAACAGCCCCAGCAAACACTTCCTCGTATATTACTTCAGTAGAAACACAACTTTTTCTACGTCTTTAGTTTTTGCAAAAAATTATTGTTATTATACTCACTGATATTTTTTATGAGGCGTCTTTTTAATTGTCACTAAGAGCATTGGCGGTTTTCAGAAGTTATGTGAGAAACTAAAATTAGATCCTAAGAAGTATCTAGACAAAAATGAAATATGATTTAATGAAAATAATTTATCAGCTATACAGTGTTTTTCTTTGAAGTTGCGACTAGAACAGGAATAGTTAAGGAAGTTTGTGATGAATTATACAGATAGTTTGATTTGTTCTTTGTAACTTTGAAGGTGTGATGGCATTTTGTGCAGGCATAATCTTCGATGTTAAGGTTATGGTTTTTGAGTACCCGTGAGGGTTTGTTTACTTCTTTTCCGCAGTTAGGGCAATGAGTCAATGGGTATCAATCTTTCTTTTTGAGACCTTGGAATAAGAGAGTTATGAATTCACAATAAGTAACTAAAACAGCCTTTACAGCTGGAAGGTTCATGTCTCAGGTTTTTTTGGGGATCTTCGGTATATTTCCTCGCGCCATTTGCCTTCCCAACTTGCCCAGCCAGTCTTTACTAGACCTTCCCGTAAATGAGGTCTTTCAGCTACCCAATCTAAAAAACCCCAAAACCGGCGTTGTCCCTTGAGGATTTCCCGTGGCACACCTTTCTCAACACACCATCTAACATAAGCGTTCTCAACCATCTGTTTAAGCTCGCTGTTGGCTTCAACACGATTGACCTTAAACCCGCGGTTTTCGATGTGCTCAGCTAGACTTGAGAGAACATATTCATTGCAGATACTAAAACAGGAGTCTTCATTGGGCTGCATGACAGAGATTATTTCATCAGCAATTCTAACGGCGTCTTCAAGATACTTTTTGTTTCTAAAGTTCGGAGGTTGAAATGACGCTGTAGATATTCTACGCTCCATTAACATTGGATCAGGCGGTTTTAATGCACAAATAACTACGCCTAGCAAGAGGTCGCTCCATCCTGAAGCATCGATCAGGATCATTTTGCCAGGCAGGTAACAATCAAGCGCCAATTAAACACCATTTAGATTAAGTGGTCTGCGATGTTTTTCTATATTACTGTAAAAGTCAACTGGACGTTAGGTGGTTCTAAACAAGAATATTCCCAGAAAAGCATGGCGTAAATTGTGAAAGATTAGGGTATAATTCTGAAAAATCGTTAATATATAGAATAAATATTTTTAAAACAAAAAGCAGCGGATAAAAAAATGGATATACAGCAGTTCATCACGGACTTACTAAGTACGACAACAACGTACACAACAATAACATATGACCGAGTAATTTTGGCATTGATCATGTCTTTCGGGATTAACCTTCTTATCTTCTACATATACCGAAAGACATTCAAAGGAGTCATCTATAATCGGCAATTCAACATAGGTCTGGTCCTAACAGGATTAGTCGTAACCTTAGTTGTATTGCCCATCAGTTCCAACGTTGCATTGTCTCTAGGCATGGTTGGAGCCTTAAGCATTGTACGATTCAGAACTGCAATCAAAGATCCAAAAGACATAGTCTTCACATTCTGGACAATCACAGTAGGCATCATCTGCGGTGCAGGACTATACATGATAGCAATAATAGGCGTCCCAATAATCGCCATCATGCTATATGTGCTAGAACGCACAAACATTCGCGGACCAGACCCATACTTACTGGTAGTTCATTACACTAGCGATGCCGAAGCACCTCTTCAAGCAGCCCTACCAAAACATAAGGTTCGTTCAAGAACAGTCAACGCTGACGGCATAGAACTCATGGGCGAAGTCCGAATGAACCCCAAAGAAATACTACAAGTGGATAATCTGCTAAGAATCAAAGGTGTAAAAGACGCATCCATAGTAAGCTACACCTCTGATTCCACTTAACACCACTAACAATTAACACTATTTATACAGGGGAGAAGAATGGATGGTTGACGAGAAAAAAATCAATCTAAGACATGAACTGAAATATCAAATCGACGCATTGGAATATCAACTATTACAGAAAAAATTAGCCACCATTCTTAAGCCTGACCCAGGAATGAAAGGCAAGAATCATTATAACATTAGAAGCCTGTATTTTGATGATATGGAAAACTCAGCCTTATGTCAAAAGGAGGCTGGGATTTTTAGAAGAAAAAAATATAGAATCCGCATTTACAACCGTTGCGATTCAGTTGTTAAATTCGAAAGAAAAACGAAAATTGGCGCATTAATGCTCAAAGAATGCGTTCAGATTTCTCGCGCTGAAGCTGAAAAATTGATCGCTCGGGACTTTGATTTTTTAGCCAATGCAGATAATAATCTTTTAAGAGATTTCTTTTTGGAAACTAAGTGTAAACTTATGCGTCCAGTTGCGATTGTAGAGTATGATCGTGAAGCTTACATACATCCAATCGGCAATGTTAGAGTTACTTTTGACACAGACTTACGCATTGGATATGACTTGTCAACATTTTTTGATAGTGATGACCGCTCAATGAGTGTTATGAATCAACGGGGCATAATTTTGGAAGTAAAGTACACAGAGGTATTGCCACAGTTCATCAGTGGTCTATTTCCTAACACGATTCGTCCACAGCAAGCGATAGGAAAATTTGTCCTCTGTAGAGTACAGCAGATATCTCAAAGCGGCAGTTCACTTTACTAAGTTCTCTGTTTGCATAAAATTCCGAATTTGACTGCATCTCGTTTTTTTCAAAAGCAGAAATCAATATTCAAAGAAATGCAGAATCAGATGGCTTGGTCAGGGGATAACAAAACGCGTTTCTTCCTCATTAATTATTAATTAGACTTTTTTTTATCTTGATAAATAAAGACGACAAGCACGATTAATAAAATAAAAAATAACTGTATTCCCGTAATTTCAAATTGTTCACCTAAATCAAAGATCATTTCGCCACTTACGTTAAATGCCCCAAAAATTAAACCTAAAAAACCAAAAAATAAAATCATGTTATGATTGATTTTATCCACAATTACTCCTGATTCCGATTGGTGATATGATATAAAAATTTTTGTACAAAATAGATTAAATATTTTTAAAGTTTATACCTAAAAAAATAAAAGAAAATAATTACTGACGTGTAATTCTAATAGTATCTTGTTGAAATTGTGGTTACTACGCTAGATATAGTGAAGCTTTTGTATACAGTTCCTCCGCTATAGTCGCCGTTTGAGTATATGCCGTCTTTGAGTGTGCCAGTTGAACTTCCGCCTACGCTTATGCTGTATGTCGAGCCCGAAGTAAGCGATGATGAACAGACGAGTACTGATTGGAACAGTTTAGTTGTCTTAAAAGTGACAACATCAGTCCCAGTGGAACTTTGAATATTAACTAATGTTCCAGCTGCATAGGAAGTCTGGAAATTAACCAATACAGAGTATTGTGTTGATGTAGTGCTTAGTGATTGAGCCATACCTGAACTGCCGGCAGCTATCAAGAAACCACCAGTCATCTTAAACGAACTGAAATCTAAAGCACCGTTGCCATTATCCGTTGGGCCATTTACGATTACAGTTCCAGCAGTCATTGTTACAGCGCCGTTTATGTCAATGCCGTCTCCAGCGGAGGTGACTACGATGTAACCACCGTTGACGTATAGGTTACAGTTTCCTGAGTTAGTGAAAGCGTCACCGCCACCCATTCCGCCTGGTCCAGGATTAAATCCTGACGCGTCGTTTCCTCCTGCACCATTTATGCCGTCATCACTTGCAGTGACGTGTATGTTTCCGCCGCTGATTGTGATAGTTACACTTTCGATGCCTTCGAAAGATTTAGAAACATCTATGGTTCCGCCTGTTATCGTTATCGAAGAGTCAGCATGGATTGCGTCATCTCCTGTTGAAATTGTAAAAGTTCCGCCGTTGATAGTAATTGTGCCGTTTGAGTGTATTGCATCATCAGCTGTATTTAGTGTGAAGGTTCCGCTGCTAATTACTACTGAGACGAGTCCCTTGATTCCTTTTACTGATGTGGCTGCATAAGTACTGCTGCTGCCTCCGCCTGATGTTGCAGTAAGTTGTCCGCCAGTTGCCAGTACATCTGTCTGGGCTTCAATAGCATCTCCACCTGAAGTGATCTTTAATTCACCGCCTTCAATGGAAACATATCCTCGTGTGGCGTCCTCAGTGTTATCAGATTTTAATCCGTCGCCGCCTGAGGTTACTGTTATCGTTCCACCTTTTATGACAAGGTAATCTTTTCCTCTGATACCATCATCAACTGAGTTAACGGTTATTGTGCCGCTTTTTATTATTAGGCCGTCTTTGCTTGCTATGGCATCATTGTTGTTTCCTTGTACAGTTAGTGTTCCAGAACCGTAGATGGTAAGGTCACAAGTGCTGAATATTGCAGCGTTGGGCTCCTCTGTACTGCCAGTGTATGTATCTTTTATGGTGTTTGTGCTTCCGTCTTCAAGAATTATTATTGCTTTTTCTGCATCCAGTAAGTAGATTGGAGCACCATTGGAGCATGTAATGTCTACATTGTTTAGAATAAGCTGAACTGTACCTTCATCCTGAGTGTTAACGATTATTTGACCATTAGTTAATGAACCGCTGATTATGTAGGTGCCTGCAGAGGTTATTGTGATTGTGCTGCCATCAATCGTTGCCGAGTCATTAGAGTCAATAGTTATTGTATTTGTGCTTAATTGTATGTTAATTGCTGCGGTGCTGTCGTATACGTAATCTTCTGTGCTTTCATGGTCTTCTTGGTTTCCTGTTGTTGCATCAACATCTGATGTGTCTGTGTCAGAATTGTCGCTACTGCTAGAATCTGAAGAGTTCTCAGTTGCGCTTGGACTAGCTGTAGGTGTAGGTGAGACAGTTGGACTTGGTGTAGAAGTAGGTGTTGGTGTACTCTGAATGTCATCATCAGAAGAATCATCATTGCCTGGGGATGTGTTGTTTGCAAGTAATTGACTGTCAAGTACTGCATATGCTAAAATAGATACTAGTAAGCAAACGCATATAGCGAAAAGAACTACCTTCTTGTTGCTCATTTTTCATCAAAATTTGATCCTGAAAAAACTATTAAAATATTTTACAGAATTATGCCCAAATTAATCCCTTTTTAAAAAATAAGGCATCAGAAGCCAATATTATTCATAAATATGTAATATTACGCAAATTTTCTCGGCAGCTTTCACTTTGGAGATGCTAAAAGGAGATTAAAGCGATTGTAGGATGTCTCCTTTTAACATTCCAATATGCAATCTCTCCTCAATTCGCACTTAGTAATTTGATAGAACCTGCTTTTATGTGATTGTTGATGGCGAACCTACCAACAGTAAAAAAAGGACGCCTTGAACAAAGTGTTTCCGATTTATTACTGATTAAGTAACCTTTGCAGGGTTAGTTTTTAATTACCAGCGTGTAATATGTAAGCTAAAAAGGGTGAGGGCTATGGGGATAATTAACGGTTTAATTCAATTGATTAGGCCACTAAATTGCTTTGCAATGGGCTTTGCAGTTCTTGTAGGCGTCAGCCTCACAGGCTTTAACAATATATCATGGCTGAATTTGCTTTACGGAGCATTAACAGGCTTTACTTTAACTGGAGCTGCTATGGCTGTTAATGACTATTACGATTACGACATTGACAGAATTAATGAACCCACTAGACCAATTCCAAGCGGTATTGTCTCAAAAAAAACCGCCCTAGTATTCACGGGCATACTAACAGCGTTAGGTTTGTTTTTTGCTTATCTAGTCAGTATTTATTGTCTAATATTCGCGTTTGCAGCATGGGTAATTATGGCAACTTATTCAACTGTTGGAAAACGTAGCGGGTTCTTTGGCAATTTATTAGTTAGCGCCTGTGTTGCAGCACCTTTTCTATACGGAAGCCTAGTAGCCACTAGCACAATCATGAGTAACGTGATACTTTTTGCATCCATGGCATTTCTTTCTAACACTGGAAGAGAAATTGCTAAAGGCATTGTAGACGTTCAAGGTGATCGTTCATATCATATTAAAACGCTCGCAGTAGTTTTTGGAGAAAGAAAAGCGGCGCTTGCAGCATCTGCCTTTTTCATCTTTGCCGTTTGCTTATCACCGCTGCCTTTGATTTTTGATTTAGTCTCCTTCTTGTTTATTCCTTTTGTTTTAGTAACTGATGTGGGGTTGATTTGGTGTTCCTTTTCATTATTCAAGAATCCTTCAAGAGAGAATTCACGTAAAGTGAAGAAAATTGTTCTGTTCCTGTTCATCTTTGGGTTACTTTCATTTATTTTTGGAGCTATCAGGTGAACATATATGATTATCGAGCCTGAGCTGCTAAGAAATTTAGCATTACTCGGCTTGTGCTATCTATACATAATAGTCATCATATTTGCAACTGGAAAAATTAAGAACCACTTACCAAGAAGTCTTTCGCGAAAGTTTCTACACATAATGATTGGAAACCTATGCTTCATAATACCATTCTTCACGTACAACGTTTTTCCAATGAACTTTCCATTCTTTGTAGCAGCACCATTCATACTGTTAACTTTACTAGTTTCGCCAATATCTCCAATTAAAAGTATAACAAACAAAATGGCTGGACTTACAGACGTAACAACAGGAGGACACGGCTTTGGACTAGTAATGTATGCAATATCTTATACTGTTTTAGCATTATTCTTTTCAGCACAACCATATGTCATCGCCGCTGGAATTTTACCTATGGCTTACGGTGACGCTGCAGCAGCATTAATAGGACAAAAGTTTGGACACCACAAGTATAACATTTTTGGGAAGAAAAGCTTTGAAGGATCAATTGTAATGTTCATAATTTGCTTTCTAGCTCTATGGCTAAGCTTACTGTTTTTCTCTTTCCTTTATACATTCTCGTTAAATCGTTTATTGATTACTGCTTTTGGCGTGTCCATTGTAGCAACAATCTTTGAGGCACTCACACCAAAAGGCTTGGACAATTTGACGGTCCCCTTATTCAGTGCACTTACATTTCTACTTTTGATGGGAGGAATCTAGTTAAAGTTCATAGTTATTGATGGTCTTGACGGTTCTGGAAAAAGTACGCAAGCGCAGCTCATGCAAAACTCTCTTAGAAAAATGAATAAGACGGTTTGTTTGCGTGTTCATCCTGAAATTGATAACTGGTTTGGGAGAGCAGCACGGGCGTATCTCTATTCGGAAGGCAAGAGTGCCCATTTTGCGTCTGCTATTTTCTACATGATGGACGTTATTCGCTCTGTCCTATTGTATTCTTGGCGCAGGGAAGATTTTGTTATTTTCGTAAGGTACCTAATGGGAACAGCATATTTACCCTCACCATTGCATATGCTTGCCTACAACTTCTTCTCAGCAGTCCTTCCAAAATCAGAAAACATGTTTTTCTTAGATGTTAATCCAAAGGAAGCTGCAATGCGTATTGTAAATAATCGCAAAGAAACTGAAATGTTTGAAAGCTTTGAAGCCTTAGAGAAAGTCAGAACCAAAGTGCTCGCCCTAACACGGTTTGATAAATGGGTAATTATAGATTCAAACAAGACTATTGTTGAGGTGGCTTTAGATTTAAAGATGAACTTGAATCTTGAAAATAATTAGGCTATAAGGACCTTGCTGTCTATATTTTCAGTCAGCGTTTTTCTGCTGTCTTTTCCTGTTTCTGTTTTCATATTTAGATCCAAACACGTCTTTACAACTTCTAAGAGCGTTTCAGGTTGAAATGGCTTAGCAACAAATGCCTTAGCACCTATCCTTATTGACTCCTTGATCAGTGCTTGCTGATTTAATGCACTGCAAACTATAATCTTGGCATGAGGATCTAAAATAAGAATTTCTTTTAAAGCATCTATACCGGTGCGTTCGGTTTCATTAATCTTTAACACTATATCCAGCAGTACAATTTCTGGGTGTAATGTTTGATATTTTTTTATAGCTTCATTTGCGTTTGCGGCTTCACCGATAATATTATACCCTGCATATGTGAGAACTGCTTTTAGGGTAGTTCTAATGTATTCTGAATCGTCGACCAATAGGACATTAACCATTTTATGCACCGTTAATGAATGTATCTGCTGAATATTAAAAAGATTATGAATTATCGATATTCAATATATGCAGTTTTTCATAACTTTATTTGCAAACAATGCCAAAAGCCTATACAGGAACTTTTTAACTATTAACGTAACCTTACATTTAAGCGTGGCTAACAATGATCGTCAAACATCTTCAAAAAGAGCAAAGTAAAGCCATAATAAAAATCAGAGCAAAAATACTTCAAACCTTCAGAAACTGGCTAAATACGCAAGATTTTATCGAAGTCCAAGGTCCAATACTTATTCCTGCTGTTGGCGAAAGAACTGGTTTTAAAGTGAAATATTACGATAAAACAGTTAGTCTTAGCGGAGGCTTGCAGCCTTATACTGACACCTTCTTAGAGATGTTTAATAAGATTTACACGGTATCGCCAACTTTTAGAGCTGAACCTACTGAAATAGATAAGCACTTGATTGAGTTTTGGCGCGTAGAAGTTGAAGCTCTAAACCTTACATTTGAAAACATGCTACAAATCCAAGAAGAAATGGTTAAACACGCATTTTCCACGATCTTAAGGGATAGTACTACTGAATTGAATCTTTTCCACAGTTCTATTACATCGCTTGAGCTTGACAAAGAGCCTTTTCCAAGGCTAACATACGATGAAGCGATTGAAAAATTACAGAATGTCGGCGTCAAGGTCTTTTGGGGTGAGCCTTTAAACAGTGATTTAGTATACAAACTCAGCCGATTATTTGATAAACCCTTTTTCATCATGTACTTCCCAGTAAACGGCGAGACTTTCTTCTATAAGCAGGTTCCAACAAATTCTGAATTAACATTGTCCGCTGACCTAATTGCCCCAGAAGGCTACGGCGAAATAGCTAGCGGTGGAGAATCAATAACTGATAAAAAATTAATCATTGATAAGATGAATGAGCTTGAATTAAGCCCTGATGATCAACAATGGTATCTAAGTCTTAGAAGATTTAGCTCAGTGCCTCAATCAGGATTTGCTTTAGGTATTGAACGCCTTCTACAGTGGGTCTGCGGTGTTAGAAACATAGACCAAACTACACTTTTCCCAAGAACCCACGAAAAAATAGATCCCTAATCGTCTGCCTCTTTAGCAATTTTCTTGATAGTTTTCATATATTTTTTGAGGCGCATTTTTTCTCTTATATCTGATGATAATAATTCGGGTGCAAGAGCGATAGGTAAATTCGATAAGAAAATCATTAAACAACTTATTAGAGCACTACCAAGTAACGATATTTCGGATATAAAACTGGGTAATTGTCCAATACCTGTAGCTAAGTAAAATGCTATTAATCCAATTGCATAAAGCTTGCTACAATTCTTTGAGTTGGAAAGATCACCCCATATCACAAAACTGTATAACATTAAAAGGACTCCCCAACTCAAACCTTCGGCGATAAAAGCAAAAAGGAATGTTACCTCGTTAGCGATAAATGCTCTAAACACCATGCTAACACCATATAAAGTTACACTTAAAGCCAGTGTTAATCTTCTTCCAAAATGATCAGCGATAAAGCCGCCACCTAGAGCTCCAAATAAGGCAGCAACGGTTTGTAGAATAACCAAAAACAAGTAGAACGAAGAAGAAAGAAGCTCTGAAGTATTAGCCGAGATGTTCTTAGCTAAGGTTGCATTAATCAAAGAAAATAATATCCATGGAATTGAGTATAGAATAATAGTTCGCTTTTCTGCGTAATATTCTGCAGTTATCTTCTTGGCTGAACCGTTGATAGGCGCTCTTATGAGAAGTATAGCAAGTGCTGCTACAATGCTTAACACTATTCCTATCAGAATTTTACCAAAGAAATCTGAGCTTGAAGCAAAAACATAGTTTGAGATGAAAAAGAATTGTAAAGAAATAAAACCGATTATTCCGCCTATGCGACCACGTTCCTCAGATTGTGTAGTGTTCCAAAAATATGTGAAAGAAGTCAGTTGAGCTATACTAAAAAAAACTCCAATAATGAAAATGCACATTATTGAGAATTCAATGGAGCTTGAAAGAAAAAGAAAGATTGAAGCTATAGAAACAGCAGATGAACAAATAATTATGTACTTTGGTTTAAACTTCCTGATTATATGGCTTGCTAAAAATAGTGTAACTGCAATTACAAAACTAAAGCTTGCTTGAATTGTTGATTGCGCGCCACTTGACGGGATTGCTTGGGGTATAACAACAATCGAAAAAATATAATAAAATGTAAAAAAGCATGTAAACAATAATAGGTTTATGAAGAAATTTCTCGAAAGCCTGAGGCTGCTATGTATCGAAAACCTACTATTGCTCATACTTCAAAAGAACGATGAATCTAACAATAAAAACGTTTTTTAAAAAAGCTTAAAAGACCAAATTGAAGTATAGAAGACCATAGGGAGCAGGCATGAGTAATATCAAAACAAAAATATCTGATATATCAAAACATCTTCAAACCTTAACAAATCCTGAATATTCTGAGCAAGTCCAACAAGCGGTTGAAAAACAAGATAAAAACTTGCTCATAAGCGTCTGTAATAGAGCTAAAATTCCCAGCGCATATACAGGAAATGTTGTTTCCATAGCAATGTCAGTTAAGCCATTAAAATGGCCTGAAATGTATTAATCTATAATTCCTTTTATTACGGAAACATTTGCAGTTTCCTTAATAATTTGGGTTTGAAAGATAATAAAATCTCTCAAAGCTTCAGTTGCGCTGTTGCCTTTTATTTTATTGAGCGCGACCTTCGCTTTTTTTGTTTTTTCTGCCACAAGTTTTTCCACATGCTTTAATGCACCTGTCTGCAAAATCAGATCAGCAATATCGCCTATGACGTAAGGTTCAATTACAGTTTTGTTTGATATTAGATTCAACTTTTCCTGTAATTCATTTGATTCTTCCTTTGCTTTCAATAGTGTGTACGGTAAAGAATTATGCTTGATTTTTTCCTCTAATTCAAAAGTCAGATTAAAGGAAGCCTGAAGATCTTTCAATAACTCAATTATTACGCCAATACATTGACCATAGATACCTAATTCTTTAACATCTTTTAATGGACCATTCCCTATTATAGCGCCTATTTTTAGGCAGGTTTCTAGATTAGTTGCTTCATTCTCTATTTTAGATAATTTGTCTCTAGAAGAGTATTTTCCAGATTTCAAATGCAAGCAAACTGCTTCCGTTTCAGCCATTTTTGCCCAATAATTCCACAATAGACTTGAGATAATTTGACGCTTTTGAGGATCGATTCCTGATTGATTAACTATTGTAAACGCTTTAGCTGATACAACTCCACCAAATATCAACGCAGCAGAGTTATCAAATTTTCCTACAAGCGTAGGCTTAAATTGTCTAACAAAAGTTTTGTCTATTATATCATCCCAAACTCGGAAGCTCAAGTTCATCAAGCTCAGGGCTATAGCTATTTCTTGTGTCTCCTTGGTTTTTCCGCCAACTGCTTGACAGGACAGGTTAATCATTGCAGGTGTTAGGGGATCTCGCCACGACTGTGAAACAAACTTTAGAATCGGCTGCATTTCCTTAAGAGCAGGGTCTTCCAGTAGCATTTTTACTGCTTTGTCAGCTGTTTTTCCTCCGTATGTTTCAAGGATGTTTCGGCATTGTTGTTGTGAGTTCATTTTTGTTCTGTAACCTTTTCTTTTTGTTATTGTTTATAAAGTGTTAGTGTTGTTGAGAATTCTTGTGTGTTTGAAACACTGTCCCATGCTAGTAAGGCTTAAAAGTGTATAATTGTATCTACAATAATACACATTCACATGGAGAATTGACTTGGAAGCTAAAAGTAAACTTGAGAGTTCTAAAACAGAACAGTTGCTCATCCAAGTAGTAAACACACTAAAACGGATAAATAATAAACTTGACGAAATGACAAAGAGTAATGAAAGAATTCTTGAGGTAAACGAAACATTACTCCAGAGGCTAATTAGTGGAGAAATCAATCCAAAAGTCAAGATTAGCCCTCAACCAGATGTTATGACACTACTATCGTTACCTTCAGCCTTAAGAAAAACAGCAATGGTTCTCTACAAGCTTGAAGAAGCAACAGCTGATGATTTAGCAAGAGAAACCAAACGGATGCGCGCTGTTGAAAGCGCCACAGCAAATGAACTCTTTAGGCTGGGGTACATCAAAAAAAGACGCGAAGGACGCGATGTTTACTTCTACATAGAACCAAATGAGGAGACTAAAGAGTAAATGGGAAAATGCATCTCCATTCACTCCTCAAGAGGGGGAACTGGCAAAACTCTACTAGCAACTAATCTGGCTGTTTTACTTGCTAAAAAAGGGTCAAATGTTGCACTGTTGGATCTTGACTTTCGCGCGCCAAGCTTAATGGGCATTTTCCCTAAGGCAAGCGGTTGTGCTTTAGATTGCTACTTGAATTCTTATTTTGATGGCCGTTGCCCCCCTGAAGTGGCAACAATTGATTTGTCTAAGCATTATGGTTTAAACACTAAATTTTTAGTTGGTCTTGCAAATCCTGATGTAGCGGCAATTCGCAATATGGCTGAGAAGAGTCGTGCTTGGGAAGTTTCTGCGGTTAAGAGACTTATGGCTCTACGTTCAAAATTATTTAATGAAATGGGTATTGATTACTGTATTTTAGACACGAGCCCCGGCATTCAATATACGTCTGTCAATGCAGCTATTAGTTCTGATTTATCAATTATTATCACTACCCTTGATACATTAGATCTGCAAGGGTCAGAAAGCATGCTAGTGGATCTTTATGACGCTTTTGAAAAAAAGACCATTATCTTGCTTAACAAAGTTTTTCCTTCTGCAATAACGCCAACTGT
Source organism: uncultured Candidatus Bathyarchaeia archaeon (assembly GCA_964640475.1). Taxonomy (GTDB): domain Archaea; phylum Thermoproteota; class Bathyarchaeia; order Bathyarchaeales; family Bathycorpusculaceae; genus Bathycorpusculum. Next base: position 13,086 of record CAZXGX010000020.1, read on the forward strand.
TGAATGGAAAGCAGAAGCAATCTACAATACTGAATTGCTTCTTAAGCGTCCAGTACTTGGAGCGATTCCTTGTTATTGTGACGTCCTTCAAGCTAAACGGTCGGCTATCTTTGCTGTTGAAAAACCGGACCACCCATTTGTTCATGATTTAGAAAAAGTGAGGGAAAGACTTGAGACAAATATTTGATCAAAAAAAAATATTCGAATTAGAAGTTCAAGACACACAAGCTAACAGGATAAAAGAAATTCATACAAGACTAGTAAAGAATTTTCTAAACATTGTAATCCTAATCACCCTAAAGGGCACAAAAGGCCTAAGCGGCTACGACATTGTAAAAAAAATTCAACAGAAGCAGGGAATACGACTTTATGGAAATTCTGTATACCGAATTGTTCACACAATGGAGTATGCAGGACTGGTAAAGGCTAAAAAAGAGGAGAATGGACGAATTTTTTATTCATTATCACCTAAAGGCAAAATGGTAATTAATGACATCTTAAAATCCAGAAAAGAAATAGAGATGTTCATGTGCAAAATCCTTGACGATTAAAAACAAGTCTCCACTTCTTCAAGGTTTATCCTGTAAAATCTATTAATCTAAACAATTTAATAAGTAAAAGCATTCAAAAGTGAATGCGGCGAGCTGGAATAAATGGATTGGCAACAGTTTATCTCTGAATTCCTCAACCCATCAGTCACATATGAAACTTTAACAATTGATAGAGTAGTTTTGGCGTTAGTGATGTCTTTTCTCATCAATCTACTCATCTTCTATATTTATCGTAAAACATTCAAGGGAGTCATCTATAATAGGCAATTTAATGTTGGTTTAGTATTAACAGGCTTAGTTGTAACTTTAGTTGTGTTGCCAATAAGCTCCAATATTGCACTATCTCTTGGAATGGTAGGAGCATTAAGCATAATTCGGTTCCGTACAGCCATCAAAGATCCAAAAGATATAGTCTTTACTTTTTGGACGATAACAGTTGGCATTATTTGTGGCGCTGGCTTATACATGATAGCTTTAGTAGGGGTGCCCATAATTGCTGTAATGCTATTTGTGCTTGAACGCACAAGGCTCAAAGGTCCTGAGCCTTACCTGTTAGTTGTTCATTACATAAGTGATGCTGAAGAGGCTATTCAAGCAGCTTTACCGAAACACAGGGTTCGCTCGAGAACAGTCACACCTGAAGGTATAGAACTTATGAGTGAAATCAGGTTAAATCCGAAAGATATGCTAAAAGTTGATGATCTATTAAAAATTAAGGGCGTTAAGGATGCTTCAATCGTAAGCTATACTTCCGATTCCACATAGCGAATAACCACTACTTTAAGAAGAGATCTCGATGATAATGAGGCATGAATTAAAGTTTCAAATCGATGCCTTAGAACATGATATTTTACAAAAGAAGCTACGCATTGTTCTAAAACCAGATCCAAACATGAAACCAAGAGACTGGTACAATGTTAGAACTCTATATTTTGATGACCTCAAAGATTCAGCATTACAAGAAAAAGAAGCAGGAATCTATAAAAGAAAAAAATATCGTCTCCGAATCTACAACCATAGTGATTCAGTAATAAAATTTGAATGTAAAATCAAAATAGGTTCATATGTCTATAAAGAAACAACCCGAATAAATCGAGAGCTAGCTAACGAATTAATTGTTGGCAATTTTAGTCATTTAAGCACGTCAGATAATGATCTTTTAAAAGAATTCTTCTTGGAAAGCCGTTGTAGGCTGTTGCGTCCAGTTGTAATTGTTGAATACGAACGGCAAGCGTTCATACATCCAATTGGCAATGTTAGAATAACATTTGATACCTCCTTACGAGAAGGTTTTGACACACCCCTTTTTTTCAGTGAAAACATGCCTTTAATGGGTGTTTTAGATCCGCTTGATACAATCTTGGAGGTTAAATACAACGAGTTTATTCCAAAATACATCAGAGGATTGTTTCCAGACACTATTCCACCACGATCAGCAATAGGAAAGTTCGCAATCTGCCGAAGCCAACAGATCAACCAAAGATCATTACGATGACTGTTTCTCTAAACGTTAATGAAAAGAGGTTCTATCTATTGAATAGTTTAGTCACTACATTTGTTATAGTGAAGTTTGTGCTTTTAGTTCCAGGAGTATATGCTCCATTTTGATAAACACCATCTTTAAGTGTGCCCGTTGAACTGCCTCCCAAGTAGAGGTCGTATGTAGAACCTATAGTGAGTGCTGGTGAACAGATTGCAATCGATTGGTACATTTTAGCAGGATTAAATGTTATGACCTCAGTACCTGTTCTGCTTACAATGTGAATTAGGGTTCCAGCAGATCGCGAATTTCTCAAGTTTATCAGTACTGAGCACTGTGTTGAAGATTCGCTTGTAGTCATGGACATTCCTGAGCTTCCTACGCCTATTATAAAGCCGCCTGTCATTGTGAATGATCCTTCCCAGTCTATTGCACCTTGATTGTTTACTGTAGGACCATTGACTATGACATAGCCTGCCGTCATTACTATTGGTCCATTTACATCAATGCCATCACCGACAGCTGAGACTACAATGTAGCCGCCATTAATGTGAAGAGTACGATTACCTGGAACGAAAAATTGGCCTGGTCCAAATACTCCTGGACCTGGTTGGAATCCAGAGCCGTCGTTTCCTCCGGCACCGTTTATACCATCATCACTTGAGGAGAGGTGGATTGTTGCATCGTTTATTGTGATGGCTGTGCTTTCTATGCCTTCATATGATTTTGGAATGTCGATGGTGCCGCCGTTAATGGTTATGGCTGTGTCAGCGTGTATGGCATCGTCTCCTGTTGAGAGACTAAATGTGCCCCCGTTGATTGTTAGGGTTTTGTTGGAATGCAAGTTGTCGTCAGCTGAATTGATTACAAAGTCCCCGTTGCTTATCGTTAAATTGACTAAGGCTTTGATTCCTTTTGCTGATACACCTAAACCAACAGTGCTGCCACTGCCTCCACCAGAATTTAGAGTAAATTGTCCCCCTGTTATTGTAACGTCTGTTCTTGCATCAATTGCATCAGTACCAGAAGTAATCGTTATAATGCCACTTTCTATGTCAATGTATCCTCTAGAGGCGTTTTCGATGTTGTCGGATTTTAAGCCATCGCCACCTGTGGTCAACGTTAATGCTCCGTCTTTAATGATAAGGTAGTCTTTTCCTCTGATACCATCATCGACCGAATTAACAATTATTGTACCGCAATCAATTATTAAACCGTCTTTGCTTGAGATAGCATCATTATTATTTCCTTGCACATTTAATGAGCCAGAACCGTAAAGGGTTAAGTCACAGGCACTAAATATTGCGGCGTTAGGATCCTCTGTGCTACCGGTATGTGCGTCTTTTACGGTGTTTGTGCTACCAGCTTCTAGAATAATAATCGCTTTCTCTGCATCCATAACATAAATGGGAGCACTTGAAGAACAAGTGATATCCACGTTGTTTAAAATAAGTTGAACTGTCTCTTCATCCTGTGTGTTAACGATTATTTGACCATTCGTTAAGGTACCGCTAATTAGGTAGGTGCCTGCAGAGGTTATTGTGATTGTGCTTCCTTCAATCGTTGAAGTGTTTGACATGCTCGTGGTTATCGAGTTTCCTTTTAACATTACCTCTACCACTTCAGAACTATTCCACACGTAATCTGAATCTTCTTCATGACTTTGTTCATGAGGAACGGAAACATCAAGAACAGGAGCTTCTGTAGGTGAGGCAGTTGGAGTGCTGGTTGGTGACGAGTCGCCGGGGCTTGTGGTGGGTTTTGTTGTGGCTCCGCTTGTAGGTGCAACAGTAGGGCTAGATGTGCTGGTTGGAGTGGGCGTTGGTTGGTTAGGATCATCGGTACCTGAGGGATTGCTATGTGGATTTTGATTTAGCAATAACTCGTATGATAAGATAGATAATACCAGGCAAATCGATATTATGAAAAGAAGTAATTTCTTTTTGCCCATTTTTTTATCGATTGATTTATGTATGTGTGGATATTAAAGCGTTTTACATAAAACGGTAATATTCTGGAGTTGACGCGAGTCAGCAAAACTATCATTGTACGAGCATGGGTTGTGCTTTGTTTAGGTACAAATTAAATACTTCAAGAATCATACGTTTTGTTTATGGGATACCAGCCTCGAAAGTCTCCTAGAGGCGCAATTCGCGAATACAGAAAAGCTCTTCGTCAAAAGAGTAAAGATAAAAAACACGTTCAAAGACGCCTTAATAGACTAAGCTTAGAAGAAAATCGTACTGCAACCGAAAAAGAGGTTTCAGAAGGAACCCTCAAAAGATTGCACACTTTAGGTTGTCAAAAGTTTGGCTCTTTTCCCTATAGCGAGCATTTTAATCGTTGGCTGTTAAATGTAGAGGCTGTCTTAAACGAGTTTGAGTCACACCCCGACATAAGAGTAGATGAACAATTCGTAGAGGAACATACAGGAACGATTGCTCTTATCAAGGTGCAACTTGAAGGTAGACGCGTTAAGGAAGCCTCAGTTAATCAAGAAACAAGAAATTTATCAGAATACAAAAATCAACTTGACCAAATCAACAAAGAGTATTCCGCTGCCATGAGGGCGCTAAAAGATCAAAGAAACAGTGAAATCAGACACCTGAATAAAATAATTAATCAATTAAAAAAGGAACAGGAAAAGATAATTCGAGTGAAAACAGGCTTTTTCCGAGGCATATCCAGAAAGGATAGAGAACAAAAAGAAGCAGCGATAGTGCAAGAATTAGGCGATAAGCAACGCGAACTTGAACTGGTTATGCTGGATTTTAGTGCCAAACAAAAGAAACTACGGGAGGAATACCTGATAAGAAGGGAGCCAGTGCTTGAGAAAAGTAAACATTTCCAGAAAAGAATTGAGAACATAGAGACGGATGGTTCATTGGAAGAGCGATGGTTTGCTTGTGAAGCCCTAATAGATTCAGTGAATTCGTTTCTACAGAGAAAAGCAACCCAGCAGCATTAACTCACCCGTGAAAGATTCTCAGGAGATATTGTTTATTTCATTTTTTTGATGTTAGTTTTTGTAGACTCCATGCTAAAGCGTCTGCTGCGACCGCTGTGAAAAGCCTAAATGTATTCCATAATTTCTTGGTGGTTAAATTGCGTGAGAAAGCCAAAGCAAACCGTTTAAAAAGATGGGAATTATCAGGTTGGCTTAGCCACTTCAGGTCTATCTCAAGATTTATGGTTGCATCATCTTCTCTTCCCCTAATAACGCCAATATACTCGACTTTCGTTTTTGTGGTTTTAATTATGAAGCTGGCTGTTGTGCCATCTATACTTAGTGTACATTGAATTTTTTGTGGCCCCAATATTTTGAGGAATCTAGTCATTTCTAAAACCTCATGGACACCAACTACTCGAGTGTACGCTTCCACTCGCGGATCTATGTAAGCCTCAAGAAAAGTTTTAATGTGTTTTTCAAAGTTGCCTTTCTGCAATTCATTCCCGTTATTAGTCATGAACCCCAGATTAAGCATTCTTTCTTGGGCAAAATCAACAATTGTCTTTTTTTGTTTAGTCTGGATTTGAGAAATCTTTTCATGATCAATAAAAGTATCCATATTCCAGAATTTTGCCATACAGTAAGTGGCCATTTCCTCGATCTTCTCTTTTGTAAGATACTTAGTCGTGTATACCGAGTGCATTTCATCAAAAGCTTCCCAGTTGGTTTCAAAAATTAATCCCTGTTCACTCGTCTCTTTATAGAAGTCCGTGCCTGGAAAAGGTGTTGCTATGCCAAAAGCGGCGCCTGTTAGGCCAATATCTTTTGCGTAAATTGGGAAAGTTCTAATTTCTTCTTCTGTTTGATCAGGTAATCCTATAACAAAGGTTCCTCCTGCTCTACCACCGTTTTCACGTATGTTCTTAACGGCTTCTACATGGACTTTAGTGGTTACACCTTTCTTTGTTGACTTCAAATCTTTAACGTATGGACTTTCAATGCCCATTTCAAACCTGCGTATACCAACCTGGCACATTTTCTTTACGATCTGGGGATGAGCTGCCATAGCGTCTGCTCTAACTAGAGCGCAAAACTCCATGTCTAAATCGTGCTCAATCATCAAGTCGCAGAGTCGATCAACTTGTTTTGGATTCCCCATAAAATGTGGGTCAGCAAACATGACGTTTACAGGTTTTCCACCGTGGAATTTTGACATCTCTAAGATCTCTTTCATAACGTTCTCTGGTGACCGCGTTCTCAGGCAGCCTTGGCTCATGCTTGGTTCGCAGCAGAAACTGCAAAGTCCATTGCAGCCTCTGTACATTGTTAACACGTCGCAATCTGTTACTCGATCTTGGCTTTTGTATGGGTATTGTCGTAGGTATCGAGCAGGGAAAGGTAGAGCGTCTAGGTTTTCAATTGGTTTTCTGTTTTCATTGTGGATTATTCTTCCGTTTTTCTTATAAGATAGACCTTGAACATTCTGAAAATTGTCGGTCTCAACGAGTTCTTTCATCGTTGCTTCGCCTTCTCCACGGACAACCATGTCAATTTGCGGATGCGAAAGCATTATGTCAGGAACACTCGTGGGGTGATATCCACCTATTACTGTGGGCAAGTTATTTTTCTTGGCTATCTTTGCTAGATGTAGACCCTGGTTATGTTCTGTTGCAGATAATGAAATTCCAATTAAGTCTGGGTTATAGATGTTGATTATGTCTTGGAATTTCCTTTTCTCTAGTTCCATATCAACTATGTTGACTTGATCCACCGTGTCTTTGATGTAAGATGCAATGTACTCCAGACCGATAGGTATCAAATCGAAAGAAAAACTCAAGCCTTTCCTTCCAGCGGGCTTTACTAGCAAGATCCTCTTAAAGGTCAAAATAGAACACCAAAGCTAAATCAAGAACTACAACAGCATACATAAATTAATCGTGTCGATTAGCATTTTTAGCAACAGTATTTTCTGGGGAAAATAAAAGGTTATTGAATAACGTGATTTTATGTGGCCGAATATTTTCTTAGTTCTTCTATTTTATGTATTTCTATGGCGTTGCTTGCATGTTCTATTATAGTTCTTTCCCCAGCTGTAAATAACACTGTTTCTTGGTCTTTTAGTAAATGCATTGCATAGAGTTTGTTTGCTACCGCGGATATTCGGTCTTTTTCGTTTAGATAATCAAACAAAACAGGTTGAACTCCAAAAGTTAGCTCAAGCTGCTTCTTAACTTTACTATCGGGAGTTACAGCAATTATTGGTTGTGCTATTTTGAAGCGTGTGATCATTTTAGCAGTGTAGCCTGACTTGGTTAAAGTTATAACTTTATCAAGGGGCATGCTTTGGCAGATCTGCTGTATCGCACGGCTGACAGTGTCAGAAATATTAACAAAAGTAGTATCGCCCACCTTGCTTTTTGCAGCTGTCTCAGTTTCACGGGCAATCCGAGTCATGATTTCAACAGCCTCCACAGGATATTTTCCAATTGCCGTTTCACCTGAAAGCATAACTGCGTCTGAACCATCCAAAATCGCGTTTGCTACATCACTGACTTCCGCCCTTGTTGGATTAGGTTGATGAATCATTGACTCAAGCATTTCAGTAGCTGTTACAACCAACTTGCCCTTCTGATTACACAATTTGATAAGTGATTTCTGAACAAGAGGAACTTTTTCTGGCTCAATCTCTACGCCCAGATCTCCTCGTGCAACCATTATTCCAGTGGCCACATCTAAAATTTCTTGGACATTTTGGACGCCGTCATTATTCTCTATTTTAGCGATGATTCCGCCTTGGAATTTTTGAGAAAGTTCCTCCACATCTTTTGCGTCTCTAGTGAAAGAAAGCGCAATGAATTCAACGTCATGCTTTTTTGCAAACTCTACAATTCCCAGGTCCCTTTTAGACAGGGTTGAGACTGAAAGGCGCTTGTTGGGAAGGTTAACTCCTTTGCCGTCTTCTATGGCGCCTCCAACCATAGTCTGCAACTGCAGTTTGCGATTAGATTTTTCAACAACACTTGTCCGAATTTTTCCATTATCAATTAGGATAACGTCACCAACATTCATTTTATCATAGAAGTCATGGTTAAAACACACGTCATCCCCGTTAAAGCCTACTTCTAAAAGGTCTCCTTTACTGAGGACCTTTCGCTGGGCTACTTTGAGCCGTATTTCTGGACCCTTAAGATCGACGATTATTGGGATATCAGCTATTTCCCGTGCTGTTTCTATAGTAGCTTTGTATGTTGACAAGTTTCCGTAAGCTGTGTTTATCCTTACGCCATTCATGCCTGCATCAAACATTTTTTTTATTGTTTCTTTTGAAGCACTTGCAGGACCAACCGTGGCAATGATTTTCGTCTTCTTCATAAGCATCCTTGCATAGTGAGGCACATTTCTAAATTAAAGGTTGACGGTATTTAGTAATATTAGAAATGTGAACACTTGATCATTGCTTGTCTTATACAGAAGCATAATGATTAGTGATCATCATCAAAAATTTTTTTGTCAACAACTTCTATTTTGTAAGTTCCACGAAACTTTCGTGGAGCGGCACTTAGCTTCTCTTCTTCTTCAGGTTGGCAATCTCTGCAAAGTGGCTTATCGAAATTCCTAAGTGAATACTTGAATTCCCCATAAGTTATTGCTTGCTTGCACTCACTACAAAAATACCCTTTTTGAGGCTCAACTGCCTTTTGATGCTGTACACAAAGAGCTTTCCCAAAGTGACGCATTGAGTATTCATTTGCGCTTTCGCTTATTGCCGCTTTACATACACTGCAATAGTAACTCATAGTTGTCATCAATGTATTGATGGTGGTGGGACTTGAACTTATGCTCCTCGGGGGATTTCACCCGTAGTTCCTGCTTTTTCTTGAAACGTTTTCAGACAAGCTTAAAAATATTGTAGTTTTTCTTGAGCACTATTTTGGATAATGCCAGTAAACGATATAGAAAAAAATTAGTGAGTTGAGTTTTAGATGTTTTTTCTTCTTAAGCAGACTCTGATCCTATTTGATAATTTGAAACAAATCATTAAACTACAAAGACAAACTTGATCCGTGCTATAAGAAAAAACATTTTTATCTTGAGGCTGTTCCAATGTTCATAACAGAAAAACCTGTCTTTCTCGATTAAAGAGACTTAAATGTTAAATTGCCAACATGCAGTATATGACATTACCCTATCAAATAGTGGTCTATACATGATGAACAAAAAATTTCTAACT
>CAZXGX010000021.1:0-21999 GCA_964640475.1 uncultured Candidatus Bathyarchaeia archaeon
GATTCTTTGAGCATACATAACCTCAAAAAATTCGCCTAATTGTTGAATATCATACCCAGCGGTTGTAACTCTAACAGCCTGAATTAAGGCTTCTTCGAGAAACTTTGTGATTGTTTCTCCACGACTTCTAGATGCTTTAGCAACCTCTTCGAGAAGATCATAATTAACATAAACTAACTTCTTGTCTTTACGCTGAACCATATGCTTCATCCCTTACTGTTTCTATTCGGATAAGTCCCCGAGAAACTTCTTGAGAGACAGGTTTGTAACCAAACTTTTCCATAGCTCCTAAAATAAAAGAAGCAAAAAGAAAGGTGTAAGCTTCTGTAAACCTTGGACTTGTAACCTTAACAAAGACTTTATCGCTGTACATTTCAAACTCGCATTCGGGAGCATTCCAAGTAAAAGCAGATAAATCATTCTTAAACAAGTCAAGAGGAGATCTAGATCCATTACTAATGTATCGCGTAGCGAACCAAACTCCAGCGTCAAACCAGCTTTTTAAAGCAGAACGCTTTTGACTCTTATAAGCTATATCGACCATTTCATACCAGAGACTCTCTAAACCAAGCACAAATCCGACTCCTTTAGCAGTCTCTATAATTTTTCGTTCATCAACTACCCGCTTTAAGCTGAAACATAACTGGTCAGAAACTATTGCCAATTGGAAGAGATCGTTAACTAATTCAAAAAGGCTGCAGCCTTGAGCTTTAGCAACCTCAACTAAACGGTTTAGTAAGTCCTCTCGCGCAACAAAAGTTTTTCTTCGGACATTGCTTTTCATCATATATCGACCAATAGTTGTAAGTCTGCTGGAATCACGCTGAGGTTCCATCTAGAGGCTGCATGAATCATTGTAATCTTAGGTTTAAGAATTTTGTCTTTAATTTAGTTGTACTAAAATGTAGACACATATAGCAGTCAAGCTAAAAACAAACAAAAGCACTATAAAAGTAGCGCCCAGAGAAAAAAAAGAAACGAAAGCAAAAATAAATAGTTTAAAACTTACAATTTATTACTGATATAAAAGAAAAAACTAATAAAAAAAGTTTATTATAGTAGGGTAATAACCTGAAAAAACCAAAGTTATTCACAAATTACTTTACCAATAGACATGATTTGCTTATTTTTTAAAGCTCACTGAAGCATACCCAACAACACTTGAGTTATCTCCAGAAACGTCACCACTATTATGGTAACTTATCAATCTAGCTTTAGCACCTACTGCTTCAGCATAAGTCATCAACGCAACTATTGGACCATAACCACACGCAGAAATATTTTGGGATTCAACAGTCTCGTAAAAGCGTTTAGCATCTAAAGCCACAACTGCATCAAGCGCAGCCTTATCTTTTTTCTCAGCCACTTTTGCCTGCTCGTAATGAGTCATGTCTGAAGAGGCGATAACCACAGCATTTCGGGCATCTAAAACTTCAGCTAAAGCCCTACCAACCTCAACCGCAGAAGTGTAATCTTGCATCAAGAAACAGATAGGAACGAACTTGAACTTGTCAGCGTAAAGGTACTGAAGAAAAGGTAGTTGCACTTCAATGGAGTGCTCAAAGCGATGAGCTAAATCATCCACGTCAATAACACTTGTCTCTGCCAAAATAGTATCCGCCAAATCTTTGTCAACTTTAACATCACCAAGCGGAGTCCTCCAAAGCCCCTCACGCATCAATGCTAATGCACTGCCATAACCAGTATGATTTGGACCTAAAATAACAACACTATCAGGAGCACCGTCTAATGCCAAGTCATTATAGGCTGAAGCTGCAACATGACCTGAATACATGTACCCTGCATGTGGACAAACCAGACCAATAATATCTCTTGGGTTAGAATGTAAGTTTACGCCGGGAATTTTTCCCGGACCGAGATTACTTAAAAAACAAGCTTCAATTTGGGATCTAAGCGCTTCGGCGTCGCCATCATAAAATTGACCGGCAACAACTGGACGCCGAATCGGCGGCAAAAGGTTAGGTTTCCTCCTCCTCTTCTCGTGTAACCTTTGCCTCAAAGTCTTCAATTGTTGCTGCTGGATCTTTGTCTGCTGCAATTTCGCCTCGTTCGCGTAGCATTTGTCTTGCTAATAACCAAAATATTACTGCTAATGCGCGTCTGCCTTTGTTGTTTGTTGGGATAACGAAGTCGACACCTGCAAACTCGTTGTCAGTGCTACATAACGCAACGATTGGTATGCCTACTCTGCTAGCTTCTTTGACTGCTTGTGCATCTGCACGGGGATCTGAGACAACGATAATTTCTGGATCGACACGATTACTGTATTGTGGATTTGAAAGCTGACCTGGGATGAACCTGCCGATGATTGGGGTTGAACCGGTTATCTCACAGAATTTCTTGACTGGTTCATGAGCGTACAATCTTGTGGCGGCTACTGCAACCTTAGATTTTTCGTATCTTGAAAGGAATTTAGCTGCAATTCTTATGCGATCATCAGTTTTTTTAACGTCTAAAACGAATAAACCGTCAGGCCTTACACGATAAATGAATGGTTCCATATCCAGGGTTTTCATCCTGGTACCTATGTGGATACCTGCAGAGAGCAAGGTGTCTCTTGGTAACAAAAGCTCTTCTGTAGGCGGAGCATCCTGCGGCTTCTCTTCTTCGGCTTCAGCTTCAACTGATACCTCTTCAACTTCTTCTATTGGAGCTTCAGCTTCCGCTTCGTTAACATCTTCTACAGTACTTTCAGTTTGGTTTTCCTCTTCCTCTGGTTGATTTTCAACTGGTAGATTTTCTTTATCTTCTGCCAAATTTCATTCCTCTATTATCGTACTTTCAAGTGTGCCATTTTAGCCCTGTTTCCAAGGAAATGTTCAATCCTTATTAACTCATTAACCTTTGCAATTCGTGCACCCTCAACCACACCTGTCTTGATGATAGGGCACTTGTAAGCCACGGCTAAATGAGCTATATGCCAATCACAGGTATCTCCAGATCGGTGAGACACAACAGGGTCATAACCATGCCTCTGAGCAGCCTCTATTGTTTCAACTGCATCGCTTAGGGTTCCTATCTGGTTAACTTTAATTATGATTGCATTTCCAGCGTTAATCTTTATCCCATTATTTAACCTTTCAGTATTAGTTGTGAATAAATCGTCTCCACAAATCAAACAATTCTTAGATTTACGTGTTAATTCAGCAAAACTTTCGAAATCTTCCTCGTGGAAAGGATCCTCGACATAAACTAAATGATACTTCTCAATTAATTCAAGCAGAAACTCTAGCTGCTCGCCAGTGTCTCGTTTTACGCCCTCATTCTCATAAATATACTTGCCATCTTTCTCCTTCCACATTGAAGAAGAAGCAGCATCAATACCAAAGCCACATTCAAAATCCATTTCGTTACCGATTTCTTCACAAGCTTTGGCTATAACATCAAACGCGCTAACAGTGTCAATGTTGGCTATCCAAGCGCCTTCATCACTTTTTCCACCATTAAAAGAGTCACTTTTCTTCTTTAGAACGTCGCCGATTCTTTTATGAATTAGAGTGTTAGCGGTTACAGCTTCAAGGAAAGATTCTGCGCCATGAGGCAATGCCAAATATTCTTGAATATCCGGCGATTTGCCGCGTGCATGCATACCACCACTTATGCAATTTCCAAGTGGATAAGGTAGACTTGTAGCTGCATTTCCTCCTAGAAACTGGAATAGTAATAATCCATGTGAATTTGCAGCTGCTTCAGCATTCGCCAATGAGATGGCAAACGCGGTGTTTCCCCCTATGTTTTTGAAGTTGGTGCTGCCGTCAATTTCGTGTAAAGTGCTATCTATTTCTTCTTGAAAATCAGCGTTTAATCCTGCCAGTTCAGGGGCAATGAGTTCATCGACCTTTTTTATTGCTGCGTCTACACCACCTTGTGGATAATAGATTACTTCAGCTTTCCCACGGCTTTTTCCAGCGGGTGCAGAGGCTCTACCAAAACCAGAAGTTGTGATTACGTCTACTTCTATGGTTTCTTCTCCGCGATTGTTGAAAACTTTTCGTGCTATTAGATCCTCAATGATGGATGACACTACTGAATCCTCAAGTGGCTATAACTTTTGTTATCCGCTTATTTTAGGTTTCGGCATAGGCTTACATACATTTGCTTCAAGAAACACTCGATAATAAGCATCAAATACAAAGGGTTATGAGGCATTAAATATCAGCGGAAATGACTTAACGCGTATCTTTTTTGTCTTTTGACTGATCGTGTTGCTTGGCTTTTTTCTTTGTATCGTCATCCTTTTTGTCTTCGTCAGTTTTTACAATTTTGGTATAGTAGTATTCACCTATGCCCTTCTGGAACTCATCCATCTGGGAGCCTTCCTTGTTAACTCTTGGACGCAGAGATGTTGGATCACGTCTAAAGGTGATATTCATTTCTTTAAGGAAAATGTTCATTCCAAGCCGCAGCGTTGTCGGTGTGTTTGCAGTTCCACTTATGCCCGGGTCACCATTGAAAACCATCAAGCGGTCTGCAATAAAGTCCTGAGTGACAACGTCATGTTCAACTACAAATGCTGGAATGCCATGAGCTTCAACTACGCGTCTCAGGGTTTTTGCCATGTTTAAGCGTTCTTCAACGTCCAAGTATGCACTTGGTTCATCAAGCAGGTACATGTCAGTTTTACGGCTTAGGCATGCAGCTATGGCTACTTTTTGAAGTTCTCCTCCACTGAGCTCCATAACGTTTCGATCCATCAAAACTTGAAGTCGAAGTGGTTGTGCAATTTCAGTCTTGTACCAGCTTGAAGTAAAGTTTTCTTTAGCAACATCCATCAATAATTCTTGAACAGTTCCTGAAAAGTCTGGGGCGATATATTGTGGTTTATAGCTAACTTTTAGTTCGCCGAATTTTCGTTTGTCATCAGTCTCGTCTAAACCTGCAAGAATTTTCACGAATGTAGTTTTTCCGATGCCGTTTGGTCCTAAAATACCAACGATTTCGCCGCGGCGTATTTCGCCGGGTTGAGCTGATAGTTTGAAGCCTTGAAAAGTTTTCTCAAATTGGTCCCATTTCAGTAAGGTTTCGTTGACGTTAGCGCCTAATGTTGGAGGTCTTTCCTGGAAAACGATTGATTCTTTGCGGAACATGATGTTTTCGTCTGGAATGTAACCTTGGAGGTAAATGTTGATGCCTGTGCGGACTCCATGCACATGGGAGACGACACCGTAGACTCCTGGTTCACCATAGAAAACACAGATTTGATCAGAAAGGTAATCAATAATTGCCAGGTCATGTTCTGCTACAATGATTGTTTTTTGTTGCTCTTTTAGGCTGCGAATCGCTCTAGCAACGGTGAGTCGCTGTTTAACATCAAGATAACTTGAGGGTTCATCAAAAAGGTAAACATCTGCATCTCGACTTAATGCTGCTGCAACCGCGACTCGTTGAAGTTCACCGCCGCTAAGTACTTCTAGCGGTCTATCCCAAATCTTTCTAAGATCCAGGTCATCTGCAAACTGATCAAGAAGGTTGCGTTCATCAACCTTTTCTAATAAATCACCAGCTTTCCCTGTTACTGCTTTTGGAATTTTGTCTACATATTGGGGTTTGCTACTGACTTTGATTTTTTTCTCACTCATCTTTAAGAAGTAATCTTGAAGACTTGAACCTCGGTAATTCTGGATAATTTCGGTCCATTCAGGCGGATTGTCAAATTTTCCTAGGTTCGGTTTGATTTCTCCTGAAAATACTTTAAGTGTTGTACTTTTGCCAATACCGTTCTGGCCAAGAAGACCTAAGACTGTGCCTGGTGAAGGCATTGGTAAACGGAAAAGTTTGAAGCTGTTTTCACTAAAACGGTGACTGCAATCCTTGTCTAGTTCGTCTGGCAAGTTTACGATGTTTATTGCTTTGAAGGGGCATTTTTTTACGCAAATACCACATCCGCTACAAAGGGTTTCAGAAATAACAGCTTTGTTGCCTTCGACTTTTATGGCTTCCACTCTACTACGTACCATTGGACAGAAACTTACGCAAAGGTGGTTGCATTTTTTGACTTTGCATCGGTCTGGGTTTAGAACAGCTAATCTTGTCATGGCTGAAAAAATAATCCAACAAGATAGTTATAAACCTAAACCTGAATAGAAGGGGAAATTACTTGCTAATTCCTTTTTGGTTATGTAATTTGCCTAGAAACAGCGTCTAAAACTTGAGTTATGATTTAAAAGGAAAAAATTACTGAATTTTGGTTAGCATATTGGATTTACCATTCTTCTTCTTCCCACTCTTCATCTTCGCCTTCTTCCCATTCTTCGTCTTCTTCTATGAACATCATATCTTTTTTTCACCTCACGTTAAGACTCGTTTAAGTACCCACTATCTATGCAAAGGTTTAAAGATTTAGATTCGTCAACTGTCGTGTATCTTAACCAAGCCGCACGGAACATCAGAGCTTTTCTGCACAAATTTTTCTTACTTCAGAACTGAACATTAATAATCAAAACCATTAAATCAGCCTAACCCCCATTCTAAATTTGGGATGATGTGAGGCGACGGCTTCGAGCCCAATAAGCTGTGAGAAATCGTCAAATATCGCTGACCCAAACCGCTAAATAAGCAATCTTTGCCAGAATAGGTTTTCAACATATTATTGGCTTAAAAAATCGCCATTAGTGACCTACCCTCTATCGGTTTCAACAAAGAACCACTAATAGGCTCGTCAAGCGCTTTATTATTTAAAAAGTCTAAAAATAGAAAAGATAAGGTTAGCTTCTTAGTAGAAGCCTTGGATTGGTGAATCCACTTCAGCCGTTTTGGTAGTTGCTGAATGGATTTCTTCAATTTTTGTCTTTGTTAAGGCTTTGATGTTGTTGAAGTCGCTCATTTCACCATAGCTTACAAGTGTAATCGCTGTTCCTTCGTCTCCTTTGCGTGCTGTTCTACCGATGCGGTGGAAGTATACTGGGGGATCGTTTGGTACGTCATAGTTTATGATGTGTGTGATACCTTGAATGTCTAGGCCTCTTGCTGCAACGTCAGTGGCAACAAGTAAGCTGAGTCTGCCTGCTCGGAAATCGTTAATTGCACGGTCTCTTTGTGCCTGTGTGAAGCCAGCGTGTAATGCTTGTACTCGGAAGCCTTTGCGTCCCATTTGTTCTGAAACTCTGCTGGTGTCGCGGCGTGTTCGACAGAATATGATTGCTTTTTCTACATTGTCTGAGTGCAAAATGCTGCAGAGGGCGTCAAATTTTTTGCCTTGGTTTACTACAGTATAGTACTGTTTCATTTGTATAACGGCGATTTCGTCTTTGCTAACTAGGATTTTTTCAGGGTTTTTCATGTATTTGTTGCAGACGCGCATTACTGATGAGTCAATGGTTGCGCTAAAAAGGCTTGTTTGCCTGTCCCGTGGAGTTTTTGAAAGAATGTATTCGACGTCTTCCATAAAGCCCATATCTAACATGCGGTCAGCTTCATCAAGAACAACTATCTTGACAGATGCCAAATTCAGGACACGTCTTTCCATTAAGTCAATTAAACGTCCTGGAGTGCCAACTACAATTTGGATGTTGCCGCTTAAGGCATGTACTTGCTTATTAATTGATTCTCCACCATAGACTGCTAAAACTCGCATCTTGGCGTATTTGCCGAATTTTGTCATGTTATCGGCTACTTGAACGGCTAATTCACGGGTGGGCACTAAAATTAAACCTTGCACACCTTTAACTAATGGATTTAACCGTTGAACCATTGGGACCCCAAAAGCGGCTGTCTTGCCGGTTCCTGTTTGTGCTTGCCCAATGACATCTTTGCCATCTAGCAAGGGTATTATTGCTTGAGCTTGAATTGGAAAAAGACTATCAAACCCTAATTCTTCTATACTTCTCAAGACTTCCCTGTTTAGAGGCAAGTCTTTAAACGACTGTATTTGAATGTTATTTTTTCTCCTGCCACAGAATCATTCATGCTAATTTAATTTTCGAAAGCTCAGGAGCTTTTGTTATTATTACATGAGGTTAATGTGACACACCTCATTCGTTGCAGCAAATATAAAAAGATTTGTAAGTCTAAATATGAAACAGAATGTAAAATAGCCAAATTTTAGGATCAATTCCTTAATAAAAACGCTGAATTTGTCGCTATTTCTTAACAAAAATTTAAGATTGAATACAATTATTTATCTGCATGCCTCTTAAAAAATCAAGGTTAAACCTTAAAATGGGAAATCCATAAAAACAAACTCACAACCTATTGTGGTTCATGTTTGAGGTCATCCAAAAATACTTCGGTACCGCCATTCAAAGTATAGCTCGATTTACTAGTAAGAGTCTAGTTAAAAACCTAATTATAATTACTTGTTGCGTGTTGCTGTTTTTTACGCATATTTTCTTTCCATATGCCTATTATTCATCAGCAGACCGTGCTTCTAGATCTAATTTTCAAGTAGGAGTTCACTATGTCTACGAACAAGACTTCCCTGATCAGATTTATGATGAAGTTTTTAGAATAAAAAATCTTGGAATAAACGTAATTCGTATAACCCTTGAATGTAATCCTGACGATGTTTATGGCGAAGACCTCACTAACTTGAGAACTGATAGGCTTTTTGAGGCAACAAACCTAGTTGACTTGGATGTTGCACTTGTTATAAAGAATCATGACACTACTTCAAAAATTGATTACTACCTTAACAGATGGGGCAATTATTTAGAGTACATTCAAGTGCTTAACGAGCCAGAATTATCTGCTTCATGGGATGTGGGTGCACTTTTTACCGACGACGAAATAGTCACTAATTTTGAACAAGTATACTCTGTTGTTAAATCTCATCATTTGTCAGCTAAATTATATACTAATTTTGGCGCTGGCTATACTCTTCGAAGTAATGTACCTATCGAATTAAGCAAAAGCTTGGATTTTGTAGGATTAGATATCTACATGGATGCTTTTCTTGTACTCTCGCCGCATTTTATAGAAAACCTGCACAGCATCACTGGCAAAGATGTTGTGATAACAGAGTTCGGAATGTCTACCAGCAATAGTCTTGCACAAAGTGACTTCATAATTAGAGGATTAAACCTTTTCAAGAGTATGGGTCTTGATGGTTGTTGGTTAGCGTATTGGAATAGCGCTGAAGACTATTATGGTATTCGTAATAGACCAGCAGAACAAGCTGTAGGAGAATGGATTGCAGACAATGTTAACTAAACTTGAAAAATTCAATACGTTAACGCGGTTACTGATTCATGGTTTACTTATTGTAGGCGCATTAATTATTCTTCAAACAGTATTAAACAACACTAAAGAAGCTTTTATGATGTTTTTGCCACCGTTAGGCTTCATATTCTTCTATATGACAACCTACCTTATTGGACCTATAGCAGTAGGTGCAATTAACATCTTAATTATTCACAAGCTCTATAAACTCAAAGGTTGGCAGGTAGGCATTTGGCTGAACGGTTTCTTTTTGGTACTTGCATTTACAACAATAAATCTTATACTTCAAACAATGACACATTTGCCCTTTTCACCATATATTGCAGTAATTGACCTTTTCCTGCTTTCTTTACCGTTTGGAATAATTGCCCGATATAGCAATGGTGGATGGAATAAACCAATAAACTAAACAAAAAGGTATAGTGCTCAGTAAAGGCGCAAGATTTTAAAGAACAACAACTTCTATCAATCTCAAGGAAGGGCTTGATAATGGGGCTACACAAGTTTCTATGTGCTTTCTTAATGCTTCTTTTATTGTCTTGTTTTTGTGCTGTATGGGCGGCTGATTCACATTATGGAACCTTTGAGTTAGAGGCTGAACAACATTGGGAAACCTATGGTGTAGGTGGAACATGCATACCAGGAACGCACAGTCTCTATATAGCAGATGTGGATAGTGACGGCATCTTGGAGATTATTACTGGGGGTTTCATGTATCGTTATGTTGATGGTTCTAGAATGACTTTTGAAGCGCCATTGAAAATGTGGAGATGGGATGGCCAAAATGTTGTTTTGAAAGCGAATCAGATATGGAACGGTAGTGTTGGATGTGTTTATGCTGCTGATGCAGACGGAGATGGCAGTGTTGAGGTTTTTACTGCAGGCAGTACTAGAAATGATACTAGTTTTTTCAGCTCCTTTAGAGTGTGGCAATGGAGTGATGAGGATTTATCGTTAAAAGTGGAATATAAAGGAGCATCTATTAGTTCAATTTACGTTAGCGATTTAGATAGCGATGGAGTGCAAGAAATCCTTTCGGTCGGTTCTCTACGCAAAGAATCAGGTAACATCGCACAGCTTTGTTTATGGCACTTTAGAGAGGGTAATTTAACTTTAGTTGATACATTAGACCTTGATGTTGCAGCAGTTGAGGTTGCTAATTCTGTGTATGCTGCTGACTTGGATGGTGATGATGTCGTGGAGATTGTTATTGCTGGTTATTCGGATGATTTAAGCAATAGTAAAGGGCAGCTTTGTTTGTGGCAATGGAATGGGCAAGAGTTTTCTTTGAAGGCAAATGAGATTTGGCAGTTGGTTGGTGGTGTTTGTGCATTAACTATTGCAGGGCAACCTCAGGGGAACACGATTGTGAATAATGTTAAGGCTGCTGATGTTAATGGTGATAGCGCTCAAGAAATTGTAACTGGTGGTTTTGCTTTTGATGGAGAAAGAATCAATGCACAGATGAAGGTTTGGAGTTGGAATGGAAACGTTCTATCTCAATTGTATAGTGAAGAATGGACAACAGATTATCTAACAGAGGTTAAGTGTCTAACGCTTAATGATGTTGATGGAGATGGAAAAACCGAAATTGTCGGAAGCGGAATGGTGGCTTCAAAGGACAGTTTTGCTAATGAGACTGCTGGTCATGATCGGGGGCAGCTTAAAGTTTGGGGTTGGAATGGTGCAAACTTTACTGTGTTGAATAGTGTGGATTGGTCGATTGATGATGGTGCATGCGCTTGGAATGTAGCTACGGGAGATGTTGACAGAGATGGTGTTACAGAAATAGTAACTGTGGGTTGTATCGCTTTAGGTACTTTATGTGATCCTGATATGAGAATTTGGTCACTACCTCAGGTTGAGGCTTTTCAATTTATGATATTAGTTTATGTTGTCATAGGTGTTGCTGGTGTTTTTGGATTATCAATACTTTATTTGAAACGAATTAAGAAACCATAATTTAATAGTCCATGGAAAAAAGTGAGTATAACGGCAAGGCTTTTAGGCTTTAAGTAACGACAAGTTATACAAGGATGAATATTGCATGTTAGGCGGCTTGTTCGGTGTTGCGTCAAAAGGTGGCTGTATTAGAGATCTCTTCTATGGAACAGATTATAATACTCATTTAGGAACCGAAGTAGGCGGATTGGCGCTACTTAATGGGGAAATAGAGACTATTTCTCGTGATATTAGTAATAGCCAATTTAAGACTCGTTTTGGAAAACGCTATGAAGAATTAAACGGAGAATTAGGTATAGGCGTAATTAGTGACACTCGTGAAGAGCAACCGTTAAAATTTGAATCTAAAATCGGCACCTTCGCATTATGCACGGTTGGCTTGATAAAAAATTCTAAACAAGTTTTTACTTCACTGATGGCACAGGGTACAACTTTTAAGAAGTCTGCACAAAAAGATGGCACTAACATTCCAAACCAAACCGAACTTGTTGGTGAATTAATCTGCAGGGGAGAGGGCATAGTTGACGGCATACGGAAAATGTATGAAACAATTGAAGGAACAATTTCATTGCTTCTGTTATCAGAAAAAGAACGCACTATATATGCAGCAGGAGACAAGTTCCCACTGGTTTTTGGTTCAAAAGCTCAAAGTTGGGTCGTTGCTTCAGAAACCACAGCCTTTCCAAATCTGGGATATCACGTTGAGAAATTTCTTGATTACCGTGAAATCGTTGCTTTTGGACAAAACGGCTTGGTAACCCGAGTGCCGACCCAGGGTAAGAAAAAGTATTGTCCTTTCCTTCACATCTATTCTGGTTTTCCAGCCTCAGACTTTTATGGTATAAACTCGGAAATAGTCAGAGAACGCTGTGGTGGCTTCTTAGCTGAAAATGACAACGTAAAAGCCGATTTGGTTTTAGGTATTGCTGATTCCGGTTTACCGCATTCAATCGGGTATGTTAAAAGAAAAATAGAATTAACAAAAGAAAACATTACAAAAACGTTTTTGGAATTGAGTGAAGGAAAAATAGATCAAACAGAATGTGAAAAAAGAGTAAACGAATCATTAGATTTGCTTGCTCCGCTTCGTCGGCCATTGGTAAAATACACGCCTGGTTGGGGTAGAAGCTACATTCCACCTGCTCAGGAAAAACGTGAAATTGTAGCGCAGTACAAACAGGTTCCTAATCCACAGATTATACAGGGTAAAAGCATAATTTTAGTGGACGACTCAATTAGGCGAGGAACCCAACTTAGGAATCTTTTGAAAGAGAAAATTATGCCTTTTGAACCAAAGGAGATACATGGGCGCATAGCTTCTCCACCACAATTTTATCCTTGTATCTATGACCTGGCAACTAGACCCTGCGATCTTGCAACATACAAGAATATTGAGGAAATTATGCCTGGGACTAATCCAGTTGCAGATCAAGGCGACAATTATGAAGATATGGTTGAGCGTGTAAGAAAAAGGATAGGTTTCACAACTCTACGTTTCTTAACATTAGAGGAGATGATTAAAGCAGTTATCGAAGCACCTAATAATAAGGCTTTAAAAAAGGAAGATTTGTGCCTATACTGCTGGACCGGCTGCTTCTAAGCCAAGTCCTCCTCTTTTTAACAAAAAAAATTGAGTTTTCTATAATTTAATCCAGACGCTTTCTTGATCAACTTTAACCTGATAAGCTATTAAGTCCTTGGCTTTAGGATGCAGTAGCCCCATTTTAGGGTGAGAAACGACTTTGCCAGTGGTTACATCAAATTTGGCTTTGTGCCTCGGGCAAGTAATAATATTGTCTTCCAAGATTCCTTTAGATAGATCTCCACCCATATGAGTGCATTTCCCGTTTATTGCATAAAAGTTGCCGTTAACATTGACTAGAAGAACGTCACTATTGTTTAATTTGACGATTTTTGTTTTTCCCGTAGATATTTCTGATTTTTCTGCTACTTTAATAAAGTCTGGTTCCATAAACTTGGGCTCCCATCTAATAGTACGGTTACTAAATTAAGGGGATTTAAAATTTTGTACTCCAATTCTAGATGGGACTGCTAGGTAACGGTTAATTGTAGTTGAGAAATTCTTTTCTGCACCAAACCAGTTAGTTGTTGTCTTAGAGTCTCTTCCTCAACGTTTTTGTTTAGTTTTTCGATTTTTTTAGCCAATTCTTCATCGCCAAGAATTTTTCTTATCCACTTCTGAAAATCGCCACGTTCAAAGTGGAATTTTATTGACTGCGGATCGATGCTTCCCACATCTCTTAAGAAAGAACAAAGAGACGTTGACGTTACGCCTGTATAGTTGCCAAGTGCAATGTAAAAATGGAAGCCTTTGTCATAGGGGACTGGACTGAGGATTTTTTGTGCCTGTTCAGCTTTGTATATACTTCTTAAAACATCCAAGTAAACAACCCCATAATTAACAAAAACAGTACGTTGTTAAAACCGTTTTGGCTAAAATTGTTTGTTATAGATTAGAATTTGAAGCCTTGACAACCGTTAAAGATTCTAGTTTTTTCAATTTAAAATTATGAAGAAGATGAAGTGGATAGCTCTTGTATTTTATAATTCAAGTGGTTTGCTGCTTTTTTTCTTATAGATTATTACTGCAGCTAAAATGGCGGCTATTAAAATTGAAACTACTACTATGAGAGCTTGAGAGTCTTGTGTGATTGGTGGTGGTGAAGCAGTAGATTCTATGGAAGTAGATTTTAATGATAGAATTATTGTTCCATCATTATAGGTTGTGTATGTAGTTGCATTTTTATCTGTTAATCTATCAAGCACTTCTTGTTCTGGTTGATCGCTTGAAGCACTGATGATGGCATAATTTGGAGTTACTGCGTTAAGAAACTTTTTTGTTGTGCCACCGCTGTTTCCATGATGCCCTACTTTTAGCACTTGACTTTTCAGGTTTAGACCAGAATCTATCATGCTTTTTTCGGCGTCACTTGTAGTGTCTCCGGCTAGTAAAATGCTTGTCTCTCCAACTTTCAACATTAGAGCTATGCTGTTATCGTTAATGTCTGAAAATTCCAGAGGCTGGGTTGGATTTAGAACGGTGAAATTGATTGCTGATGAAAGAGAGTATACTTGATCTCTGCTAGCAATAGTCAAGTTATGAGTTGAAGCTAAAGCAAGAAAGGAATAGAAGCTGTCAATAGTATAGTTGTAACCATTGTAAATGATGTCATGCACTGTTATTGATGATTGCAGAACTGATAATAAACCACCCATGTGGTCTTCATGAGGGTGCGTAAGGAAGAGTAAATCTATTTCTGAAACACCATACATGCTTAAGTAGTTAAGCACCGTTGCGCCATCTGCTATTGATCCACCATCTATCAGGACGTTTTGGGTGGATGTTTTAATTAGTATTGAATCAGCATCACCTACATCAAAAAAGTAAATTGTAACATCTTCTGGGCATAAAGTTGTTAACTCTATGGATGTGGTTTGCCATTGAGATGCGCCTTGAACGGCTTGGCAAGATGCCAGAAGAAGGATAAATAAAGTAATGGCAGCCAGGGAAGTTTTTCTCAAGCATTTTTCACCTTCTTAATCTGTTCAGTTATGTTTTAAATTGGTTTTCCAAATTTAATCCCAAGTAATTGCTGATTTCAAGGTCTACGTAAGTAATTTTAGAATTAGTTAATTAAATGGAAGCTGCATTAATGTTATTTTGTTTTCCATAAAAATACAGGTGTTGAAGTGAGTTCAGTAGAAAAACCTAAGCTTTCAAAGCCAGTTCTTTTGGTCTCTGTTATTGGACTCGTAGTTTTTGTTCTTTACCTCTACTATTATGTGGGTGTTTCTGGTTTCGTTTCTTCTTTAGAAAAGCTGAATTTATGGTACTTTTCATTAGCTATTGTTCTAGTGGTTGTTAGTGTTTTTTTCCATTCTATTGTTTGGCGGGGTCTTCTAGGTAATTTATGTTGTAGAATTAGTATCAGAACGGCTTTTTGGTTTGGCTGGGTGGGAATTTTTGTGGATAATGTTGTTCCAGGGGGTGTAACTGGCGATTTGTTTAAAGCGTATTGGTTGTGTAAAGCGGATGGACATGATACAGGCAAAGTTGTTGCTTCTGTTATTGCCCATAAAATCTTGATAATTATGGTACTCTTGGTAAACACTATTGTTGGTTTAGCTTTATGGGTTTTAGGTTATGGAAATGTGGATTCAACTGTTTTTGGAATAATAATTGGGATTTCTTTAATACTCATTTTCACTTTAGTGTTGATATTCTATCTAAGCAGCAATCAGCGAACAATAGGCAAGTTGTTGGATTGGACCACGCGGTTGATCTGTTTTCTGCGCAGGAACAAATGGGACCCATCTGATTTTAGGAGTAAAATGGAAAAAACTATTGGTGATTTTCACATGGGTATTGTTGCCCTTAAAGCGAATCCACGCGGTTTATTATGGCCTATTGTTTTTACGGTTTTGGCTTGGTTTGCAGATTTGGTGGTCTTTATTTTATGTTTCATGGCTTTAGATTACAACTTGCCTATGTACCAAGCTTTAATTGCGTACGCTTTAACTGCAACTTTACTTGTTGAAGGCGTATCCTTCTTAGGATTCAACGAAATAATAAGAAGCGCTCTTTTCATCGCTTTAGGAATACCATCAGGTATAGGCGTGACTTCGATTCTTCTAAACAGGTTTGCAACTTTCTGGTTTAGATTAATCGTTTCCTATGGCGTTTTTCATTGGAAAGTATTGGCACCATATACCTTAAAGCGACCGTCACCTGCAACTGATAATGCGCTTACAACAAAGGTTGATCCTGTCAATTAATAGAAACAGGTTTGTCAGCCCTAAATTCGATTTTGCCACATTGGGACTAATTACTGTTAGTTTGTATGATATGGTGATTGTCGTTCTAAAAACCATCTAATAAAAGGGCTGAATAATTTAATTAATGGTCTGAATTTTTTATAAGGCTTAATGGATAAGTCCAACATTTGTTGGTAAGTATGATTTTGATACTTCAGTAGCCTTTGGCTTTCTTCTGTATCTAACCAATCAATAAAGTATTCGTTTGTAGTAAACCGTTTTTCATCAAGCTTCCCAATTCCCATCACTTCAAAGATTGCTTGAGTTAAATCACGACCATACCGTTGAAATCCATTTGCTTTTCCTCCTGCAATATTCAAGATTTTTCCGTTTAACACATCACCTTTTCCCATAAGTTCAACTGCATTAGCAATCGCTACAGCAACATCCAAATCCAAAATCATTTCTACCCGTGCATCTAAAGGAATATCAAACGCGTTTTTTATCAAAGAAGTGTCAGCGGACTTTTGAGTTGAAAGAACTGCTCCAAATCGGCAGATACAATAGGAAAGACCAGAGTTTTTTAGGTCTTGTTCAACTTGAACTTTAGAATGTGTATAATTTGTTGTAGGATTGGTTGGTTCGTAAGCGCTTATTGGAGGCGTGCGGCTCTGTGTGGGTCCCATGACACTTGCTGAAGAGGCAAATACAATTGGAGGTGGGTTAGCTCTGGTTTTTATTGCGTCTAATAGGTTGCGGGTTCCTCCAACGTTTACTTTAAAGCATAACTCTTTATTTTCTTCTGTTAATGGAGGAAGGATACCTGCTAAATGGACAATTACATCTACATCCATAACTGCTTTATGTAAACTGGTAGGATCTAAAAGATTTCCCCACAAAACTTCGATACTATTCCCATATTGCTCAGCATATTTTCGTGTCTTTTTGGAATCTAACTCCATTACTCTAACACGATGTCCCCGCTGCAGTAATTCATTAACAATACTTAAGCCAACTGAGCCAAAGCCGCCAGTTACTAAAATGAACATAGGGACAGGTAGTTTGTGCGATTTATTATAGTTTTTCAACTATCATAGAATAGTTAATTCCGAAGAGGGATTTGAACCCTCGACCCCCAACTTTAAATTTCTAGGCTTAAAGAAATAGTTATAAAGGAACCTGAAATAAACCCTAACTTGTGACTGTTTATGCCTCTTAGAGATGAAACAATGCTCTCGGTCGGCATGATCTCGCTTGCCATCGGCCTTTTGATAGGTCGGTTTTTAAGTTTTGAAGTTGACGGCTTTGCAGTTTCCAGCTTCTTGGAGGGTATCTTGATTGGACTCTCTTTGGTGATGAACTTGGCTTATCTGATTAGGCTGCGGAAAAATAAGCAAATAAAGTCAGAATAGTTAGGTGGTGTGTTTGAAGTACGGAAAACCGATCTGGAAATTGGTTGCAGAGGCAGCCGACCGAATAGAGACTGAAGTATTCACCGTTTCTGACATAGTGAAAAGAGTACATGAAACAAACCCTGCGGTACCAGAAATTAGCATAAAAAGCTACGTTACTGCAATGGCGCCAAACCACCCGTTTAGTAGTCATTGGCCTTCTGCCCGAAAAAACCACCCGTATTTTTACTACCTTGGGAACGGAAAATTTAAATTACTAAAATCCTCTGAAAAGACCTAGTTTGACGAGAATACTGCTGATTGATATGACGGCGGGAGAGAGCAGGAAGTCTCGACCCCCAACTTAGGAAGTGGAGGCTCTATCAGCGTTTTCTTCTATGGCTACCACTATTTTGTTAGCTAAACTCTTACCCACTCCCTGAATCTCCCGTAAACCTTCCGCGCCCTGACTTCGATATATCTTTTCTACATCTCGGTCTAGTTCATCCAGCGCCCAAGCTGCTTTTCGATAAGCCCACACCTTAAAGCTATCTGCACCCGAAAGCTCCAGTTCCCTTGCTTTTAAGTAGAATTTTTCAGCGATTATTCGGTTAGTCTGCTGTTCTTTAGGGTATATTGTTATAGGTCTAGATATGTAGGGTGTTAAGCCCTGTTTTTGGCAGTTCTCTACCACCAACTTGTGGATTCTGGCAATTTCCAGTGTCATAAGCTTCGGACTACTGTAGAGTTCATCATACTTTGGAATTAGACTGGAATCATAGGTGGATAATGCCTTGTAGAAGTTGGTTCTGCATTGGTTCACTAGCGACAAACCGCCTTCTAAAACGTATTTTCCGCCGCTTTGTTTAGTTTTTCTCACTACTTTCTCGATGTGGTCTTCGGTGTCATAGATAAAGGGCAAAATAGGCATGAAAACTGTACCTGTAAAGATACCTCTTTCAGCTAATTTCTGCATTGCTTGGAAACGTGCCTCAAAAGGGGGCGATTTTGGTTCAAAAGCAATTTTAATGGCATCTTCTTGGGTGCCGATGATTGACCAGCCCACGTTTAGGTAAGTTGCTTTACTGATTTTTTCAAGAACGTCTAAATCTCTTAGCAGCAAAGGCGACTTCTCGTTTACAAAGACAGGGAAACCCAAATCGTAGCAAACCTCAAGCATTCGGCGTGCGTACCCATATTTGACGTCGACTGGTTGATGGCTATCTAAGTCGATGATATCAATGGGTTTTTTGCTTAACTGTTTAGACAGCAGTTCAGGTGCGTTCTGCTTTACTTTGATATGTTCAGAGAATTCATCCTGCATCGGAGTTAGGGTACTTTGCCCTTTGTAGGGGTTATATTTTGCTTCGCGTGCATAGCAATAAGTGCAACCAAATTCGCATCCAGTATAGGGTGAAGCCGAATATTTAGACCAGAACCATCCTCCGTCACAATGCTTATGTACATTTAGGATGCTTTTGGCTTTGTAAACCTCATGCATATGCTAAAACCTCCGCTTTTTTATCTGCAGGTAGATACTTCAGTGCTTTGCGCATCATTAACTTGGAGAATTTCTTTTTAGCCTTAAGCTGCTCGATTAGAAAAAGCGTCAAGACATCGGGGTATACCCTGCCCATGGTCTTGAGTCCCCAACCGATGCCCTTAACCACATCAATCTGTTTCTCCTCAATATGCGGCGCCAATAACTCCAAGAGCTCTTCAGCTTTTTTTGGATCATTTTGGATCCTTTTGGAGAAAAAGTGGACCGATATGCCTGCACTCCGCTTAACCCACTTGTTATCATCCTCCAAAAAGTCCTTTAGAAACGGCAGAGTCCTGTCAAAATACTTTACTGCGGCTTTGCCTATGCTGCGTTCCCCAATAATGTCACATACATACCATGTTGCGCCCTTGATGATGTATTCACGGCTCTTTTGCATAGCTGCATCAAAATTTACGTCTAAAAAAGACACCAAGGCTTCGCTAACAACTACAAAACCACCCATAGCCTGAGAGTCAATTATACGGTCAAAGGCAGCTAGAAATTTAGCTGGGTCTTCTTTTACTTTAGAACCGATTAATGTACCTAGTTTGTCGAGTTTAGCGAAGGAGCATTCTGCGTTTAGTAATGGCTTTAGTGTCTCGGTAGCAGCTTCGAGATTGTTTAGTTGGACATAGTGTACGAATTTTTCTGTGAGTTGCTGTAGGTTCTGTGTTGAGGGGGTTTGCATAAGGGTGTGTATAAGGCTGGTGGGTTTATGAGTTTTGTTAGTGGCGGGCGGGGAGGGATTTGAACCCTCGACCCCCAACTTAGGAGGCTGGTGCTCTCTGCGGGAAGTTATCAGAACAAAGCAGGAACCCCCACTTTGCTAGGAACGCTTCAATCCGTACTGAGCTACTCGCCCAAATTCCATTACAGCACCTCAGTAAGTTCGTTGAGTGTTATAACTCTAACGTTCAAGTTACTGAGCAAATTGGAATAAGCTTCAAGAAAACGGTTGTTTGTAATAATGATCATATCAAGATTTAGGGTATGATAATCCTGAATCTTGGCTTAGTTCTAATGCTTTTTGTTTTACATCATACCAAAATGTACACTCAATCACTATCTCCCCGAGAGTGAAGTCAGGGTTTTTAGAAGGGTTTGTATATCTAATTTGCTTTTTACAAGTGGCTGATATTTTGGCGAGTGTCTCAGTTGTCATAAATACTTAACTTTCGTACTTCAATCTTGTGTAAGAGCTCAATCAATCACATAAAAAATGCTTTAGTTATTTTGTACATTATTTAGAAGATTTACTTCACACATTTTTAGTAATTATGAAAAATTATGAACAAATCACAACTAACTTTAAATTATGTTGAGCATTTACTTATATTCACCAAAGGTGTCATGTAGAATGTTAAGTGAAGTAATAGTTGGTTTAAGTATCATTTCAAGCGCAATATTCGCTTTAGGAATTGAAATATACACAGCCAAAAAAGTATGCTCTATGGGTGTCAACTTAAACCATAGGAATTACTAAGCTCAAAGGTGATCATGCATGAACTTGGTCGTTCTAGGCGTTGAAATCTTTAGTATCCATTCATTGGCACACGCATCCAATCGCGCAAATGCAAAGAGGGAAATTATGCGTTCTCGGGACCACGATAAAAATCCTGTGAGGCGCTTTTAAGCGCCAACCCCTCAAGCAGTACTTCTTAGGAAAGGTTAGTCCCTTTTTGGAAGATCTAGCCCATCGCATTTTACTGAGATTTTAGGAATTAAAGAAAAGCTAAAGTAAGTTTGAGGCAATAATAAAGTTTCAACATGGTCAATTTCTTTACAGTTTCTTATATCATTTATAAGATGAGCAATTTGTTCCAAGTCTCTAACTCTAATCCAAACAAAAAAATCGAAATCACCCATCAGTTCAGTTACTACACAAACGTCTGGTAAAACCTTGAGATTTTCAAAGGCAACTGTTTTATTGGCACCTCTCACGCAAGTTAGCATTAAAAAAGCTACGCCTTGTTCCCCAATCTTGCGACCATCAATAAGAATGGTTATTCGGTTAATAATACCTTCTTTTTTCATTTTTTCGAATCTTTTTCTTACTGTTTCTCGGGATACACCTATTTTTTGACTAATTTTTGAGAAGGGCATTTGTGCGTCTTTTATTAATTCAGTTAATATTTGAGTGTCTACTGTGTCCATGTCCATTAGCTTTCAGCGGCCTTTAGATCCCTTTCAAAATTTCTATAGCGGTTACCTGTCCAAATATTCACGTTTACATTTTTTACGCCTTGGATGTTTCGTATTTTACAAATAGTTTCGTTTAGCTCGTTTATATCATAAGTAACTATAAATGTACACAAATTATATCTGCCAATACTCTCAGCGCAGATCAGGACATTTTCTATTTGCCTAATTTTTGCTTTTACTTCATTCGCGAGTGGATTGCACACGTCAATTAGTACAGTAACCTCGCAAGGATTGCCAAGAATTTCTTTATTTAAAAGTAAGCTAGTACCGATAATAACGCCATTGTTTTTCAGTTTTCTTATTCTTCTAAGAACTGCGACAGGGGTTATCCCACATTTTTCCGCTATACTTCTTTGATTTTCTCTAGCATTCGATAAAAGTATTTTTAAAATTTCAATGTCTGTATTATCGATTTTAGAACTTTGGCTATTCTCCTTTCTCAAATCCATGATTAAAATAAGAATGATAAACAAATAAAATGTTATCTCTTCTAAAAATTTGGGGTTGCAGAAATTTCATTTAACAGGTCTAAATGTTAATTATTGCAAAATTAAAAAAATGTAAAAGTTTAAAAAAAAATAGTAAATTTGTAACATTCGCAATTTTTTTTAGTTATTTTTGAAAAGTTTAAAAAGACATTACAGAGCATCGGTAGTTGAGAGGAGGAAAAAAAATAAACAAATTAAAATTAAAAAATAAAATTCTTATTGCAACAATAATTACAACGCTTCTTCTGCTTTCTTCAATCGTCGCAGTATTACCCGTTGAAGCTCAGCAAATGCAAAATCCAAACACTGCAGGCGGAGCACTACCTGACGGAACAACCCCCAGCGTTATAATGGATGGAAAAGTCTTCCTAAGTTTCAGCCCTAACCCAATCGGAGTAGGCCAAGAATTACTAGTCAACGTATGGAGCATACCTGCACCAGGCGCAAACCGAGCACACAC
>CAZXGX010000022.1:0-21304 GCA_964640475.1 uncultured Candidatus Bathyarchaeia archaeon
CTAAATTACCAAGAAATTGAAAACAAATTAAAGGAAATGGAGGAAAAATATGCCATTAGTATGTTGTACACAATTTCCATTTTTTCAACAAAAGCGATAGAAAAGTATTAACATACTTACTAATTTTGACGCCCTTTGACGCCTATTGACGGCAGATGACTTTTAGTGACGCGGTCTGCAAATGTTTCAAGTTGTTTTTTTGATATGCAGTCTGGTGTAGTCTTTGCAGAAGAGGAGGAGGGATAGTGCACAGAGAGTAAATTGAAGACGCTTAAGGAAGCCTATGTACATTTTTATTCAACCGATACATGCTTTCACATACACACCCCACGGTTTCAAAATGGACCCATGTAGGGCATGTGCAGAAAATCATGATTGCACATCCAAACAGACTTAGAAAAGCAATGCAACGCAAAAAAGCAACTGCGTTCGCTTGCAGTCTTGTGAGAGGATCAAAACCGACACACCCACACAAAGAAAGAAAAAGCTAACTCCTCAAAAAACCAAAGACCACCAAATAAAGAAAAACCTTAATTGCCCAAAAAAAGGCAATTTAGCCTAAGCATTTTCTAAGTTTTGCTGCCTCAACAATTGCTTTCCTGGCTTCAGCATCTTCGCCTTCCAAATAAGAGATCAAGAAGTTATTTGTGAAGTTCTCATGTTTCCGATGATTAAGCGTTCTAGGCCCGAGCTTAATATCCATTTTTTCTTCAACAGCTTTCATATCTGCCAAAATACGTGTCAAAGCCAAACGCAAAGAATCCACATTCATTCCTGCGCGTTTAGCAACTTTTGGATGCATCTCCATAAGCATGTTAATGTTTTCCCAAGAAACGTATCCACCAACAGCACAAAAATCATTTTTAAGATTAACATAGTATTTGCTTAAAATTTCGAATTCTTTCTCAGAGAGTTCCTCAAGCACTGTTGCGCCTAAGAATTCAGGTGGAACACCGATGCTGTAAAGTGAAGCCGCAAATGGAATCGCACGTGGAAGACAAACACCTGCAACGCATCTGCTATACCCGAATAATCCAATATGTAATTTTCTCGCTCTTCTCTGAGGAACATAGGGCGAAATACAGTTAATTAATGGTGCAAGAACTTCTGCAACGCTTTCGTATTGATGTTTGCATTTTTCAAGGATATTTAATAATATTTTTTCTTCATCTACAGTTATGGGTTCAGGTTCGCCGTTTGGCAACCTACTATTTAGGATTTTAATGAATTCTTGTACTTGTTCAAGCGGATAATCGTATCTTGCTGCTGACTGAATTGTGACTGTTGCTAAACCTTTGTATTCTTCAAGGAAGTTCTCAGTGTTTTCCGGCGAGAGATGACCTCTAAATGGTTTAGAGCCAACCCCAATAATTGGGTGAATGTCTATTCTTTCTTGTTTTTCAAGTCTCTTCAACTTAAAAAGTCCAATTTTAGAAAGTAGAACCGCGCAAATTAAGCCATAGTTTAAAGCAGGGTCAGAACGTGCAATGAAGACACGGGCATGTTTAGGTTTTACAGTTTTTAGATATGGTTGTACGATTGTGTCAACGTTTAGTATACTTTGGAAATCCTCAACTAATGGTATTACACCTATCTCTTTTGGCTTTGTTGGTCCAACCCAATCTTTAGCTTTTGTTGTGTCATCAAGAGTACTGTCTTCAACAGAAACAATTGCGTTCTTATAGTAGTTATACAACCAAATTGGCTCTTTAGAACTTGTAGTAAAAGGTAAGATTACCTCAAAAATCGGAGTAACTTCTCTTTGATAAAAACTTGAAGCAGCATCATAGGCCATTGGAATATTCTGAAGCGTTTCTACTACAACTTTTTTCTCAACAGCTTCAATTTTCGGATTAGGAATACGATAAGTTAAGAAAACATTTTTACCAACAATATGGGATTCAAAATATTTCAAATGTTTATCAATCAATTTACGTAAAACACGAGTATCTACATCTTTGCCTTCTGAATCCCACATGACCTCTTGGCAACCGAGCGTTTCATAAGCATAAAATGCTTCAAAAACCTCAACGTTACCGTCAATAACTTGGTCATTGCACCATTCAGGCACATTAACATTATCAGGATGCTGAGTGGACATTGTACGTGGAATATTTACTTCTTCTACCTTCAAAGAGCGTTCTCTCCATTAATGAATTTAAACCGAAGGTAGAAAAGTGTAACTCTGCTATTTCAATTTTACAACAGATTCGTTAGCTTTTTCTATCTCTTTTCTCTTTGACGCATGATACTCCATCAGAATTTTCTGAATTTCCGCATCTTCCAAACCAAAAATTTTGGCAGCTGCAATTGCTGCACCCTCCGGCTCGATAGTTACAACAGAGCCAACTCCGCTTGGTACCCTAAGGGAAGAGTAAATGTCTACTCCACCATATTTTTCACTGTAAGGTGGACAAGCTATGACTGGTTTTATTGAATTGGCATCCATAAAAGCGCTTAGAGCGTTTGAGCGCCCAGCAATAGTTATGTAAACCACTTTTTCATTTTCAAACTCTTTTATTATTTCTAAAACTTTTTCTGGAGTTTTATGAGCTGAAGCTACTCTAAAAACATAGTTCAATCCTAACAATTTTAGGTGTTTTGCTATATCGCGAGAAAAATCAAGATCTCTTTCTGAACCCATTACTATGATTGCTTTAGCAGACATGACTTTCACAATAGACTGGTTATAGAAACTGGCTAATTAACGTTTAATCATAAATTATCCAGCAACTGTAATCAACTAGCAATTATCTATTACCTAAAAATAATCCTATTAAATACCCAATCATACTTGTTACTTTAACTTACCCCTCTACTACTATAATACTACTGTTTTTCGCTCATTTTAAATAGCCCAAACAATACAATCATGGAACGTGTGAAAATAATGCCCAAAGACACAGACGTTGAACCGCAGGAAAACCAAGAAGAAGAAAATGGAATAGAATCACAAATAGCAGAAAACAAGAAAAAATACGAGTTCATAGAAGACCTGCCCGGCGTAGGACCCGCCACTGCTCAAAAACTCCGAGAACTCGGATACCACACCGTTGAATCATTAGCAATGGCAACCAGCCGTGAACTTGACCCAGTCGGAGTAAGCGAGAAAAAAGCCTTCCAAATCATTGAAGCCGCCCGATCCTCTATCGGGATAGCCTTTATACGCGCAGACGAACTCTTCAAAATGCGCAAAAATGTAGCACGACTAACCTCAGGCAGCAAAGCCTTAGATAAAATCCTTGACGGCGGATTAGAAACTCAAACCATCACTGAATTTTATGGAGAATACGGTAGCGGCAAAAGCCAAATGTGCCATCAGCTATGTATTAACGTCCAGTTACCTCCTGACAGAGGAGGACTTAACGGAGCAGCCTTATATGTTGACACAGAAAACACGTTCCGCTTAGAACGCATTGTTCAGATGGCCAAATTTGCAGGTTTAGATCCTGAACAAGCCGTAAAAAACATCATTTACGCTGAAGCCTATACTTCAGATCATCAAATGTTCCTTCTAGAAAATGCAGATGAAATAATTAAAGCTAATAATATTAAACTCATTATTGTTGACTCGTTAACAGCTCATTTTCGAAGCGAGTATATCGGTAGAGAAATGCTTGCTTCTCGTCAACAGAAACTCAATAAACATATGCATAAGCTTGTTGCGTTAGCACGAGCATTTAACGCCGTAGCAGTTGTAACTAATCAGGTCATGGCTAAACCAGATCAATTCTTCGGTGATGCAATCCATCCAATCGGCGGAAACATTGTGGGCCATACAAGTCACACACGCGTTTACCTTAGACGTGCCTCTCATGGACCAATACGTATTGCAAGACTAGTTTCAAGTCCATATTTGCCTGAAGGAGAGGAAATCCTTAAAGTAACCGAAAACGGAATAGAAGATGTCTCTGAAGAAGAGAAAGCAACTAAACCTCGTGGTCGGTAAACATGCCTATACCTCAAGCCTTAGTAACCCGTTACTTCCAACTAATCGTTAATAGACAATTCACTGAAGCAGAACGTGAACTTGAAAGAATAAAACAGAAACTACAGAAAACCGAATGGAACCGCGGCTACTTCAGAGCATTATACGGCATTTACCTCTCTAGGAAAAACAGCAATGACAATTACGCTTTCTTTTCAAAACTAGATTTAAGCGACAAAGTAACCCTGCATACATACAGACGAGAATTTCTTGATAACATGCGAAGTGGGCTTCACGGAGATTTTGATAGAGGTTACTTTTCAGCTTGGGCAGACTGCATGCGTATTTTGACACGAATGGATATTCCAGGCTCAAGTAGCAGTGAAGCTAAATCAGGTGAAGGCGAAAAAATTGAAACTCTTCGAAGTGATAAAAGTCAAGCTACTATAGCAAACTTTTTCAAGGGTGACACTCCAGGAAAAATGGAGTCTGCGCCAGAAGAAAAAGAAGAATAATTCTTTTTTAGATTGTTCCGCCTGTAGCAACTGTGATTATGGTGTAGAATAGGACTAGGAAAGCTAACCAAGAAAAGAAGTACATGCCTATTCCTGTTGTTGCTATTTTTGAGGGTTTATCAACTTTGCTTTGGTATATAGCTTTGAATATTCTGAAGCTAAGCAGGTAGATTAGTAATGCTAATGAAATTGAGTATAATAGAACACTTATGGATTCAATTGCTGTTGATGTCTCTAAAAAGTAAGATAAACCAGCGCTTAAGCCAGCAGCAACTACTCCCATGCTTGTTCTTAACCAGTATAACTGAACAATCGGCTTCATTTTTCCCTTATCCTCGTCACACAATAATAATTCTTAATTAAAAACTTGCCTATCTATAAATCATTTTTCTATAATTTTATGTACTAAAGCTTGGGTTTTCTTGAATTTTTTAGTCAAGTCAAATACTGATTCATTATCCATAAGCAATTTATAAATTTACATACATTAGCTAGTTAAACCATAGAAAAAGCTAGTAAACCATAGAGGAGTAGAGCATGGCTGACGTCGAATTCAAGAAAATCCTAAATGAAGCTATAGATGAGACTTTTACTGCTCTTGGTGAATCACCTAAACAATCCATATATTACCATTTAGAGAACACTTTTGCTCTTAAAGCAAATGAATACTCAGACAATATTGGTGCCTTCGATAGAGCCTTAAAAGATATTTTTGGTCCCGGAGCATTTTTACTTGAAACCACAATTCTAAACAAGCTCAACGAGAAGGCAATGCAGCATGGCAGCCCTTTAAAAGAAGAATTTTTCTCAAATATTCAGCGTCTAAATAATACCTGGCAGAAAAATCCCTAATTACAGTTATTGCTTGGTATCTTTCTTGATCTGCTACTAAAGCTTATTTTATAGCTTTAAAACCATATAGATTTCAGTACACGGTGCAAACAGGGTGCCTAAAAAAGAATTCACAAGTTTCGATATTGCAGCAGCAGTTAAAGAGCTTAAAAGTTTAATCATTGATTCTAGAGTGAATAACATTTACCAGTTTGACCCAAAAACCGTAGTATTCAAACTACACAAAACTAGCATGTCACCAATCCGTCTTGTAATAGAAGCAGGCCGAAGACTACATTCTACAGCATACACCGAAGAAAGCCCAACTGAACCACCACCTTTCTGCATGATTCTACGCCAATACCTGCGAGACGCATGGCTTGACAATATTGAACAATACGAGTTCGAAAGAATAGTAGTTATCAGTTTTAGAACAAAAACAGGCTTACTAAAACTTACAGTAGAATTGTTCGGCGACGGCAACCTAATCATAACAAATCCTAATAACATAATCATCCACGCCCTCTTTTTCAAGCGTATGCGTGACAGAAACATCCTGCATGGCGAAACCTTCCAGTTTCCTCCGGCAAGTGGCAAAAACCCTTTCAAAATCAGCCAAATAGAATTACAGGAAGCTCTCAAAGCTGCTGGAGACGTTGAAGTTGTCCGGTCACTTGCGCGTCTTGTAGGTGTTGGCGGAGTCTACTCTGAAGAAATTCTGCTTAAAGCAAACGTGGAAAAAACTCTACATTGCAAAGATTTAGCTGATTCAGATGTTAGCAGAGTGTTTGATGTTCTTCAAGATTTACTTTCCAACTTATCCAGTGGCAAACTTGAACCTTGTATTGTTATGGAGCAAGATGAATCATATCTAAATGTTGTACCTTTTAAACTCAAACGTTACGAGAGCTACCTGAGTAAAAGTTTTGCTACCTTTAATGAGGCGCTTGACGAATTTTTCCTTAAAGTCACAACTGCTGAAAAAGCCATGGCAAGCGTCGAAGTTGACAAGCTGCAAGCAGAAGCAAAACGGCTTAAACGAATGGTGGCTGACCAAGAAAAAGCCCTTGCTGAAGATCAAAGCAAGATGGAGCGAGATAAAACCATCGGCAACACCATATACGCCCACTTCAACGAGCTGGAAGGATTTGCTAACAAGCTAGTTACGGCAAATCAGCATGGCGCCGACTGGAACAGTTTATTTAAGCAGACGTTAGTAGACAAGAAAACTGGAAAAACTCCAGAAGTCTACATTGAAGGCTTTGATGCTAAAAACTTGGCAGTTAACTTTTTCATGGATAACATGCATTTTAGCCTAAGCCTGCGGCATTCAATTTTTGATAACGCTAACGAGTATTATGAGCGTGGAAAACGGGCAAAGCAGAAATCAGCAGGCACAGTAACCGCGCTTGAGGATTCTAAAAAGAAACTTGCCAAGATTGAGCGTGAATTGCAGAGCGCTGAGGAAATTCGCAATCTTAAGCCTGCTGAAATGATAGAGGCGCTTGCTAAACGTAAAATGGAAATGGAAAACAAAGAGTGGTATGAAAAGTTCCGTTGGTTTATTTCATCAGATGGTTTTTTGGTGGTTGCCGGTAAAGATACTGTAAGCAACGAAGTTTTAATCAAGAAGCATACTCAGCCTGATGATGTAGTTTTTCATGCTGAAATTACTGGTTCACCGTTTGTTGTAGTGAAAACGGAGGGTAAACCTGTTAGTGAGCAGACGTTGCGTGAGGCTGGTGAGTATGCAGCTGCGTTGTGCCGTGCTTGGCGTGAAAATTTGGGTTCAGCGGATGTTTACTGGGTTAAACCTGATCAGCTTAGTAAGAGTGGTCCTTCTGGAGAATCGGTGCCTCATGGTGCATTCTTTATTGTTGGGAAACGTAATTGGATGCGCAACACACCGCTTCGAATTGCTGTAGGCGCTATAGTGAATGAGGATGCAAAGTTTGTTGGGGGTCCAGTGGATATGGTGCGCTCAAAAACCAAGGCTTACGTTGTACTTGTCCCAGGAGATAATGCTGGCAAAGAACTCCTAAAAACAGTGCTTAAATCCATAATGTTCAAGCTTTCAAAAGAGCAGCGAGAAACACTGGGTAAAACTTCAATTGAACAAATCCGTGAGTTCATTCCTTACACTAAAGGAGCCATAACCCAGAAAGCAACATAGTCAAACCCCGTTTGCTCTGTTGACCTAACCCCCTCTATAAATAGATTAAACTCTCAGTTCACATAAGGGTTGACAATGGCTGCTTTAACGTTTTAAGTTTGGTTCCAATAATGAACGTTAGCGTATTTGTCTGCAACTGAATAGGCTGAGTCTTCATAGACTATGTCAAGTTTTATGCCGTACTGCGCAAGTTTATCTTGCAGTTGAGTCCAGATTTGATCTGAAGTGCTATTCGTGTTCCATAGTCCCCAGATGATGTCGTGTGGATTGCGCATCCCCCAACCGTAATTTTTGGGCAAAACCAATACTGCCTCGGCTTTAACTCCGCCATGGGGTACGTTGGGGTTTTGTACGACTTCATTCCAGAAACGCTCCAGAGCTTGGAAGTGCTCTTCTTGCAGCGTGCCATAGGAACCTTTCATGTCCTCAGCGTAATTAAAAACTACAACGTATTCAGCACCAGCTTCATAGGATACTTTCATCTGGTCAAACATTTCCGCTCCGTCTGTCAAGTACGGCGCTTGGGTATACTTCCAAGTCAGTATTGTGCCCCATCTTTTATCCTGCAAGTTAGCCGCTCCTCGTACAAGCCCGATTTCTTGGGCGACCGTGTTATTCCAGCCAAGCTCAGCAAGAACCATGTCATAGCCGCTTTGATAATCCCACCAGTATAGTGCGTAATCAGCTGTGAAAATCGGGAAAGCCCTATCATTAAACTGCCACTGATTGATTAGGTCGTCGATTCTTTCTTGAGTTTTGTTGGTGAATTTTTCGGCGGCTACATTGATGTTAGGTATCGGGTTTTTGCTTAGGATTTGTTCGTATGTTTCTTCTTGGGCTATTCTGTCGGTGCCGTTTTCTATGGTGTAAAAGTTTCTTTCTATTTCTTCCGAATTTGTAGTATAATCTTGATAGTATGTCACTTTTGAGGTAATTTCTTCAATGGTTATCGACTTGTCAGGATAATAAATAATATCTGTAATTGTATAGTTGGATACAAAAGGTTCAGGATTCGGGTTTTCAGTTGTGTTATAAAAAGAAATGTCAGGAGCAGAACCGCTAGACTTAGTGTCTCTGATAGTGCCATTAGTACAGTAATATAGATCGCCAATACGTATGCCTTCACCATTATTCATCTTTATGACGGTCGGTGTTTGAGATAGAACCATGTTGGCATCAAGCATTTTTCCGCCGAGTTCATCTCCAAAATACACACCCGCAAACATGTTGCCCCATCGTTCTTGAGCAAACTCTAACCAACTAGCATCTTTGGCTGGATACAGCACGCCACTCTCGTAGAAAGCAGCGAAATGCAGTCCGCAGGAAACGGCATAGTCGCCTATGTCCATAACTGCATTTTTATCTCTCATTAATTCCCCTGATTGCAAAACAAACAGGTTAGTGGAATTAGCTACTTTATCGATTAGGGTTTTGGCGTCTTGGGTGTTGTTTCCGCCGAAGGTGACGCCGACAAGGAATGGTTTTTTCTCTTTGTCATTACCGTTTAAACTTGTATAGTTGATGAATGCAACTAATCCAACCAATAAAATGGTAATTATTATGGCTGAAAGCACTATCTTTCGTTTCATGGATGCGCTCTTCTACTAAAATTCTATACTGTTGGCGTTTAAGCGAATAGCGGTTATATAGCTTTCTAAAGTTAATCTGAAATCGCTAGGTTAGAGATAAAAAGCAGAAAATGTTTAAATCTTCTCAGAAATAGCAATATTAAGAATAGGCACAATTTGGGCCCGTAGCTCAGTTAGGTAGAGCGCCAGACTCATAATCTGTTGGTCAGGAGTTCAAATCTCCTCGGGCCCACCAACTATCCCATATACGTTAAGAGCTTGTTAGATTCTGTCGCTTTTTTGTCTGTGAACAACTCGGTAAAGGGAAGGCTTATACCGAGGCTGACTCTAACGTCATAAGCATGGAGATTGAACATTGACTTGTATTTCTAAACAGAACCATTTCAGAAATGGTTGGGATTGTTCTAATTGCGGTAAAATGACTGAGCATCGAAAAGAGGGCTCAGGTGCCAGCGCTAAATTAATTTGTACAGTATGCGGATTATAAGCTAAGAGCGCCTGCTTTATCCCACTTTTTAAGAAAGCTTTGTGCTTCCTTTCGCAGGTTGGTTCTTGGGCTGTTTTGGTGCATTTGCGCAAACGATATGAGAGCTTTTTTGTTTTGTGTATATTTGATTAGGGTGTTGAAGGTTTCGATGGCTTGTTGGGCTATGACGAGTTTGCATTCCTCAGTTAGGTGCGGCGTTGTTTGAAGGTTCTGGACTTTTAGCAGTTCAGATGCGATTTTATCGGCTAAGTAGGGTTTGTTCGCTGCGATTTTCGCTGAATTAGCAACTGTGTTGGCTACGGTCACCATGTACTCATTTCCTAAGAATCCGTAGTATTTGTCGAATAGGGCATCAAATTTTTTGTCTTTGTCAACTTTTGTTAGGTTCGCAATTATTGCAAGCACGTTCCACGTTAAAATTCGGTACTTGCTATCAAGAAGTCCGATGAATCTGTCCATGTAAGAATAAAGCATGTCTGGGTGCTTCTCGCTTAAATCCATCAAAACCTTAGCGCAGCCGTACCTAATTGCTGCTTTAGGTGAAGAAATACCCTCCAACAGTAAAGGAACCAGACTAAAATCACGCTCAACACGCTGTAAAAGTTGGGCTTTGCTAATTTCTTTGCCACCGAGTTTTAGCAATAAATCCTTTTCCATAAATATAGCCTAAGTATAAAATGAGTGTATGTGTGTAAAAAATTTGCTGTAACCGCGACTTATGATTATTACTCTTTGTTTTTAGGTTTGATTTTTCTGCATAAAATATGCGAAGGGTAAGATTGTTGCGATTCCGATTGTTACTGCAAGGATGCTGCATAGGATTAGTTTCTTTTCTATTTGCATTTGGTTTTTCACCAATTCCTTTAGTGGTAAAGTGCCCTATAATTCTCTCTCAAGAACGATTTTGTTCTCACTAAGATCATTTTTAAGAGGTCAACATTTGCTTCGTTAGTAGTTATGTTTAAAGTCTTCCAGAATCCACTTTATTACCCGGTGCTTTCGTGAATAACCGTTATGTTACAGTTCTATTAGCTGCTGTGTTTTTTACTTTTACCTTCTTGATTCTTTACCACCAAAAAGCAACTTTTGGATTATGGTTTCAGATAAGCGATCTTCATCATGAAACGTTTGCTATAGCCTCTGCTGCTTTGGGCATCGGTATACTAATTGGTTCAATTTTAAATGATAAAAAAATAAATTAAAGCACAGAATTTAGGTTGGCTTCAATTTTAAAACTAACGCTGCCACCCTTTTTCCCAATGTCTCGCATTCAGCAAGATCAACCTTTTTAGGAACCCCCTCAACAGAAACACCATAATGTTTATCGTCTGCTCTACCCTGCACAATCATACCGTGAATAAGCATAGCATGAATAATTGAAAGCAAAGTAGTTTCGCCACCTGAAGCTTTACCGCCGCTGCTTGCAAATGCTCCTCCAACTTTGCCTGTTAATTCTTTGTGGACTTTTATGGATTCGTCAATTAATTCTTTGAGTCTGCTTGACATTTGGCCAAAATATGTTGGTGATCCCATAATTATGCCGTCAGCTGCAAGCAAATCTTTTGGGGTTGCTTCTTCTGCTTTTTTTATGGTGACTTGTACACCTGCTTTTTCTACGCCTTTTGCTACGGCTGCAGCCATTAATTCGGTGTTTCCTGTAAGTGAATCATAAATTACCATGATTTTTGGCATCTGTATCCTCTAATCGATTATAATTGTTTTTCTGGGTTATTAGCATTTTTTTATTTTAGACTTTAGAATCGCTGATTTGGATAATATTTTAATGTATGGATGCAAAGTAGAACCCAGATTACGATGAAACGTTGGGCAATACTTCTCCTTGTTATAATAGCAGTTGCAGCATGTTTACCCGTTCTCTATCACCAACTTGATAGTGGGGAAGCAGAGGCAGATGTGTTTTATTTTGGTGTCTC
This sequence comes from uncultured Candidatus Bathyarchaeia archaeon, assembly GCA_964640475.1. GTDB lineage: Archaea > Thermoproteota > Bathyarchaeia > Bathyarchaeales > Bathycorpusculaceae > Bathycorpusculum. The sequence goes on from CAZXGX010000022.1 coordinate 11,458, forward strand.
CTTTGGGCAAGAGACAGCTGAAGAAGCTTTACCGTTGATTGATAAAGTTAAAAATTACACAAATATCTTCTTCATAAACTCATGGAACATAACTGCTAATCAAACCGCGTTAAATCTTGTTTGCGATTATGCTGCTAACGCTAATCTAAGTTTCATAGTTTACTTTGATTTTATTTCCAGAATGGCGTTTCCTTGGCATCAACAATGGCTGGATACTGCTCATGAACGGTGGGGTGACAAATTCTTAGGTGTTCACTTAAGAGATGAGCCAGGCGGAAAACAGGTTGAGGAAAATGATCTGTTCACTAATGCCTCTGATTATGCTGACGCAGCAAACAAGTATATCAACGCTATAGGTAGCTACAACAGCACTATTGATGCTAAAAGCAAGGGCATAAAGCTTTTCACTTCAGATTTCATGCTTTACTGGTGGGATTACCTTGCTGGTTACGACACAGTTTTTGCGGAACTTGGCTGGAACATTAGCACAAACCGTCAAATCGCTTTATGCCGTGGAGCAGCTAACATGCAAAGTAAAGATTGGGGAGCAATAATTACTTGGGAAAAAGATTCGCCGCCTTACTTAGCTAATGCCGATGTGATTTATGCTGATATGGTTGCTGCGTATCGTGCAGGCGCAAAATACGTGTTGCTCTTTAATTATCCTGTGTATCCTGAGGGCAATCCATATGGTGTCTTGTCGGATGAGCATTTTGAGGTTATGCAGAGTTTCTGGCAGTATGTAAATACAAATTCAAGAGATTCAGACAATCAGGTTGATGGATCGGTGGTTTTGGTCTTGCCGCAAAATTATGGTTGGGGGATGCGGCGAAGTGACTATATTACTATGGATAGAATTTGGGGTTTGTGGGATGAGGATGAAAACTCTGAGTCTGTTTTGGAGAGTGTCAATTTTCTTGTGGAGAAATATGGTCTTGAGCTTGATATTATTTATGAGGACTCTCGTTTCAGCTATAGTAGCAAATATGCTAAGGTGTATTTTTGGAACAGCACTCTGTCTTGATTTTACTTTAGGTTTACAAGTTTTTGAATTATTTCGTTGGCAGTCATGATTCTGGCGCTATAAACATTCTCTAAATATTTTAAGCCCTGCTGTTGATCTTCAACTGTGAAAGCTTCCACGCCGTCGCTGATGATAATGATTTGGTATCCTCTGAAGAATGCATCAGCTGCTGTATGCCTAACGCACATGTGCGTGTGTAATCCTCCTAGAATTACGGTTTTTACGCCTTCACCCTTATAGAGACTACGCAGTAGTGGGTCAAGTCCAGTTTCATAGAAGCCACTGTATGTTCTTTTCTCAACTATGTAGTCTTTGGTTTGGTCAGGTTCAAGTTCAGGAATTACTTTTGCTCCTTCTGTTCCTTTTATGGCGTGGTCCCCCCATTTACGTGTAATTTCTACGTCTTGAGGGTAATGTGCGTCGTTGCTATAGATTACTGGAACGTTGTTCTTTCGTGCTGCCACAACTAGTCTTTGCAGAGGTGGGATAATGTTTTGGGCTTGTTTAATTTGGAGTTTGCCTGTGACAAAATCGTTAAGCATATCGACTAGAATTATAGCTGGATTTTTCAAATTAGAAACCTTCTCTAACCTTAAAGAAAGTCGAAGTAACCTATTTAGTTTTACTCAACTTTAAACTTGCAGGTTGTATGGTGCTGATGTCAGTTTTTCTGCGCCATTAGCTGTTATGTGTACTGTGTCTTCTATGCGGACTCCACCGAAACCGGTAATGTAGATGCCTGGCTCAACCGTTATAATCATGTTTTCTGCGAGAATGTCTTTGCTGTCTGGACTTAAAGTGGGCGCCTCATGAACTTCCAAGCCTACTCCATGTCCAACGTTATGACAAAAGCAGTCTTCGAAACCAGCTTGACTTATCACTTGCCTTGCTGCTGCATCAATATCTTTAGCGTTAATGTTAGGTTTAACAAGGTTGAATGCTAAGTTTTGGGCAGCCTTTACTGTATCATAAATTTGTTGCTGTCTAACGGATGGTTTTCCCGCAGTAAAAGTTCTCGTAATGTCTGAGCGGTAGTTGCTGACGGTTGCTCCTAAATCTAGAATAATCAAGTCGCCGTTCTGGATTGTGCGGTTTTCACATGTGCCATGGGGGTAAGCAGCGTTTTTTCCTGAGGCGATTATGGTTTCAAAGGCGGTTCCACATGAACCGTGTTTTCGCATTGCGTATTCAACTTCAGCGGCGATTTCAAGTTCAGTGATGCCTGACTTGAGGATTTCGCTTGCGGTTTGTATTCCTACATCTGCTAGTTTGCATGCTTGACGGATTAGTTCTATTTCTTCTGGAGTTTTTATTGCACGTAACTCTCGGATAACGTTGCTTGCGGGTTGCAGTTTGTTTTCTCCATCAACTGCTTTAGCTAAGGATTTGTAGTTTTCAATGTTTATGCTGTCTACTGAAAGTTTAGCGTTGACTTGTGGGTTGGCTTGTTTTGCGACTTTTTCAAAAAGGTTTTCTCCACGCTTTATGAGTTCGACTCTGCAGTTTTTAACTTCTGTTTTTGCTTGTTCATAGTTGACTGCTGAAACGTAAAGTGTGTTTTCTCCGTCTTTTGGAATTAGTAGGGCGATTGCTCCGCCAAAGCCTGTGTAGTAAACTATGTTTGTGTTGCTTAGAATTAGGAAGCTGCTTTCGTCTTGGGTTAATGCGTTTTTTAGTTTGAGAATTTTGTTCATGTTCACTGCGCCTGTTTGTTGATTTGATTGTGTTTGCAGGTGATTAAGTTTTTGATAGATCACTTTTGGTAATGGGCTACTCTTTTTCTCAAATATAACGTATAATCTATGGCAAAATTGAAAATAAATCGCTGTCTTTCATTAAACGTGAATGCAAAACGAAAACCATCAACCGCCATGAATTTTCCAACAAAGAATCCAGTAAGTTAATATAGTGTGAAATGGCTCACTTTTTTTAAACTGTTTGAGGGAATTCATCTTTGCTAGGCTATGCAGGTAGAATACTATATGTTAATTTAACTACTGGTAAAAACCACACTGAGAAGCTTGATGAAGAAACCGCGAAGAAGTTTGTTGGCGGTATAGGTTTAGGCATGAAACTTTACCTAGCCAATTCAAAAGCTGGTATTGACCCACTCAGTCCAAATAATCCGCTAATTTTAGCGCTTGGTCCAGTGTCAGCCACAATGTTTCCAACTGGAGGAAACGGTCACGCGTTTATCTCTAAATCTCCAGCCACCAACGGCGTTGGTGAAGCTGTTAGTCATGGCACTTTTGGTGCAGAACTAAAACGTGCAGGTTATGATGCCATAGTTTTTACCGGCAAATCAGATAGGCCAGTTTATTTGTGGATTGATGATGATTCAGTTGAGCTGCGGGACGCATCTTTGCTTTGGGGTAGGTCTCCTGGAGAAACTGAAGATGCAATTAAAGATGCAATAGGTGACTACTATGTTCGTGTTGCATCTATTGGTTTAGCAGGCGAAAAACTATCAAAAATCGCAAATATAATTAATGATAAAACACGTGCAGCTGGACGAACAGGTCTTGGCGCTGTTATGGGTTCAAAGAACCTCAAGGCGATAGCTGTTCGTGGTACTCAAGATATTAAAGTTGCTCAACCTGAAGAGTTCTTGAATATGGTTAAAGAGTTTCATGAACGTATGAAGGGTCCCGCAGCACAAAAGTACCGAACCGTTGGGACAATCGAGAATCTTATGGTTCAAAACGCAATGCATTGTGTTCCAACACGCAACTATAACAGTTCCAGTTTTGAGGATGCTAACAAAATCAGCGGCGAATTGTTAAATGAACGTTACATTGTCAAAATTATTGCATGCAACTCTTGTGCTATGCGTTGTGAACATGAAGCAGTGATTCGCGACGGAACTTACAAAGGCACAATGGCTCGCATGGAATACGACAATTTGTGGGCTCTTGGGCCAAACTGCGGCATAGACAAACCTAATGCAATAATTAAAGCAACTGAGCGATGTACATACTATGGTCTAGATGCTCAGAGCACTGGTGTTGTTGTAAGCTTTGTTATGGACTGCTATGAAAAAGGTATTCTTACTCGTGAAGAGCTTGGTGATATTGATGCGCACTTTGGTAACGCAAGCGCTCTTATGGCTTTAATTGAGAAAATTGCTAAACGCGAAGGTATTGGCGCAATTATTGCAGATGGTGTTAAAGCTGCATCCGAGAAAATTGGTAAAGGTTCCGATAAGCTTGCACTGCATATCAAAGGTTTAGAAGTTACTGGTTATGATCTTAGGTGTCTTAAGACTGCTGCGTTGGCGTTTGCTGTTTCTTTTCGTGGTGCTGATCATGCTCGTAGTGGCGCTAACGTTGTTGATTTGAGAGGTATGGTTGATCGTTTGCGTGCTGAGAAGGGTCGCGGGAAGATTGTTCAAACTCTTGAAGATGCTAATAATTTGATTGATAGTTTAATTGTTTGTAAAAATTCTAAGAGTACGTTCTATAAGGAATTAGAGGATATGGCTAAACTCTATAATGCTGTGACGGGTGCAGGTGTTTCAGCACATGATCTTGCTTTAGCTGGGGAGCGAATTCAAGCTCTTGCAAAATTGATTAATATTCGAGAAGGTTTAACCCGCAAAGATGACACTTTGCCTTGGAAAGTTATGAATCAGCCAATTCCAGATGATGGACCCGCGAAGGGTTCTGTTGTTACTCAAGACGAACTTGACCTGATGTTGGAGGATTATTATGATGCTCGAGGCTGGAATAATCAAGGTGTACCAACTAAAGCTAAACTGCAGGAATTGGGTTTAGAAGAATATTCAAGTATAGTCGATAAGGTGGAGGCTTAACAAGAATGGCTAAACTTCATCAAAGAAAATTCATTTCTGCCGATCCAGAGAAATGTGTCGGATGCCAAGTTTGCGAGTATGCTTGTTCCATGGCTAAAGAGAAAGTTTTCAATCCTACTAAATCACGCATTCGCGTAGTACGAGAGAACCAAATCAATAACATTGCTGTTACGTGTAGATTCTGCGAGAATCCTGCTTGTGTTGCTGCTTGTCCACGAGATGCGCTTTCTCAATCACCAACTTCAGGAAATATAATAGTTGACAAGGACAAATGCACTGGTTGTGGCTGGTGCATTGAAGCTTGTGATTATGGAGCTATGATGATTCATCCGGAAACTAAGGTGGTTTATAATTGTGATTTGTGCAGGTTCAGGTCTGATGGTCCACAATGTGTTAAATGGTGTCCTGAGGAAGCTTTGACTGTTGTTACCAGTGATGTTTTGGCTCAGAAGGCACGAATGAGCGCTATTAGAAAGCTTTTCCAGAATCCTGGTGATAAAGAGTAAACTGTACTTTAAAGTATAGTTTTTTCTTAGTTTTTTTATTTTCTGCTTTTATTTTTTAGTTTTTTGATAAAACTGGTTTGCCTTTTGTTCCTATAATGAGTCTCAAATTCAAATTATTTAATTGGAAAATTTTAAAAAATGTCAGTATTCTCCTTTACTGCTGCAAAATAAAAACTGTTTAAAGCCATGAGTTTTGTAGCAGTATTCCCATTAACTTAATATACTTTTTAACTGACTAAATAACCAACTTCAATGGAGGAAAAGGGTTGTTAGGTTACGCAGGAAGAGTCTTACATGTTGATTTAACCACAGGCAAAACCCGTGTAGAAAAACTTGATGAAGAAACCGCTAAGAAGTATATTGGCGGCATAGGCTTAGGCATGAAGTTATACCTAGCCAATTCAAAAGCAGGTGTTGATCCGCTAAGTGCTGAAAACCCGTTGGTTTTGGCTCTTGGACCGGTTTCAGGTACAATGTTTCCAACTGGCGGAAACGGTCACGCGTTCATTTCCAAGTCTCCTGAAACAGAACTGCTTGGTGAAGCTGTTAGTCATGGCACTTTTGGTGCAGAACTAAAACGTGCTGGTTATGATGCTGTTGTTTTAATTGGTAAGGCTGAAAAACCAGTTTATTTATGGATTGATGATGATTCAACGCAGATTCTTGATGCAGAAAAACTTTGGGGTAAGTCACCTCAAGAGACTGAGGATGCTGTTCATGAAGAAATCGGTGATTACTATGTTCGTGTTGCTTCTATTGGTTTAGCTGGTGAGAAGCAGTCAAAAATCGCAAATATTATTAATGATAAGACTCGTGCGGCTGGTAGGACTGGTCTTGGCGCTGTTATGGGTTCAAAGAATCTTAAAGCAATAGCTGTTCGTGGTACTCAAGATATTAAAGTTGCTCAACCTGAAGAATTTTTGAATATGGTTAAAGAGTTTCATGAACGTATGAAGGGTCCAGCAGCGCAGAAGTATCGAACTATCGGCTCAACTGAGAACCTAATGGTTCAAAACTCGATGTACTGTGTTCCCACTCGTAATTATAATAATGCTCATTTTGAGTATGCAGATGCGATTAGCGGTGATATACTAAATGAACGTTACATTGCCAAAATTATTGCTTGTAACTCTTGTGCTATGCGTTGTGAGCATGAAGCAGTTGTTAAGGAAGGAACATACAAGGGATCTATGGCTCGCATGGAATATGATAACTTGTGGGCGTTGGGTCCAAATGTTGGCGTTGACAAGATTGATGTAATCATTAGGGCTGCTGAACTGTGCAATTATTATGGTTTAGATGCACAAAGTGTAGGCGGTGCTATTAGCTTCCTTATGGATTGCCACGAACATGGTCTTCTGAGTCATGAGCAGCTTGAAGGCGTAGATGCACATTTCGGTAATGCTGATGCAGTTATTCAGCTGATTGAAAAAATCGGTAACCGAGAAGATGGTCTTGGCGTAACTCTTGCGGACGGTGTTAGGATTGCTGCTAAAAAAATCGGTGAAGGCTCTGAAGAGTTAGCTCAGCACATTAAAGGTTTAGAAGTAACTGGCTATGACCTTCGTAGCCTTAAGACTGCAGCTTTAGGTGCAGCGGTTTCTTTCCGTGGTGCAGACCATAACCGCAGTGGCGCTTTTGCTGTTGACTTGAAAGGTAAAGTTGATCGTTTGCGTGCTGAGAAGGGTCGTGGAAAAATCGTTAAAGATCTTGAAGACATGTTTAACTTGATTGACAGTTTTATTGTCTGCAAGAATTCCAAGGGCACCTTCTATAAAGAGCTTGAGGATATGGCTAAACTGTACAATTTAGTTACTGGCGCTGATGTTTCAGCTCAAGATCTTTCGTTAGCTGGTGAACGCATTGAAGCTCTTGCACGTTTAATTAACATTCGTGAAGGTTTAACTCGTAAAGATGACACTTTGCCCTGGAAAGTTATGCATATGCCAATCACTGACAATTCACCTGTTAAAGGTGCAGTTGTAACACAAGACGAGCTTGACCTGATGCTTGACGACTACTACACAGCGCGTGGTTGGAGCCTAAACGGTGTGCCAACTAAGGAGAAGCTTCGTCAACTTGGGCTTTCAGAGTTCTCAGACATCATTAAGGAGGCATAAAAATATGGTTAGCGTTCATGACCGAAAATTCATATCTGTTGACCCCGAAAAATGTGTTGGCTGCCAAGTCTGCGAGTATGCTTGCTCTTATAGTCACGAGAAAAGTTTTAACCCAATAAAGTCACGTATACGCTCTGTTCGTGTTAATCAAGTTGCTAACATGGCTGTAACGTGTAGACTCTGTGAGGAACCAGCTTGTGTTGCTGCTTGTCCACGTGGCGCATTGTCTCAGTCAACTCAGAACGGTTCAATTCTTATTGACAAAGACAAATGCAATGGTTGTGGCTGGTGTATTGAAGCCTGCGATTACGGAGCAATTATGCTTCATCCAGAAACCAAAACAGTCTACGTCTGCGACTTATGCAAAGACAAACCTGAAGGTCCACAATGCGTTAAATGGTGCCCTGAAGAAGCTTTAACTGTTGTTACAAGCGACGTTTTAGCTCAAAAGGCAAGAATTAGCGCTATTAAGAAGCTGTTTAGTGAAAGCCCATAAGCTTTCTCTTCAATTTTCTTTTCTTGTTTGTATGTTGGTTTGTTTTTGTTCTCTTAGTTGTGGAGGTAGCCCCCTCCCCTGTTTTTAAACAGGACTTATTTTGGGTTGTTTTTAAGAATTAGAGCTTAAATTGTTTGTAGACTGCGTCATTAAAAGTCAGTAGACGTCGAGAAGCGTCACTGTGCGTCATTTAGCGAGGAAAAATTGGATCTTAACAGAAAGGGGCGCTTAAGTCCAAGTGTGCTGGGTGGCGCTTTAGCGTTCGGCGTCGGCGTAATATTCGCGTTGTACCCCGCTTGGAGAGCATCAAAACTAAAACCAGTAGAAGCATTAAGATATGAATAACCTTCGTATCCTTCCTTCTAAACTAACTTCCCTTTTCATTGTAAATCCACAATAGAATCAAAAAAATGAATTAAGAACAGGCTAATTTGTTTACTCTGCTAATTTTTCCCTCAAGATATTATACGCTTGCCTAACAGTTCCGTTGTCAATCAATCCCAAGTTGTTCTTAATATCACCGTTTTTTAGTTTGTCATCAATTAGTGAATACCAAAAGACTCTGGTTACTTTTTCATCAAAGAAATCAAGCATATCATCCATATACTGCGCCTGAAGCTCCTGACCAAATTCAATCTGCTGCCCAGTTTCAGTAACCCAAACCTCCAGAGGCACACCTGAAGCATTAAACAGTCCAAAGTAAAATGCCAAAGACTCCGCATATCTTTCCCAAACAATTGAATCAACTTTTCCTCCCCAAGGATAGGCATGTACTGAAACTGCGTCACCATACTGGGAAATGTTTTGGGCTGCAAGTTGGCTAGCGTTCCCTTTATCTATCTCAAGATGAGGATCACCCCCAGAATAGAGGTTTAAACCGCCGAAAAGCAAGATTTTCGCTGAAGGATCATATTGACGAATAATTGGCGCGGCGATTTGAACCATTGCAAGATATTTTTCCGTTGTAATTGTCCAATTTGGTTCTGGGTTAAATGGTTCATTCCAAATTTCCCAAGCATCCACGCCATCACTGTAATTTGAAACGTAAGCTGTAACCGCGTTTTGCCATTCTTCAAACGTAAAAACAGTTGATTGATTGAACATCCAACTATCAAGAATACCCAAAACCTTCAACCCATAAACCTCTGCATTTGCCACTACTTCCCCAAAATCCGGCGAAACATCAACGCGAACCCAACCTGCACCGCTATCATCAACAAATCTTGCTTCTTCAACCGAGAGCGAGTGGACACAGATTCCAACCCAATCGGACTCGAATGAATCCTCTTGATGTAGCGGTAACGCAAAAACCAGGGCTCCAACAATAACTGCCAACAAGAAAATAGTAAATGCCAAAACAGTTTTTCGCTTCAATGCGTACCCACTAAAGTCTCATTATCCCCTGATTATTTATTTAACAGTTATCTTCAAACCAGACCACAACGTCTACCAGAAAGCCTTAAGTTTTGTTAATGCATTGATGATTTTAACCCTATCAGAAAAACTACAGCATTATGGGGCCGTCGTCTAGCATGGATTAGGATACTTGCCTGGGGCGCAAGCGATCCTGGGTTCAAATCCCAGCGGCCCCACCAAAACAATTGATTGTTTGATTTTTTTTACATTCTGTTATGCTTTTAAGTAAGAAACTTCTTACTATATACTGGCGAATTTTCTTGGTCGAAGCAGCAACAACCAAAGTTTCCTCTAAAGGACAAGTAGTTATCCCCGCTAACGTGCGAAAAGCCGCATGCCTAAAGAAAGGCGAAAGAATTCTAGCAATAGCCATAGATGACACCATTGTTTTAAAAAAAATCGTTGATACATCGTTTGAAGAAACAATGAAGCCAGTGTGGGCTAAAGTTCGGCAGATGGGTCTAATGGAGGAAG
>CAZXGX010000023.1:0-20993 GCA_964640475.1 uncultured Candidatus Bathyarchaeia archaeon
CCAGCCGCCGTCGGATCTTTGAGCGTCTAGCACATACTGAATGAAGACTGGGTCAACCTTTGAACCTTGACCAGCAAGGTAAAGCAAAGATGCAGCTTCAACCTCAAGATCTGTAACTGTTTGGTCAACTCTGATTAAAGCAGCACTTTTAACATAAAGAGATGAAGTAAAGTCTGCTGACAACTCATGACCATTTTCCCTGAACCAGATGCTTGCCAACAATGCATGAGTAAGTGAATAGCCGCCACTATTTGCAGCCTCGTAAATCAAGTCAGGATAATTGCTCGATATGTTTTGCCGATCGCTGTAAAGTGCAGGAACAGTTACCTTGTCAGTTTCAGCTGTCACCGAGTTCATATCACCTGTCTGCAGTTGATTGTTATAATCTGCGATTCTACGGAAAACACGAAGCAATTGAGCATTCTGCTGATTAGACGCTAAAATTTGGTCATACCTCTCTAAAGAATCAGCAAACGCTGTAACTCCAAAGCGTCTATAAACAACATTCATCAGCAGAAGCGCATAGGATTCGTTTGTTCCTTTTAAGAAATTGGTTGCGTTTCCAACTGCATTTTGCAGGTTCTCTGCTGTTAGCTGTAATGTTGGCTGAGAATTAGGTTGAATTGATGACTGCGGTGTGCTCTGGGAAGATTGGTCAGTGCTTTGCGGCGTAGCTGAAGTTGTGCTCGTTGGAGTTGGTTGCGTAATGGTTGGTGATTGTTGTAGGTCACTTTGGTTAAATGTATTTGTAATGCCCTGCGGGGAAGACTCAGTTGATTTTAGCAACAGCGGCGCTAAGAAAACACTTAATACCAATATTAGACAGAAGACTGCAATGAAAATTTTTTTCATCTTAATCTTCCCCTAACCAGTTTGTAGAATGGCTGATTTAAGATTTTAGAATAAGACAGTTTTCATAATGTATCCTGTTGGGCTAAACTTTTTAATAATACTCAAAGTATTTACTGGCGAGGTTAAAATTATGCCCTTTTGTGAAAATTGCGGTACACAACTAACCCCTAATGCGAAATTCTGCCGAAGCTGCGGAGCCAAACAAGCCATAACAGAAAATGCACCAGCAACATTCCAACCTCAACAGGCACAACCAGTATATGTTCCTCCACCTGCACCCCAGCCAACTCCAATGCCAACTCAAACCATACCAGTTCAAGCTCCAGTTATTAATAACCAACAATACCAAGCGGTACCTCAAAAGACCAGTTCAGAGCAGATAACTGGAGCAATTGTGTTAAGAAAACCCAAATCATTTGGGAGATACGACACTTTTACAGGAGTAGTAACCAATGAACGCTTCATTATCGCCCAAATGACAAGTGACATGGTAAAAGATGCAGCCATGCAAGCAAAAGAGCAAGCTAAAGCTGAAGGCAAAGGCTTTTGGGGTCAATGGTCAGACCAGCTAAAAGCATCTTTTGGCTACACAAAAAGATACCTGACAATGCAGCCGGAAGCTATAATCGCAGAAACACCAGGCAACTTTGCGATAAACAACAACACCATAAGAGAACTTAAACTAAAAATAAAACACCTTGATGCAGACGGCGACCGTAAAGAATGGGAAATTGAAATACACTCAACCGCAGGAAAATATGAATATAGAATGGATGAAAACAGCCATTTTGTTGATTTACTAAAGAAGGCCTATCCGGACAGAGTTAAAATGCCGTTTGGGTATTTCTCAAAATCAATTAATATCAATCTATAAAACATTTTTTTCTTTTTTCTATTTTTGCCTATATGCTAAAAGCTAATAAAAAGAGTAAATCCAGCATTACAGGTAACAAGGAATTGTCATATTTGAAACAAAGCTTATATCTAAAAACCTCAGAAGTGGCTTACAAGAGGAGAAGGAAAAATGAAAGGGGCAATAGTATTTCTAGTTGTATTTGCAATTGCAGTCGTAATAACATTAGGAGATACCTCAATTCCACCAGGACAAGCAATCTATAACGCAGTTTTACCCGGCACGGAAGCAGCTTCTGGCTATTTGGTTGGCGGCACAGTAGATGCTGTCACAGCAATAATTGCAGTTTTCAATGGCGTCATCTACGGATTCATAGCTTGGTTGATATTCACAATAATAATGATGTTCGTAAAGAAAGACAAAAACCAAAATATTTCACAAACAGTCAACGTCAATTTAGTGGACAAACCTGCACCACAATAATCATGTTAAACGACTACAAACCAATTTTTCTTTTTTTATCAACTTGAACTACTTTTATAGCCGTCAAATTTCTTCAAAGCCGCTTCAACAGCCTTCTTAGTTGTAAAACCAATTAATTCACCCATCTTTGTATGCCCACCTGTATGCCTAATCTCTATGTGAGGATTTACACCAGAAACAACAACCATACTGTCAGTTCCAGTGCCAGTGGCTTGAATTTGGGGCGAAGCGGTACTTCTATAATTTAAGTCCTGAAGCGCAGCTGTCTTGGCTTCTGTACCTGTTATTATGGCTCTAGCCATAGCGCCATCAGTTAAAGAGACGTTTGTTAAAAGAATAATGTTTATAGTACCTGGAGCAGGTTGAAAATCCATTCCTTTTTCAATCCATTTGCCTTCATCAACACCTGTTCGTAACGCATTGTTCAATGCTCCACCAGTTGCGATACAGCAAACATGGAAAGTTTCATATGATTTTTCACAGAATGCTACTTTATCCATATCAACTCCAGTGCTCAAGAAAGTAACGTCGTCATTCTGTAAGCCTATAGTTGCAGGCAAACGTTTTATGAACTGTTCATATTCCTTAATAGTCATTACTTTGCCTGTTAAAGAATCTGGGATAAACACATTCGCGACATTGCTGACCCGTCTAAACCCATCTAATGTTGATAATACGTTACGTTTTTCATTAAAAGAGACAAGTGTAGTGTTAAGCTCAATACCGTCATATCGGTGGTAAATGATTTTTACATCTACCTCTCCTAAGTTTAGGCTTAACTTTCTTTCTTTAAATATTGATACAGCGTTTGTCATTATTTTTCCTCTCATCAACATTTAACGCTGGCTTTTTCAGAGTTAAATGGAAATCATTCTCAGTCGGTAATCTTACTTGACCCCTCAGAATCGTCTTCTTCATTTACATATGCTTTATTGTTCGAAAGGTGATGCAGTGGAGGAAGATCAAACGGGTGCTTAACGAAAACGGCACCAGCCTTCTTTAACTCCAACATAAGCTGAGTTGCTTTTCCACCTGTGAAATCACGACTTTCAATGGGAATTTCATCAACAACATATGTCGGAATACCATGCTTGAGTGCTTCGATAGCAGCCTCTATATTTCTAAGATTCCCCGTACCAAAGGGAGGCGCGGTTAAAATTACCAAACTTGCATTCTCAATCATCTCAAGATTTAACGCGTTAGTTCTATCAGTTATCGGCGAAAACGGTGCTTCAATAACAGCGGGAATTTTTAGGAGCTCACAAGTGTCATAATCAGAATCCTCCAAATTCAACACTCCTGCTGTGACAAGGTAGCCTTCATCAAAGAGAGCCTTAATGATTAGCGTACCTGTTCCGGCACCACAAATCACGTGAACAGTACATTCCCTTTTAACAAATGAAGGCTTCTTAGGAGACAATGGAATAACATAAAGCGAGTCAGTAACCAAATTCTTCTTTACAATCGCGTCAACAGTAAAAACGCTTCGAATATTATCACTTGTTAGAACCTTTTCAACTTGACCAACAGCAAAAACTTTGCCAGCTTTAAGCATAATAGCAATATTACAATAACGTGCCGCCATGTTAAGATCATGGATAACCGCTAAAACCATTAAACCACTCTTAACACACAAGCTTTTGACAAGATCCATAATTTCAAGCTGATTAATAATATCCAAATGAGTCATAGGCTCATCTAAAAGCAAAATTTTAGGTTCCTGTGCTAGAGCGCGTGCAATAATTACACGTTGCCTCTCGCCACCACTGAGTTCATGAATGGATCTTTTAGCTAGTGACCAGGTGTTTGTTAATTCCATAGCTTTTCTGGCAATATCTACATCTTTTGAGGTTTCCATCTGAAAACGCCCCAAATGCGGATTGCGCCCCATCAAAACAACGTCTAACACAGAAAAGTCAAAGCCAACACTGCTGTCTTGAGGAACCACAGCCATCTTCTGAGCGACTTCTATAGGCTTTAGAGAATAAATATCCTTCTTATCGATTAAAATAGATCCACCGTGAGGTTTAAGCACTCTACTGATACTTTTAAGAAGTGTAGTTTTTCCTGAACCATTAGGACCAAGAATTCCTAAAAAATCACCAGGTTTAACTTCAAAATTAACTTCAGATAATATTTTAGCAGAGCCGTAACGGCATTCTACACCATTCACGTTTAATGTAACCATACTTTCACTCTACATTCTATAGCTCAACTTTTTCCTCCTGAGCAAGAAAATAAAGAATGGACCACCTGCAAGAGCTGTTATTGCACCCACAGGTAACTCTGCGGCTCCTGTAATAACTCTAGCTATAGCATCGCAGACAACTAGGAAAATGGCACCCACAATTGCAGATGCAGGTAGAAGTATTCTATGATCAGGCCCAATTATTAGTCTAGTGATATGCGGAATCATCAATCCCACAAAGCCAATCAATCCACTTATAGATACTGCAGCCGCAGTCATCATGGACCCCAAAGTCAACAATATCTTTTTACTTTTTTCCGTGTTGACACCTAAATGTTGTGCAGTATCTTCCCCTAAAGCAATCATGTTTAGATCACGAGCAAAGAAATATGATAAAATAATACCTACTAAAACAAACGGAAGTATTGACCACCAATCAATCCAACCTATATTTGTGATACCACCAATAAGCCAATACACAAGTGAGTGAAGTTTAGTGTTAGGTGCTATAATTTGCATAATCTGAAAGATTGCAGATAAGAAAATTGTTACGGCTACACCTGATAGTAACAATGTCATTTCTGGAACCCTAGAACCAATTTTTGAAATGTTATAAACAAGAAAAACTGTAGCTAATGCTGAAATAAAAGCAGCAGTAGGAACGATAGGGAAACCCAAAAAACTCAAACCTGCACCATATAGTATTCCAATACCAGCACCTAAAGAAGCTCCAGCTGAAACACCTAAAACATAAGGGTCAGCCATCGGATTTTTAAAAACTCCCTGAAAAAGCACACCTGAACAAGCCAAGGCAGCACCAATTATAACAGCAGATAGAATTCTTGGAAGACGAACATCAATTATAATGGCTTGTGTTTTTTCAAATTCAGGAAATGAACTAGGATTTACAAGAGTGTTTAGACCAGGAAACTGATTTGCTAAAACAGATAGGATTTCAGAAAAGGGTTTTGGAGCATACCCAATATTCAATGAAACAATAACCGTTAAAATTAATGCTAAGATAAGAGCTAGAAAAAGGATTTTCCATTTCTTCGAACGCTTTGAATATGCCGTTTCGATTTTGGTGGTCACTATTGTTTCACTTTATAAACGATTAAGAGGAAGAATTAAAAACCTCTGGGTATAAACAGTTGGCGATTACTTCAACCTGATCTGCTATTTTAATTCCGGGTTCATTAAGGATGTCTTCATCTAAGACGTATATGCGATTGTTTTTTACTGCGTTAATAACGCTCCATCCACCTCTAGCTTTTACTTCTTCAATTGTGCCATACGAAGGGTCCCCACCCATGTTTGTTGGAAACAGCATAACATCTGGATTCATTTGAATAATAACTTCTGAGCTAGAATTGGGGTATTCTTGAGATTCATTACCAAATATGTTGATTCCACCTGCCTTAGAAATGACGTCATTTATCCATGAACCAGCCCCTGCACTCATCAAACCAGACGAGTCACACCATACTTCATAGTAAACAGTTAGCTTTTTATCGATATGGGCGTCAATTATTTTTTGTGCTATGCCGTCAATTTTATCGCTTAAAGTTTCAACAAGATTAGCAGCATTACTTTCTTCACCTGTTGCTTTTCCAATTAATTCTATTGTTTGGTAAACACCTTCGATACTAGTTGGACCAACCACAACTACTTTGTGTCCGAGATTACGTAAATTTGGGATATATGGGTCATTTATGTTGGTTGAAAAAATTAAGTCAGGATCTAATGAAGCAATTGCTTCTAGATTTGGTGTTGAATATCCACCAACACAAGTCATGTTACCAGCTGCAAACCATGCAGTAAAATCATACGGTGCATCATCATATGAGGTTACACCAACGACTTTGTCCCCAACACCGATTTCATAAAGTATAGGTGTAACACTTGGTGCTAATGAAACTATTTTTTGGGGAACCGCGTCTAATGTTGTTTGATATCCTTGAGAATCTATGACCGCAATAAGACCTGGTCCTTGTGGATTGTTTGTCTGAGCATAATAAAATCCGTAAATGACTGTTGCTGAGAGAATTACTGCTATAACAGCTACGATTATGATTATTTTACCTTTCAATTTTCCCCGATCCTTATCCTTTCATTTGTAATTGAATTACCATTCAATATCCAACTTAGACTTATAAATTCTTAAGTTTACTTAGGTTAACAACAGGTTGAATAATATAAAGCAATTTTCTGTTTTAGGTACATTTCAGGGCAACCAATATGTACCAAAACTATAAACTCTCAGAACCAAAATCGGCATAACCACAACCAACCCAAATAAGACAGCTGTCAACTCCATAACACGTAATGCTTTGAAGATATCTTCAGGATCAATTTCATGCTCATCACCTAGCGCGTAATAACCAGGTTTTGATAACTGAGTATTCAAAGCACCAGCCATAGCAGAAATAGTCCATCCAGCATTCGGACTTGCTGTTTTATTTTTGTCACGTTTTAGGATTCGCAATGATTCCTTTGAGTTCTCACCCAAAATCCCTGATGCAGCAACCATTAAAATTGCCGTTAACCGAGAGGGAATATAATTTACAAAAGTATCCATTTTAGCACTAAACCAACCGATATTTCTAAGCTCCTCGTTTTTGTAACCGACCATTGAATCCAAAGTGTTAATCACACGATAAATAAAAGCGCCTGGAACACCTAGAATTGCAAAGAAGAAGAAGGGTGCTGTAATGCCATCTGTTGTACTTTCAGCTATTGATTCAACGGCAGCGGAAATAATTTGACGTTCATTTAGAGTGTTTGGGTCTCTACGAACGATATAGGGTAAGAATTTACGTGCCCCATCCAAACTGCCTTCTTTTAGAGATTTAGCTATAGGAACCGTGTATTTTCTCATGCATCTTATCGCGAAAGTGGACTTGAACAGGATTGCACCAAGTATGATGTATGGTATTGAACCGAACCATGTTCTAACTGCCCATAGACCAAGGAAAACTGGCAAAGATGCAAGCACAGCAATTGTGATTAGCAGCAAGATGCCGTTTACTTTCTCAACCCTTGGGCTTTTGTTCTTTAGCTTTGGCCTTAGGTAGCTGATGATTTTGCCTATACCTACAGTGGGATGAATTCTATCAGGATATTCACCCAAGACAATATCGATAAGGAAAGCTAAGAAGAAGATGAGTATGGCGTCTGTAAATAGGCTAAAGTCAAGCTGAAACATACGCTATTGCTTTACTCATTCAGCAATGTTCTTTAAATTACTTTACT
Source organism: uncultured Candidatus Bathyarchaeia archaeon (assembly GCA_964640475.1). Lineage (GTDB taxonomy): Archaea > Thermoproteota > Bathyarchaeia > Bathyarchaeales > Bathycorpusculaceae > Bathycorpusculum. The sequence continues at coordinate 7,629 of CAZXGX010000023.1, forward strand.
TAAAGCTGTGATTAACCGCTCATTTTCGTAGTGTTGCTTAACCGCTATACGAATGTAGAACTGGTCGAGTCCTTTAAAGGAAGTACAGTCACGAATCAGGATGCCATGAGAAAGTAATCTTTGGGTTAACTGAGTTGCTGTTAACCCAGTTTGCCTAATGTCTATGAAAAAGAAATTGGCGTCTGCTGGATAAACTTTAAAACTTTTAATTTTACTTAAGCCTTCTTGCAGGTACGCTTTTTCTTCGCGGACAAGCTTATAGGTTCTTTGCAGGTGTTCTTCATCATTTAGGGCAACAACTGCAGCTGACTGTCCAAGGCAATTAAGGTTCCAAGGAATCTTTGCACATAATAACACACCTATAATTTCTTTGCTAGCAATTCCATAGCCAACACGCAAACCTGTTAGACCGAAAAGCTTAGTGAAAGAGCGTAAAATGAACAGATTTGGATACTTACCAATTTTGCTAATCATTGAAAACTCTTGCTCGTTCTCAACAAATTCTAAAAAGTCCTCATCTAAAAAGACAAGAATATCTTGAGCTAAAGCAGCATCAAGAATTTGAGTTAACTGATTAGTTGGAATTAATAGACTGGTAGGATTGTTTGGATTACATAAGAAAACAATTTTTGCTCCAGCCATACCTTTGATGAAGGTATCTGCATCAACTTGGAAGCTGCCATTCAGTTTGATGAATTTGACTTCTTCACCCGTTTTTCTTACTGCACTTTCGTATTCACCAAAAGTTGGCGCGGGCATAACGGCGAATTCACCTTTTTTTAAGAAGGCTTCAGTGAACAGGTACATGAGCTCGGTTGAACCGTTGCCCATGATGATATTACTTTTGTCAATGCCGTAATGTTTAGCGATAACCTCTCGTAACTCATTTGAGTTTGAGTCAGGATAAGCTGCAATTTGTGCAAAGCCCGCCTTAACCGCTTCCAAAGCTTTCTTTGAAGTGCCAAGAGGATTCACACTTGAACTAAAATCTAAAATTTCCTCACGCTTATACCCGCTCTTAAATGCGGCATCTAAAACTTCTCCACCGTGAACGCAGGGCTTTAGGTTTTTTATATTATCTTTAACTATGCTAGATATTGGCTTCATGAATGTTCATCCGCTGATTTTCTCTGGAATGCCCATATAGTTTAACACTAAGGGCATTATGTCTTTGCCGCAGATACGGTTCAATCCACCCTTATAGGCACAACGCTCACTATAACTGGAAACATCATCTTTAACGACTTCACCACCTGCAAAACAAACGGGCACTGCATCGCCAGTATGCGCCCGGCTCTTACAGGAAGTTGCATGATCAGGAGCTAAAACAACACAGGTCTCACTCAAATCTATTCTTTCAAGAAGACTTCCAATCATAGCATCCATTTTTTGAATTATAGAAATCTTACCAACCACGTTTCCGTCATGACTAGCCTCATCGGGAGCTTCAACATGAATAAACACAAAATCACAGCTTTTTAAAGCCTCAATTGCAGCATCAGCTTTCGCAATTGTATCTGTATCCAAATCTCCTGTGGCACCAGCAACATCAATAACATTCAGACCACTAAGCTTGCCCATACCTTTGATTAAACTAGCAGCAGCCACACATGCACCCTTCAAGCCATACTTACTCTCAAACGACGCAATTGAAGGAATTTTACTACCACTCCAAGGAAGAACAACATTTGCAGGTAATTTGCCTTCAGCTTTAAGTCGCACATTAATTGGATGTGTCTGCAAGGTAGAATGAGTTAATTTTATGAATTCATTAAGCGCATCAGCAGTATGTTTGGCTTCGTATGAATTATCCAAAGGTCTAATTGAGCCAACGCGACTTCCTGAATTGGGTAAAGGTAGCGTGACTTTTGGCGAAAGCTTTTCACCTCGAAGAACCATAGCACCTTTGAAGCCCATGGCTTGCTTGAATTGAACGTCAACATCCGAATTGACTTTTAATTTAAGTTGCTCGATAACTTTTCCAAGAGCTTCTGCTTCATCACCAATGCGTCCAGCGCGCTCATCCATAAGACACAGATTTTCATTTACAGTACCAAAATTACATCTGAATGCCAAATCGCCCTTCTTAAACGAAAGCCCTACTCCTGCAGCCTCAAAGGGACCTCTACCACCACAAACCACCCAAGGATCATAACCTAAAAGCGCTAAATTTGCTGCATCACTGCCGGGAGCAATGCCAGGAGCGATCGGATCAAGGAGTCCTAACGAGCCTTCAAGTGCTAAACGATCCATATATGCAGGTTTGGCAGCCTCTAAGGGCGTTATAAAGTCAAGCTCAGAAAGTGGTCTATCAGCCATGCCATCCCCAACGATTAGAATACAACGCATTAATCCATCCCTACCAAACTTTTTCCTCTAAATCCAATTCGACCTGTTTATTTCAGACTTCCTAACTGCTTAGTTTTCAAGTCCAACGTAAATGATATAAATGTTTAGCTGATACTTCAATCTAAAAATTAACTTAAGAGTGAATCTTTTCGCGTTGAAGAAAGTCAAAAGAGTGATATAATAACAAAACATTAGGATATTTGGTACATATGGGCGAAAAAATTGATAAGCATGACTACGAGCAACTGAAAATGATGATTCAAGATAAAAAGCCAAACGAACCCGTGGAAGAAGTTCTCGCAGTTTTCTGCCAACGTTATGGAGCCTCAATTGATTCATGCCGCCAAATCTACAAACATTTAGTAGAGAAAGGAGAAATTAAAGAGAAATAACGTTTAAGTCTAAACCCAGATAATCCATATGAGGGCGCATATTTGAAGGAACTTGTCTTTGTAGGCTTAGGATTGAATGATGAAAAAGGAATCACACTTAAAGGTATAGAGGAAACCAAATCAGCTGACAGCGTTTTTATGGAAACCTACACAAGCCGTATGCCAGATTTCAGCATGGAACGCTTTGAAGCTTTAATTGGCAAAAAAGTCCAAGTAGTAACACGTCAAATTCTTGAGGAAGAAAACGGCAAACTCATCCTTGATGCAGCAAAAAAGGGCAAAGCAATTTTTCTGGTTCCAGGCGATCCATTCATTGCAACAACCCATGTCACGCTACGCATTGATGCAGAAAAACAGAACATAAAAACACGAGTTATACACGGCATTTCAATTATGTCTGCAATCGTTAGTCTTTCAGGTTTACATAATTACAAGTTCGGTAAAACCGTAACTGTGCCTTTCCAAGAAAACTTTTCTGAAACACCCTATAACACTATAGCTCAGAACAAGAAGCTAGGATTGCACACGCTTTGTCTGCTTGACCTAAAGGAACCCGAAAACCGTTACCTATCTATTAATCAAGCTATCAAATCATTGTTAACGGTTGAGGAGAAAAAACAAAGCAAAATAATAACAGCAAACACAATAGCTGTTGGAATTGCAAGAGCAGGAAGCAACGATCCCAAGGTTAAAGCAGGTTTCGTTAAAGAATTAGTTGATTTCGATTTCGGTGAACCACCGTATACTCTGATTTTTCCAGGCGATTTACATTTCATGGAAGCTGATGCACTAATTGCGTTTGCAAGTGCTCCGATAGAACTTAAGAGGCTGTCTAAATGAGTTTGGAAACGTTAACTACTAAATATATTACTTCAGCGGAATTTGTACTCGAAACCCTACAAAGAAACAAAACATCCATAAGTATAACCGATGAGAAAGTCAGTGATCTCTTAAATTATGTTAGGGACTACTTGGAAGACGCAAAGTATTATAAGGCAAACGGTAAGCTTGAAACCAGCCTAACTTCAATAGCGTACTGTGAGGGATTACTTGACGCTTTGAAACTGTTAGGGGCAGTGACGTTTGAATGGCCATCCAGAAATCAGGAAAAAAAACCGTAGTCATAGCCTCAGGCGTATTTGACTTACTGCATCTTGGTCACGTAAAGTTCTTAGAAGAAGCAAAACGGACAGGTGGAGAAAATGTCGAACTCATTGTTGTTATTGCCAGAGACAGCACTGTTGAACAAATGAAAGGCAGAAAACCCATAATGCCTGAGGACCAACGCCGCGCCTTAGTTGAGTCTTTAAAAGTGGTTGATAACGCCGTTTTAGGTTTTGAAAACCTTGACATTGGTGAAGTTATCGCAAAAATCAGACCAGACATTATTGCTTTAGGCTATGATCAGCAGGAAATGATAAAAAACGTCACAGAGTATATAGATAAGAACAAATTGAACGTGAAGATTATTAAAATCGGCAAATTTGAAGAGGATGATTTAGATAGTTCCTCCAAGATTAGACAAAAGATAATTGAAAAGTTCGCAAGATGAGCCTCGCCATGGAAAGAAGTTCACAGAAGTACAAAATCACCTACATCCTAATCGCCATCAACATAGCCGTTTACATTTACACATCAATTGTTGGCGGAGACTTCCTTACAACAAGTGACAGCATGGTTCTCGAGTACGGACAAGTCAACTATCTAATCTTCAATTACGGTTCAATGTTCTACTATCAGCTTCTCTCAGCAATTTTTATTCACGCCAACATTTCGCATATAGTGGGTAACATGCTTTTCCTGCTTATTTTCGGATTAAGAGCAGAAGAATTCTTTTCCCTCCCAGAGTATCTTGGAATCTATCTACTTGGCGGTTTAACCGGAAGCCTACTTTCTTTGGCTATCCCAAACTTAATATCAGTAGGCGCCTCAGGAGCAATCTTTGGAATCTTCGGAGCATGCATAATTTACACTAGACGTTCAGTACGACAGTCAATTCTTGGAGCCTTAGTGTACGCGTTCTTTTTACTGTTTATCAGTTCAGGCCAAGGAGTAAATAATTTTGCACACCTAGGCGGATTGCTAGTTGGCTTAATCATCGGGTACATTTTGGCGGGTAGAAGAAAGCCAACCACTCAATACACTGTTAGGTACTCTTATTCGCCGATTTAGAAGGAGAAGTGAAAACTTCAATTTTCACTTTAACACCATCTTTCAAATTCAATTGTTTTCGCAGACAAACAGGTGCAATGATTTCCAGCACTGAAACATCATAATGGCTACGCATCGCAGTAATTAGGGCACCCTTAATTTTGTTATCAATTATCGCCGGGTAACACCTTACTAAACCAAAAGTTCGGTCTTCATTCTTAAAACCCTCAATCTCAATAGCTGGATAAGCATCAAGTTCCATTCGCGTTTTAACATCATAATCACTGTTCAACTTTAGATTCAATGTGCCAGGATACGGTTCAAAACCAAGCTTTTCAGTGAACTGTCTACGATAGACATCTTTGGTAATGTAGTATGCGCCTTCGCCAAGACCAGTAAAAACAGTACCTTCCAATGTCACTGATGGGGGATAGGCAGTTTCAATAACCATTTTTAGGCTGGAGTAAAGCTTAAGCAGTTCCCGAACTCCTTGTTCATCAATCTTTATCAAACTACCATCAGGGGTTATGTTTCTTTGTATCCAACCTTTTCTTTCAAGTTCAATAAGGTAACGTGAGGCAGTCTGCTGTGAGATACCAAGTTTCTCAGCTAAGTATTCGGTTGAGATTTTAGCTATTCTTTTGTAAGCTCCCATCTCAGCAAGCTTTAAAATCATGTAAACATGTTGCCAGTCCTGCTTTTCTGTCAATTCGTGAACCGTCCAGAGGGTTAAAGTAGAAAGCTTGATTATTTAAGCCCTCTCAAAGTAAACATCACTTAACAGTAAATTCACTAAACACCATAAAATAATTATATACTGATCTATTGAGGTGAAAATTGCCCGTTGAAAAGAGAAAGATACACAGAGTTAAATGTATTTGATAAGATGGGTGTTTATTGGGCTGAAATAGCAGATGAAAATGCGACGGAACGCCAAATTCAATTTTTAAAAAGTACTCTTAAAAAAGATGGCTGGTTTCTGGATCTTGCTTGTGGAACTGGAAGACACACCATCCCACTAGTTAACAATGGTTATAACGTAGTTGGTTTGGATGCTTCACTAAAGCTTCTTAAAATCGCTAAACAACGCCAAGTAAATGTGCAACTGGTCCAAGCTGATATGCGATACTTACCTTTTGCGGATGAAGTTTTTGGGACTGCAGTTAGTATGGATAATAGTTTTGGTTATTTGCCTACTGAAGAATCTGATCTTCAGAGTCTAAAGGAGTTGAACAGAATATTAGGTATCGGTGGCTTGTTTGTTCTGGATGTTTTCAACTGTGAACAATTATCACAGAAATATGAAAGAAGTAAAAACCTTAGATGGTGGTTTCTTCCAGTTTTTCTAAGATTCAATAACGGCTTATCAAGAAGGATACTTTTTTGGTTGTACCGCTGGAGGAAGTATCCCAGTTTTTTCTTGCTTCAAAAGCGAACGGTAAGCAAAAATGAGGGCTTACTTCGCGATTTATGGGTAGTAAACGACAAATCTAATGAACAAAATTTAATATTTAATCATGTTTCACGCCTTTATACCCGTAATCGCACACAAGAATTACTGGTTGAAGCTAATTTTTTAGCTATACAAATATATGGCAATTATGAAAAGCAGAACTTTAACGCTAATTCAAACAGGCTTATTTTTTTATCTGAAGCAAAAAAGTAGAAAACCTATTTTTGATGCAACCTGTTTTGTGGCAATATGATTTGTTTACCGCATAAAAGATATTAAGCTTGTTTTGGAATTGCATGAGGAACGTGAGTATCATGAATACTTGGAAACTTCGTTTGTCAATGGTTGGAACCTTAGCCTTAATCTTTGGTTTAACAACCTTGATTTTTACGGTAGTCCTCACCTTTGCAGGATTCGGGTTGAGCATAATAACCATAGGTGTACTTGTCGTGATTTTGAATATTGGTCAATGGTTGCTTTCCCCATACCTTGTTGGTGCAATCTATCGAGTAAAAGAAATGCCTACTAATGAGAATCAAGAACTGCATCAGTTAGTTGAAGAGTTAAGTTTCAAAAGTAAAATATCCAAACCTAAACTTATGCTCTCACAGATTTCTTTACCTAATGCTTTTGCTTATGGTTCACCATTAACTGGTAACCGTGTAGCTGTTACTGAAGGCTTGCTGAAATCGCTTGATACAGGTGAAGTTGAAGCAGTTATTGGACATGAACTTGGTCACCTTAAGCACCGTGATGTACAAGTTATGATGGCTGTATCATTTCTGCCAGCCTTGTTCTACTATATTGGATACGCTATGATGTTATCAGGTATGTTTGGAGGAAGCAGAGAACGCAGCAATGAAGGCAGTAGCGCACTTATTGGTATATTCTTCATGGCATTTTCATGGATACTAAACCTGTTTACCTTATACCTAAGCCGCCTAAGAGAGTATTATGCTGACAGACACAGTGTTTCTATAGTTGACAATGGCGCAGAAAAACTCTCCACTGGATTGATAACTATTGTTAACGAAAGCAAATACCAAAATCAGCAGAGACGCAGCAACGAACCACAGAAAAGTAACACTGCATACAAAGCATTATTCATCTCTGATCCAGATCGCGCGGCAATAGATGTAGAACAATTAAAAGCAAACCGTTTTGCAGATAAGAAACAACTACTACAAGAAGCCTTATCAAAAGAACCTTCAGGTGGGGATAAATTACTTGAAATCTTTTCAACGCACCCAAACATCGTAAAACGTCTACGAGCACTTCAAGAACAAGCCTAAAAAACGCTTATCTTTTTCTTGTTTTTGTTATAGAAAAGCGTTAAAGCTTTGCTTTTATTTCAATTGTTTCTGAAGGCAACTATTATGGATAAAGCCGAGGTTTTCCACGAATTAGACAGTTTAAGGCATGAAATGGAAGAGGCATTAATGTCGTTGATTAGTGTTCCAGCTGTTGGGCCTGAAAATGGTGGAGATGGTGAAGAATTGAAGGCTCAACGTTTAATTCAGATTTTAAAGGGAATAGGTTTTGATAAAATAGAACGTTATGACGCTCCTGATCAGCGTGTATCAGCTGGCAAAAGACCAAACATCACTGCATACCTCAATGGTGAATCCGACACAAAAAAACTTTGGATACTTACACATTTAGACGTAGTACCACCTGGAGAAGATGCAGCATGGACCTCGACTAAACCGTTTAAACCTACCCTTTCAAGTAACCGCGTTTACGGCAGAGGCAGCGAAGATAACGGACAATCAATGGTGGCGTCTATTTTTGCAATGAAAGCACTTAGACGTTTAGGTATAAAACCAAAATATACTGTAGGTCTGGTGTTTGTTGCCGATGAAGAAGCTGGCAGTAAATTAGGAATTGAGTTTTTAATGGATAAAGGAATTTTTAAAACAAACGACCTTGTCATTGTACCAGATTCAGGAAATGCTAACGGCAGCTTTATTGAAGTAGCTGAAAAAAGCATTTTATGGTTTAAAATTCGAACAATCGGGAAACAATCTCACGGGAGCCTTCCTAACAAAGGCTTAAACGCACATCGCGTTGGCATGGAAGTCTCCTTAGCTTTGGATAAAATGCTACATGAGAAATACTCCTTTAAGGATTATCAGTTCGATGTGGCTGAAAGCACTTTTGAACCAACCAAAAAAGAACAAAATGTTGATGCAGTAAATGTAATTCCAGGTGAAGACATAGTATATTTTGATTGTCGTATTCACCCAAGCTACAATCTTGACGAAGTACTATGCGACATCAATAGCTTGCTTAGCTATTATAAAGAGAAAACTGGCGCAAAGATCAAACTGGAAATTATTCAGAAGCAATCAGCGCCACAGTTGGATATGGCTAATTCTGAAATCGTTCTGCTACTTAAATCAGCTATTAAAGAAGTTAAGGGAATTGATGCCAGTGTCGGCGGCGTTGGCGGAGGTTCATGTGCAGCATTCTTCAGAAAGATGGGTATTCCTGCAGCCGTTTGGAGCTCAATTGACGAGTTGGCTCATCAACCTAATGAATACTCAAACATTACTAACTTGGTTGCGGACGCTAAAGTTTTTGCACTTTTAGCCATGAGTTAAATGCAGTTGGGAAACAAAACTGTTAAAAAGGCTTTCTGCATGTCATGTGTAAAAAAACTAATGGAGACGACAACGTGAATAAGACTGATAAAATAATAGCTCAAGCACGCAAGGAAAACCGTAAAGCGCTGCTGGAATCTGAAGCTAAAACTATCTGCATGGAGTATGACATATCCGTTCCAAAGTTCCAATTAGCAACAAACGAGAAAGAAGCCGCAAAAATAGCTGAAGAAATCGGCTACCCGATTGTTGCAAAAATTGTTTCACCCGAAATCATCCACAAATCGGATGCAGGCGGAGTTAAAGTTAACCTAAAAAACGCCACAGACGTCTCTGAAGCTTTCAAAACAATTATTGCAAACGGTAAAAAGTATAATGCGAAAGCAAACATTGTTGGCGTCTTGATTCAGGAAATGGCTCCAGCTGGAACTGAAGTTATAGTTGGGGCAATAAAAGACCCACAATTTGGTCAGACAGTCATGTTCGGTTTAGGCGGCATCTTTGTTGAAGTTCTAAAAGACGTTAACTTCAAAGTTGCTCCAATCACAGTAGAAGAAGCTAAAGAAATGATTACGGGCCTTAAAGCATACCCCTTGTTGAAGGGTTATCGCAACACACCAGCAGTAGATATTGATGCTCTTGCTCAGATACTAGTTAAAGTAGCAAAGCTCGTTATGGATTACCCAGAAATTAAAGAGCTAGACCTTAACCCAGTAATGGCGTATGCTAAAGGCGCAGCCACGGTTGACGCAAGAATAATTCTTGAATAAACAATCCTTCTTTCAACTTTTTTGTTTTTTTTACGCGCTGAGAAACGAGAGTTTAATGGTAAAATGGATTCCAAGTTTTTGACTGAATGATAATTTTATGTTTATTGATTGTATAGTGGCAACTTTTAAATGTAAAAACGCTGTGCATATAGCGTAAGAGGGAATCTCATGGCTGAAAAGTTACATCCTTATGTAGTATTTCTTCCTGCTGAAAAAAAAGATAAAATCCTATCCGCCATCTTCGGCTCTAAAGGCGGAGTAGACATCCTAAGATTCAGCCTTAAACAAGGAATCTCAAAAAGCCTCTACCAAAAAGACCTAGTCGCCAAATTAAATTACTCTAATAAAACCGTTATAGAAAACCTCAAATCACTAACATCTCTGGGTGTACTAAACGAGAGTATGGAGAAGAATGAAAAAGACGGCAGAATCACATGGATAAAAACTTATCAATTAACAACCCTAGGACGCTGGTTTGCCCTATTACTAGCAGAAGAGGAAGAAATCACAGCCGTAGAAAAAACTGAAATTCTCCAAAGCCTGTTTCGCACTTACGTGAAACAAACTAAAAGATTAGCCGAAGAGTTGGGCATTAATAAAAAGATGCTTGAGGAAACGTTTAAGGAAGAGATGAAAAACAATCTCTAAACCAAATTTCTTACTTTAACGCCTCAATCTTAACGCTTTCAAGTGCTAACCCGTTGTATTGAGTATTACTTATTTCTTTATCTTCACCAACAATCTTCACTTTAAAGCCTGCCTGCCGAATCTTCCCTATATAGTCATCCTTCTGCAGTGCACCTGCAACACAACCTGAAAGTAAAGCCTCATCGTTTCTTTGTGCCTCAGTTAGTTCTCCAAGTAAAACAATGTCAGAAACGTACATTTTTCCCCCTTTCTTAAGCACACGGTAAGCTTCCTTGAAGACCTTGGATTTGTCAGGTGCTAGATTAATTACACAATTACTAATTATGACATCAACTGAATTGTCATCAATCGGCATTTCTTCAATGTCACCGAGTTTAAACTCAACATTTAAGTATCCATTTTTTTTAGCCAAGGCTCTTGCTTTTACAACCATTTTCTCTGTCATATCTAAACCGATGACTTTCCCTGTATTGCCAACTTTTTTTGAAGCTAAGAAACAGTCAAACCCCGCACCACTTCCGAGATCAAGAACAGTGTCCCCTTCTTTGATTCTGCTAAAAGCCGTTGGATTCCCACAACCTAAACCAAGGTTCGCCTCTGGAACAGCGTTTAGTTCCTCCTCGGAGTACCCGATACTTTTAGATATTTTCTTGACTGTTTGTTCATTTAAACTACCACAGCCACATTGACAGCAACAAGATTTACTGTTGGCAGCTATTTTTGAGTAAGCTTTCTTTACTTTATTCTTGACTTCTTTATTTTTTTCCATAAAAGTTCACTTATCAATTTTATTAATTATGTGTGAAGTTTTGAAAGGCTTCTTTCATAAGAACTTCTAATAATTCAACAGATAGGGAGTCTATAACGTTATAGATTTTTTTGTTTACGATTGAGTAAATGCGTTTGGTGCCATCTTTGCGGCATTTCACTAGTCCTGCGTCTTTTAAAATTTTAAGATGCCTGGAAACTAGTGGTTGAATCAGATTTAGGTGAGGTACAATTTCGCAAACGCATTTTTCTCCATCATGTAGATAATCGATAATTTCTAGTCTGATGGGGTCGGAGAGTGCGTGGAAAACTGTGGATTTGAAACGGTTTTGGTTTTCCGTTTTTGATGACATGATTTTCTAATTAGTTAATAACAATATTTTAAAGTTGTTATGGATTATTTTAATAATAGAGGAAAATAAATGCCAGAAAAAAGCTTCGAGGGAATTCCCCGTAACAAAATACCTTGGGACCCCAAGATAGATTACGAAAAATGCATAGCTTGCGGTAAATGCGTTGATTTCTGTCACATGAAAGCTTTCAAATTTGAAAAGAAGGATGGTAAAAAAAGAACTGTCGTAAAACCGAACCGATGTGTTGTATTCTGTAGAGGTTGCGAAGATATTTGTCCTGCCAACGCCATTAAACATCCATCGGAAGAGGCAACCCGAAAGATAATTGATAAACTAAAAGCAGGACCCGTTAGTAATTAGCCAAGTGTCCCTTTTATTGCATCTGCCTTTAATCTGAGAAAATCTGCTGCATCTTCAAAGTCAAGGCATGCATCAGTGACCTTTTCTGGGTCGCTAAGTGAACAGTACCCATCTTTCCAATTTATGCAGCTTTTCTTCTTACAAGGAAGAGTACCCAATGAGGTTTCCTAAATAATAATAGGGCATGTTCCTAATTAGATGAGTGTAGATAAGAAACGCTTACCAATAGGAGACTGGTAATGGGTAATAAAGACTTTATGGGTTTATTCTTTCCTGAAGAATTTGTCAAGAAAATAGAGATTATAGAGAGAATGCCATGCGCGGTTGAGGCAGATGGAATAATACAGAGAACAAGTTGCTTTGTCTTTGCAACTAGACTTCTACTGTGGGAAAAAATACCTCAAGACTACCCACCATTAAAAGCAAGATCTGAAATAAAAAACCAGTTAGAGAGAATGCTGGCACCAATAAAAATTTAAAAATTTAAGAAATATTTGGGTGTTTGTTATCACCCATGCCGTACCAAAAGAAAACCTTAACTACAATGGCAGTTAGCAAAGCGGCGAGAGGACGAGTCAAGACAGTCAATGCAAATCCGTCGACTCCTGTAACTACATTCATCGGAGACATTTGTAGCAAAGTAAATAGCAATATGCCGCCAATTGTAGACGCTATAAGGCCTGAAATGAGTATTCTTTTGAAGTTGCCTGATCGTTTATTTAGAGCACCAGCCATGTAGCCAATCAACATTGCACTTAGAATGTAGGCTAATAGAATAAGTCCTGAACCAGTATATCTGCCGAAACTATCTTGCCAATAAAGCGCATAGAAGGTACCCATTAAAAATCCCGAAGCGCCACCCGCCCATTGATTCCATAGTAACCCAAGGGCCAAGGGAACAGCGGCTATGATGACAAGTTCAAATAATTCCATCGTAATTCCCGTGACAATTCCAAAACCTCCTCCACTGATAAGCCGAGAAAGTTGTGAAATCAATACTATAAATAAAACTGCAATTATTGGGAGAATAATTCCGAAGACTAAATCGCTCTTTGACCATTTTTTCCAATCTTGGCTCATATTAACACCTGCTTGCATGCTGTCAATATATATATAAATATATAAATTTTGTAATCAAATCAATAAGACGTTGATTTGCCTACACTTTTTGCTCCGCAGTATCTTGGATCTTTTAGCGATTGAAACTGAGAAAACCGATAGCATGCTTAGTCAGATCCTCTTTGAGGATGTGTTTGGTTAAAGGAACCACCAGGATTGGGGAAAGATGAGTTGAAGACTGTTTTGGAGAAAAACGGATTTGGCAATGTAGGAATAAAGGCAAAAATGGGACTGATATATGCGGTAGCACAGAAAACGTGACAGTTAATTTTATAATAAAATAATTACTAATTGGCGTAGGGGCATCCTAAATGAATGAAACAACAATTAAGTGGCTACTAGAAGGAGACCCATGGGTTGTTTATAGAACTCGAGTTGATTTGCTTGGGCAATCAGAAA
>CAZXGX010000024.1:0-20495 GCA_964640475.1 uncultured Candidatus Bathyarchaeia archaeon
ACAAAAAACGAACACTTACCAAAACATAGAATCAGAAAACTGGAAAAGATCAAAGTCAATGGTTGCCATACTTTATAAAAAAATTTCACATATTCTGCAAAATTTAAAAACAATAATTCCTAAAATAACCGCCGCTAAGATAAGGTGACAGTTCCAGAAACATCAGCTAAAGCACCATCAAACAACTCTTTCACCATAACGAAGTCGCTGGGAATCTCAGGAACATGCTTAATTCCAAAAAGTATCGATGACACAAAACCAAACCTGCCATAATATGCTGGATCACCAACAACAAAAACAACTTTATAACCCAAATTTCGGGCTGATTCAAAACTATATTTAACCAACTTAGAGCCAACCCCACAATTACGATAATCTAAAACCACAGAGAGAGGAGCCAACAAAAGAGCTTCAAATTTTAAACCAACAGACACAACATAGGTTTTAGTCAACATTATATGTCCAACAAGTCTACCAGCTACTTCTGCTACAAACGCAAGAGCAGGAACATAATTGCCACTAACACGAAGCCTATTAACAAAATCCTGCTCATCACCATTCGACACTTTAGCTGTTTGAAAAGCAACTTTCACTAAATCATAAATCTCTACAAAGTCTGCAGGTTTTTCTTGCCTAATAATCAAGCTTCCAACCCCCCTAACTAGTAAAACAACAATTTAACGAAGTATCATGTTGACAAATTTCTCTGGATTAAACAATTCAAGATCCTTATACGACTGCCCAACACCAATAAACAAGATAGGCTTCTGAGTAACAAAAGTTACACTCAAAGATGACCCACCCTTAACATCAGCATCTACCTTCGTCAAGATAGTAGCATCAATCCCAACAGCACCATTAAACTCCTCCGCCTGCATAACAGCATCATTACCAATCAATGAATCAACAGTAAAAACCGTCAAATCAGGCTTAACCACACGCTTCACTTTAATCAACTCATTCATAAGATTCTGATTAGTCTGCATTCTACCCGCAGTATCAATCAAAACAACATTAACTCCATGAGCCTTAGCATGACTAATAGCATCAAAAGCAACAGCGGCAGGATCAGCACCATAAGTATGCTTAATCACACGAATACCTAATCTTCTTCCATGCTCCTCTAACTGTTCAATTGAACCAGCACGATAAGTATCTGCACCCGCAAGAACAACAGAAAACTTTTTGTCCCGCAAGAACTGAGCAACCTTAGCAATAGTAGTAGTCTTCCCAGTGCCATTTATCCCAACAAACATCATACTAAAAGGCTCAGCCTTTTTACGCTTCTCATCAATTAACTGTAACAAATCAATAGGCTGCTTAGTCTGCATAACTTCCAAAAGAACCTGCCTTAAATTATCCTCAACAATCTTAGTACGATCTTCCATTCTCTTAACTTGAACACCAGTTAAACGCTTTTCTAGTTCATCACAAATCTTATCCGCAACTGGAAAAGCAACATCATTTTCAGCTAAACTCATCTTAAAATCTGACAAAATAGGATTAAGATTTTCAGCTTTAAGCTCAGCTGTTGTCACCTTAGAAACTAAGCCCTTTAAGCCAGACTTGAGTTTATCAAACATATACTCAAGGTTTCCCTTGTCTTGCAGAAGCCAGCAAAGTCTCTAGCCTTGCTCTACCAGAATTAATTCTTTCAGCTACTTGAGTGAACTGTGTCTGAGCAGAATTCATAGTTTTCGCAAGCTCATCTGAACGCTCTTTCAAATCCGCTTTTGCTTGAGCTAAAGTCTTTTCTACTGAAACACCTGCACCTAAACCGATAATCACCTTATCTGGATCAGCAAGCTTTACTTTAACATATGAACTGCCACCGATTGGAACCAGCATCTCAACATTTTCTTTCTGTTGCTCTATTCCATCAAGTGTTGCATTGGCATACGTCATGTCAGTCAAAGCAGCATTTATCATACTGATACGTTGCTGAAGTGTCTCTGCAGTCTGCTCCAAGAAGCGCATCTCAACGCTTAATCTTCTAAGTTCCTCTTCCTGGTTGCTTTGTGCGGCTGACAAAAAAGCTTACTCCCCTAGAACTATTTTCTTTAGGATTGCATTTTCAATTTGGTCAGCTGGAACTTCAACTGTGTCAGATATTTTAATGTGACATCTTTTAACGCGGTGTTTGCTGCCTATCTCTGCGTAAACTTTCTCTACAGCATGTTCGCTCTTATTTGCCATTACTTCCTTAGCGAACGGTGTATTCAAGTTAGGCTTGCATATTTGGCCGCTTACTCTGAAAACCTTCATTTATTCAACTTCCTGCACAACATCCAGTGCATTCCCAATTATAAACATCTCGGGTCCAGTTGTCATAGAACCAGCCACTGCAGCATGACTATTCGCCACTAAGCCTGTACCAACATAAGGAATGCCACAATTAATACTGCCAACATCTACTGGAACCTTGAACATTTTTTCTAAGATTTTCTTCTCCTCTTCCTTAAGCATAGGATGTGCTAATACCCCTTTATTTGTGGCTACAGCTAAAGATCCAACATAGGGTAAACCAGCTATTTCAGTTTGCATTATCTCCACACCTAATGTATCAGCGATTTGTTTCAGTTCCTTCTCTTTAAATCGAGGATCAGCAACAGCTCCTTTATCATTCGCCAAAACAAGATTACCATAAGCAGTTTTCTTTGTCTCCATAATCGTAATATTGCCATCAAAAACATTTCTAATCGCAGTTAGTTCCTCTTCCCTTACGGAATTAGGAAGCAAAAGTCCATTAGAATTGGCACATGCAAGAGCACCAGCGAGAACGGAACCGCTGATTGATGTGTAGGCCAACTTTACCTTCAACCAGTCTGCAACTTCTTGAGCTTTCTTCTTCGGAACCATAGGTGGAATCATAACTATGTTTTCCGTTGCCAACGAATACACCCCTATACTTGGGCTTCCAACGATACTGGATAAATAAACGGTCAAGAATATTCCTTCAATTAAACTCTTTTTTTAGCGTCAAACCATCCGCAAAGCATTCTTTGTATCTTTATATACATTTCAGCTCTGCAATTAATTTACCGCTTTATTATTTCAACAGTTATTTTCCAGACACGCATTTAAACCTTAGTGGATAAGAAACATCCTTAACAAGGGCAAAACATTGAAAATCGACTGATTTAAGCTAATTTATCGTAACAAAGAGGATAGATATTGATTCTAAATTCATAAATTAGATATGATTCTGATTCAGACAAAGAATGCAACATCTAGATGCAGGAGATAACTACTTGTCTAATAACAGGAGCGACACAGCAGAGAATACTGGAAAACAAATAACAAGCAACAAGGAAAAAGCTATTCCAATTATAAGTACTAATAGTGAAAACAACTCAATTGGTGCACTTAGAACTGACGTTGATGAATTGTCAACCGAAGTTAAAACAGCAGTGGGTGATCTTAAAAAATCCATCGCAGACATTCGCTCGTCCGTAAGCGAGATGGAAAACCCGTTCAATCTTCTAAGAGAGGTCTCAAACGAAAAAGAGATAGAAAACCTTAATGGCGGAAAATTACCTACAGGAATCAAATCATTAATTCTGGGAAAACAACAAGAAGACGATGAAATTGAAAAAGAAGCCATACCAGAAACTGAAAACATCACTCAAATGGAAACTACAATCGAAAAACCTAAAAAAATGTTGATACCACTTCCCAAAAAAACACCGAAATCATCAGCCTATTTAGAGTGGATTTGGAACCTTTTAGATACAGGATTAACCGCAGAAGACATACGACAACTCGCCTGCACATGCGAACTAATGGATTATTTACCCTCACAAACCAATGTGCTAATCTACTCTTTAGCTGTAACAGCAGAAAAGATCCGCGAACTCGGCTTTAGTAAAGGACAACTGCTTTTGTTCATATACAAAGCAGCTGCTATATCAAAGACTACATTAGACTCAGAAGATATGGAAGCACTTATCGATATAACTGAACAACAATTAACCAAACCTAAAAGTAACAGAGGCACATCTTAATGGGTTTCTCGGTAACTATAACCCATATAATCATGGTTATAGGAGCCGTAGTTCTAGCTAGCGCCTTCACAGCTGCAGCATTTTATACAGGAAATGTTGTTGAAAATGAGTTTAAACAAGGCATAAGCGATGTCAAAAACACGATCGACATGCAAATAGACATAGTTTATGCCACAGCAAATACAAGCACATCAGACTTTGTTATATACGCAAAAAATACTGGTAAACTCCCCATCACTGATTATACCTACTTAGACGTCTATGTTGGCACATACGGGGAAGCACAATTCTGTAGTTATGACCAAACAGCGACAAGCGGAAGCGGAAAATTCAAGATAGTTGACGCTAATGCTGACGGAACATGGGACCCACGAGAAACAGTGACCATATATGCTTACCCAGCCGACACAGTTGAAGGATCGGTTTTAGAAGCAAAAATAGTACCCTCGACAGGAATTGGAAGTGGCTACCTTTTTTCATCGCCAACATTTTGAGGTGAAAAGATGGGTTTCTCAGTTGGGATTGCATCATTTATAGTTCTCATAGGATTTGTAGCAATCTTTTCTACAGTCTCCTCAGCCTTCTTCACAAACATGCAAGAGCTTACCTTTGCCGCAAATGAATATGTAAATGATCAAAAAGACAGGATCGATACACAAATGCAATTAACAATTGATTCAATTGCCGCCACAACATGTGATATAACAATAAAAAACATAGGAACAAAAACGATCTTCCTACAAAACTCCAATGGATACAACTGGAACACAATAATCTTATCATACGGAGACAACGAACAATGGAACTCCTTCACAATCGAATCATATACAATTTCAGAAGTAAAAGTAACAGCAACAAACGCCACACTCAATCCAACAACTCACAAATACATGAGCCCAGGAGAACAAGTAACCATTTCACTAAATATCCCAGGCGGAGCCCCATCAATTGAATCCCAAGATATTGTCTCAATAGTATTCGCTTCACACTACGGCGTAACAGCATCAGGGGAGGTAACCATGGAATAATGAATGTAGTACGTTTAGGCATCCCAGAGTTAGACAGAGACCTTGGTGGAGGAATACCAACTCCAAGTCTAATTTTGGTTGAAGGAGACCATGGCTCTGGAAAAACTGTATTTGTTCAGCAAATAGCCCATGCATTGCTCAAAAATAAGTCAAGAGTCTATGTAATTTCGAGCGAGGCCATGGTAAAAGAATATCTCTCCATGATGGAATCCGTCAGACTTGATCCTTACAGTTACTACTTGTATGGGCACCTCAAAATTTACCCTTTACACATTGGAGGCGGAAAATGGAGTAAATCAATGAGCGCATTCTTTTTGATGGTAACAGCTAACTTCCTTGAACTTAAAAAACAAAATTATGATGCTGTCATCATAGACAGCTTAAGCGTATTAACAATGGACACCCCTCTTTACGAGTTTTTAACATTCATCACCAGAATCAAAAACATAGTAGCTGAGGGAAAAACAGTAATCATAACAATCCACCCAGAATTTCTTTCCGGAGAAGCAATAATGAAGCTGAGAGCAAACTCTGACGCTTACTTTGTAATGAAAAACGCTTGCATCGCAGGAATAGACGTCAAACTGCTTAGAACCGTTAAGCTCTGGGGAGTAAGCGGAGAAAGGAAAAGTTCGATAACTCTCGCCATCAACCCTCAAATAGGTCTCAGAGTAATGCCGCTTAGCGGAGTAAAATTATAGGGGGTAGAACTATGTCAAGCTCAATCCTTAATGGAATTAAACTAAAAAAAGCTTCATGGTTCAAATCGCGGCTTATCCCAGAAGAAAATCTAGGGCTCTTCAACACAACAGTCTGTGAAACTCTAGAAATTGCTAAGGAAAAGCACCCATACTTAGCCGCTTACATAAAAGAAATGTCTGAACCACCGCTATATACACTCAATACTGAAAAGGAACGTTTCAGCAATCAAGTTAACGTAATATATCCATTAGGTTTAGGAATTTACGCTCACATTACAATGGGTGAAGAAACCAACAAATATAATATAATTGAACCACCAAAACCAGACCGCAAATTAATAACTGAAATTGAAGCAGCAGTCGCAAGACTAGTAGAAGCAAAAGAATACGGTGAACAAAAAGCCAAAATATTATCTTCTTTTTTTAGACGGGCAATAAAAGATAAGATGATTAAACTTCCAAAAGAAACTGACCAAGACATGCTCTTATATCACTTTTTAAGAGAGAAAATTGGTCATGGTTTTTTAGACGGATTTCTAGCTGATCCCGGACTTGAAGATATAAGCATACCAGGGGCAGGCAGCGTCTTTGTTTACCATAGAACTTTCGGTAATCTAGAAACAAGCGTAGATGTTTCACGAGAGAGCATTAATGACCTTCTAAGAAACATTGCTGAAAGACACGGAAAAGTCCTGAGCTACACACACCCTATTATCGACATCCATTTAGATGATGGCTCAAGACTCAACATAGTTTTTGGAGAAGACATAAGCCTTCGAGGCAGCAACTTCACTATAAGAAAGTTCCCTAAAGAACCCATATCGGTTGCACAATTAATCAAATGGCACACGTTCACAGCCGAATTAGCAGCTTATCTATGGATGCTTTTTGAAGTAGGAATAACTGCCTTAGTCTGTGGAGAAACAGCCTCAGGTAAGACAACAACATTGAACGCTCTAACATGCTTTATCGGCTCAGATTCAAAAATAATCAGCATAGAAGAAACACCAGAAATCAACGTTTTCCACAAAAACTGGATCAGAGAAATCACCAGACTACATACCGGTGTACAAGTAACAATGTTTGACCTTCTAAAAGCAGCCCTAAGACAAAGACCAGACTACATAATTGTAGGTGAATTAAGAGGCGAAGAAGGGAAAATAGCTTTCCAAGCAGTCGAAACAGGACACCCAGTACTTTCAACAATGCACGCAGGCAACCTTGGGCAACTTTTCCAAAGACTCACATCATATCCAATTGATGTACCAAAAAGCCACATTGATGGCTTAAACCTGGTAATTTTCCAAGCAAGAATGGAGCGAGGAAGCAAATTCATCCGTAGATGCACTTCAATCAGTGAAGTAATTGGATACGAACCTGATGAAGGCAGACTAAACTATCTACCCACCTTCACATATGATGAAGATCTAGACAAGTTTCGTTTTATGGGCTCCAGTTTCCACTTAGAAAACCGTGTACTAGCATTTAGAGGATGGGGAAAAGAAAGAATACGAGAAGTTTACGAAGAGATGCAAGCTAGAGCAGACATACTCAACTATTTAGCTGACAACTTCCCATCACATACAGATGTCTCTAAAACCATGGTAACAGCTCGAACTTTAGGCATTTGGGAAGTACACAAAAGAATAAAAGAGATGGAAGTTCCTTGGGTTTGAGTAAATCAACAAAATTAATTCTAATCTTTGCACCTTCGTTGATTTTCTCAGTCTACTTCATGCTTAATATAAAACTCGTTGAAGCAGGAGTCTGCTTAGGTATCGGAGCAGGCATTTTTGGCATGCTAAAATATATGGAGAAAAAAAGTGTAAGATCAAGAATCGATCAAGCGCTAACAACAGTCATATTTCATATGTACAGCCTATCGCTTGGAGAAACTACGCCAACAGACCTTGTGAAAACAATTGCCGAAAACCGAGAATACGGAGTCTACTGTCAAGTTTTCAAGAAAATACGCAACTTAGCAAACGATTTTGGGTACGGAGTTACTAATGCAACAGGACAAATTGCCAAAACCGTTAAGTCTCCCCTGAAAGACATTCTTGTACGCTGTACAAACACATTTTCAAGCGTAGAACCTAAAGGATACTTAGAAATCGAGACCAACATGATGATGGAAGAATACTCAGGATACTACGCCAGAACAATAAAAACTTTAGAGAACTTGGGCGGCGTTTTTGCATCCTTCCAAAGCATTACTGTTTTCTTGATTATGACCTTGGTTATTATGTCAGTTTTCATGATTGATGAAGCTGTAATACCATTAGGCTACGTTATCTCAATTATAGCAACTGTACTCATGTATTTTCTTTTTAAGTCCTCTGCACCAACAGAAACAATAGTTTATATTGGAAAATACCCACCTAAAATATTTAAACTCTTGAAATTGAGCTTTTTTATCATAGTACCTGCTTCAGCGGTTCTTGCTGCATTAACCTACATTCAGTTTGGCGCACCTTATGCTTTCATTATAAGTGGTTTAGGAGTAACTGTTCCAGGCGTATTTGGCTATCTGCTAGAAAGACAAGTAGCTCAGATTGATAAAAATTATCCAACTTTCCTGAAAGCACTAGGTGAGAATTTAGCATCTACTTCAGATTTGAAAACTGCTTTCGCATTCATTCTTCACATGGAACTAGGACCTTTACGTAAACTTGTAACCTCAGCTTTAGCCAGAATAAAGTTGGATATCAATCATAGACAGTCTTTAGAAACACTTTCTGAAGAAGCTGCATCATACCACGTTCATATGAGTAATAAAATACTGCTTGATTCATTAGGCAGAGGTGCTGATCCTCTTGTGATTGGTAATGCATTAGGAAATCGTGTTGTTAAGTTCCTTGAATTTAGAAGGATGAGGGATGTGGTAGCTAATAGTTTCCAGATGGTAGTTCTGGTAACCCAGCCTTTAACCGTTGTTTTGCTTACTGTTATGGACGTTCTCGCAGTTTTTATGTCGCAGTATACTTCAGGTTTGTCAGGTTTATCGTATATGGGTTTTAACAGCATGCCAGTAGGATTAATTGAGATTGGTAATGTAATTTTGGTTTTCGTTATGGCTGTAGTTAACGCCTTGACGATTAAAGCAGTTTCAGGTGGGTATTGGGGTACCTTTTTCCTTAATCTTGGAATTTTGTTTATTATCAGTGGTGTCGCTTGGATAGCATCATATAGTTTGATACAAGGTGCCTTGGGTGCAATGCCAAGCTTGGAAATTCCTACATATAGTTAAATGAAAGTCCTTAGGTTATGAATTTTTTATTTTTTTAGTAATTTTTCTATTTTTTTCAATTGATTTTTTCGTTTTTATTGATGTTTTCATTCTCATAAAAGGTTGTTTCCAAAAGGTTTATTAAATATTAATTCTTAATACATACTACTAATAATAAGTGTAAGTGGTAGTGTAAGTGGTAGAAGCATAAGTGGTGGCAGAATTTGAACAGAGAAAAACCGAATATTAAATGTCCAAAGTGCGAATATGAGTGGCACACAAGATCCACTCTTCAAATGGTAAGTTGTCCTTCATGTAACCAAAAGGTCCGAAATTCTATGCGAATTCGCATAATTGAAAAGTTAGTCCACGATAAAAGAGGTATTGTCGGGTTAGAAACCGCGATCATACTAATTGCTTTCGTGATTATTGCCGCAGCCTTTAGTTTTATGGTAATTAACCAAGGTTTGTATGCAACAGATCGAGGAAAAACCGTAATCCAACAAGGCTTACAGCAAGCAAGTACACCTTTGATAGTTGATGGAACAATATTTGTACGTACATCACCAACAGGCGAAAACGTAAACTACGCCATAGTTCCAGTAAAAGCATTCGGACCCAACTATGTAAACCTGGGAAGAAACCAAACAAGCGTATTACTAAAAGTCGGCGATAAGGCCTGGGCAAACGCATATCTAGGAACCCTGCATCTAGGTCAAAATGACGGATCAGGATATGAAGCCACAAGCTACGCATACGACCCAACAGGCAAAGAATTCGACGACTTCATCGGCTTCCAATTAGCAACACAGACAATAAGCGGAGCAGCATGCAACATCTATGTAAACGAAACTTACAGCACAGGATACACAAATGGTCTAACAACTGGAGTTGTCTTTGCAGTTGCTAACAGTAACGGGGACGAGGCACTGAATTCAGGCGAAGAAGGATACCTGTTAATAGCGCTTGGTTCCGGGGATGAAACCATTGCTAGAGCTCAAGTGAACATTGAGCTAAGAATAGAGAACAGCGCAACCATTGCAATACAGTTTAGCATACCTGCATCGATGCCAGCTAACAGCTATGTCTCAGTAATATAGGCAAAAAATCGCTAAAAACACTTTGGCTCTGCCTCAGAGCTTTTTTGAGGCATTATAACCCAATACGAATTTTTTAACCAATCCATTTATTTCATTCATATTCTGAATCAGAATAAATATTGAGAGTTCATAAAGGATTAATATAAAAACTGCCTTTAGACAGCGTAATACTAAGAGGATAATAAAATGAACTTGAAAAAATTCCTACTTAACTTCGCAAAACAAAAGCGAGCCATAGTTGGTTTGGAAACAGCAATCATTCTCATAGCCTTCGTTATCATAGCAGCTGTATTCAGTTTCATGGTTATTAACCAAGGTCTTTTCGCAACAGAGCAAGGTAAAACGGTGATTCAGCAAGGACTACAACAAGCAAGTACACCACTATCAGTTGATGGCACCACATTTGTTAAAACTGCAGCAGACGGCGCAAACGTAACAGGCATACTTATCCCATTGAAGACTTTTGGGACTAAATACGTTTCAATGAACGAAAACACAACTGTAGTGACACTCAAAATAGGCACTAACGCATGGGGCAACGTATACAATGGAGTCAATGAGACAAAAATCGGCGAGAGTTTCAATGATATGATGACTAATACGACAAAGGATAGAGGCACACTATACATTCAAAATAGCAATGGTGACCAAGCTCTAGATTCAAGCGAAAAGGGTTATCTCGTCATATCCTTAGACGCTGGCAATGCGGCACTTGTGCGATCACAGATTACTATTGAGATCAGACTAGAAAAAACAGCACCACTTACAATAGACTTCGTTGTACCAGAATCAATGCCTAAAGGCGCATGGGTGAATGTCTAAAACATTCCCTAATTTAATCTAAATAAACCAGCTTTATAGAGAGCTTATAAAATCGTTCACGCTAAACCTTTAGCAACTTTGCATTATGGACATTAGGGCTCGAACATATAAATTGCAGTTAAGGGAACCTTAAAAAATCGGGTAAACATTAGTTTTTAAAATTTAACATACTTTTTCTTGTTCTTTCTTGAAATACCACTATATTATTTCACATACCGTTAACTTTGGCACTTATGAATTGTCAAGTCAGTAACAATCAAACAGATAGTGTTCAGATTTTCTTGACGATTCAAGATTGCAGATATGTGAATTGATAAGTGGGAACCATCATACGCTTGAAGAGTTAGAATATTTTCTGTTTTATTTTTCTCCAGTCTATTTGGAGCTAACAGCTCATTGAATACATCAATGTCAACGCTGGAAATGTAATTTTGTATTCTTTTTCCAATGATTCTTTCAGTTTTCTCTTTAACCATATTAGCGAAAGCCTTGTTACAGAAAAGAATTATACCAGTTTCAGACAGCATAATTGCACCTTGATTTATTTCTTCAATGAAGATACGATAGGGTTGCTCAGCACTTTTTAGAGTAAAAACTTTATCACCATCAATAGTACTTACGACCAAAGAATCAATTTCACCAGTTCTTATAGCGCCAATCACTTCTTCCAACTCTTGAAGTCTGGTTTTAAGATTTTTAACCTGTTTCTTTAAGGTTTGGTTGTCTTCTTTGTCCATTGTGAAACCTTCATTTTAGATTTAATTATTTAGGAAATAAATCAAGATCTGAAATTATACGTTCTTTACTTGTTAATTCACCAATTTTTTTTCTAATAGGTAAAGGATACTGCTTTATGAGTGTTGGAGTAGCAATTATTTGTTCTTGCTTAGTAAATTCAGGATGTTGAAAAATGTCGATTACTTCAAGTTCATAGCAGCCAGGCAATTTTTCTTCAACAATTTCTTTAACGCACACAATTGCTTTAATGGAGTTTAGAGACATCCCAGCAACGAATAATTTGAGTATATAAATCTGTTTTTCAAGTTTCTCTTTATCTGTTTCAAATTTTGGATCGACAGGATTATTGTTCAAATTTATCGCTTCCTTTTACTTTGAGATATTTCGAAGGTTCAATGAGGACTTTAAGTTTAATACACCTTCTACTTTGTATAGGTTGAAGAGATTAGTAAAAGCAGATACGGTAAAATAATATTATAGAAAACGAAAAATTATTGGGTTTCAGCCAAATAGACAGTTACGTTACCATCTTTATCTTTAGCTGCCCTGACACGTATTTTGCGGGGGGGTTTCTCTATACCGCGGTCCCAGATTTTCTCGTTGACTTCTTGGCTTACTATGAGTTGAGGCAGTTCTTCTTCTTCCTCATCCTCTGAAACTGTAACAGCAAGTTTCATGTGTTTAGTAATAAAAATTTTAATTAGTTGCATTGCACGTGGGGCACGTTTCTTTGGTGGACGAATCAGTGCTTTTTGGAGTGGAATAGTGTAGGTTCTTTCTTCAACGATATCTTCTTCTTTCTTTTTCTTCTTTGGTTTGGCTTGTTCTTCAGCTTCTATTTCTTCTGGTTTCTCTTCAATTGGAGTCTCTGCTTGTATTGGCTCTACTGATAGCTCTTCAGTTGCTTCTGATAGTTCTTTTGTTTCTTCAACTGCTGCTTGCTGTTGTTCTTTAACATCTACCATTAGTATTCATCTCTCCTATGCTTTTATTTTTCTGGTACGCCAATTACGTCTTTGTTTAGGGGTAACTCTAACCTTACCGTCAGTTCTAGCAACCACCCAAGTTGGAACAGACTTTGATTCCCGTGCTGCCTTGGCTAATCGACGTTTTTTTGCTGTTGGTTTAACTCGTGCCATACTCTCATATCCTTGTAATTTTGGTTTCGCGCTTACGCGTTTGAAGCTGAACTAATATTTGCTTTAACTGAGTATCAGACAACGGAATAGGTAACTTACCCATCTGAGCCATCTGAATCAGCTGCAGTTCAATTTGCTCAGCGAATTCAGGCTTAACCATCTTTAGGTTATTGAGCCTTTGTCTCGCTTCAGGTGACAGGATTTGCTTAAGCAACGCCTGTTTCTGAGCTTCAATTTTATCTTCAGCTTGAACTTGCCTTTGCTCGTCACTCATGCGACTCTGCATAGACAAAAGTTTTCTTTTACGTATTGCTTCAAGCTCATCATCTGACATCTTACTTATTCGCCTTGATACTTCTTCAGTTCAGGGACAACTTTAACCATTTCTTTCTGCAAGTCACCAGCCACTTCTTGAAGGAGTTTGCGACCTTTAGGAGTCATTTTTCTTCCTTGGGGTCTTAAAGTAACAATTAATTCTGCTGCTTCAAGTTGTTGGAGAACTTTACGGATATTACTACCGCCTGCTTTAGTCACTCGGTTTGGCCTAACACCACGATTCTTTCGTCCACCATAATCGGCTCGCAGTTGTTCTAGACCGATTGGACCGTGAATGTAAACTTTACGTAGAATAGACGCACTACGGACATACCACCAGTTTGGATTCTGGGGTTGCTTCTCAACGTGAGTGCCTGTTTTAGCAACGATTGCCCATGGAAGAGGCTGAACTTCGTCAACATTTTCCTTTAGGTATTTCGCTAACCTATCGATGAACTTGGATGCTGGAACGTCATGAGGAGTTGTCAAGATACTCTTGTCCCTTTAAGTTTTTCCTTGCAGTAAAACAATGAAGCCTAATATAAATATTCTCTGAATAACTAGTAAACTGTAGTGCATATTTTCGGTTTAAAGTGCTGTAATTCCTTGATGACTATACATTGAGAGGCAGGTCCTTGGGGGTGCTAAACGGTCTTGAATTATGCAACGTTCAAGCCTAATGTAATTGCAGTATTAATTGTTTTCTAACATTGTAAAAACTAGTGATAGAGACGTTAAAGTCAGTTTAATAATTGGCTTATTATTGCCAATACAAAATTTCTCTCTCAGTATGTTTTAGGGAGTTTTAAGTGGCTGTTTCGGAGGCGGGTTCTATTGTTCTGCGTTTTCTGAACAATATGAAAACATGACCTCTAACCTCTACTAATGCTGCATTAGTTTGCTCAGCTGTTTTAGCCGCTATGCTTTGTGAAGTATTGCTTTCTGTTAATGCTGCTGGGAGAATCCTGATTTTTACCATTTTATTCTTTTGCAGTTGCTTTTCTACTTCGCCTGTTAACTGTGGTGTTAAGCCGTCTTTACCGATCCAGATTGTTGGATTCTCATCCTTCAATACGTGTCTAACATGACGTTTCATTCGGGTGGTTATTTTGCTCAATTCTTACTCGATCCTTTTTCTTTTTCAGCAGTATACGTGATTGATTCCCGCAGTTTAAACATGTTACTATCACATGAGGTTCTCTTTTTTGTTGTAAACGTACACGACAATTGAAACCTTGAACAAGTAAAGCATTGCAATTCTTGCAGATTTGTCGCTTAAATTCGCTTGGCAATGGAAATCTTGCTGACATTGCTACTTTACGCGCTTCCAATACATACTCAGATGCTAACTTTGGATTAACTTTGCATACATTATCGGCTTGCTTGAATAATACTTCAATACGCTGCTTAGCAATCTGTTTTAAACTGGTCGGTTTTTTTGAGCTTTTCACGGAATCATCAGTATCCTGATTAAGCTTAAAATTAATAAGCACTAAAACATAACGTTTTTGTTTACCTTCAGATAATAATGCGTGAGGGCTTAAACGAATGAGTTTCAAACGTTCAATTGCAGGTTCATGGATTTATCGTATAGTTCTCGTTTTGATTATAGCTTTTTCATCAACTATCATGTATTTAGTTGATAGAATTGACAAAATAATCCATGTGCAATTGTACGGATTTGGTTTGGAATTCAATTTAGAGTGGGCCGAGCCTTATTGGTTGTTTATGTGGATAATTTATGGTTCATTAGGAACGATGATAGTCTTAAGCGCTATAATCTTAGCAGTAAGCTTCATAAGAACTCAACCTAAACTTCCGGTGTACACACCAAAACAAGAACAACCTCAATTAAAAATACAACCAACAATTCAAGCACCTAAAGAAGTTCAGCAGCCACAACCCAAACCAACAATTGAAAATCACCCACCCGTAATACAAACACGAACTGAACCCCTACAACAAATAAAACCCAAACTAAAAACGGTAAATAAAATGAAAACAGCCACTACATCAACTATCGGGTGTCCCAGCTGCAAAAAGACGTTCACACAACCATTAGTTATGCTTGACTTTGAAGGCGGCAAATCAAAACTAGTAAATGTATGCCCATACTGCAATCAGGTATTAGGTGACAACGAAGAAAAAATAGATTAAATTTAACAGTAGATTAAAAATAAGGGTAACTTTTTTCATTTTTGGGTTCATTCTTCCAGTTTGCTGGGTGTGCCTTTTTTAGGGCTTATTCATGCTTTCACAGGCACATCCAGACGACTTCAACATAGACGCATGTTGGGTGTGTGGGAAAAAACAATTATTGCACACTAAAACAGGCTTAGAGGCGCAATGCAACAACAAAAAGCAACCCCTTCACCTGCAGACTTGTAAGGAGGATTAAAAACTCACTACACACATAAAAGAAAGTAGACAATTTTTGGTCTACTCTTAAATAAACTACTCCAAAGTTCTTTAGCCATTTTCTAAGGTTAACTCTTTTTTAAGTAAAGTTAAAGCTGAATCCAGTTCTAAAGGTTTATGCGTCAATTGATGTTGAGCTTTTGTAGTGTCAAGTGAGGAATCCATAGGACGCTTGGCTGGCCAAGTAAAATCTGAAGATTTCGCTACATCAATTAAGCCTAAATCCAAATCAAACATTTTGGCTATAGCTTTAGCAAAATCTAATCTATTTATTCGGGTTGCCCCACACAGGTGGAAGATACCAGTTAACCTTCGATCAACAACTTCCAAGGTCATTTCAGCAAAATTCGTATTCAAAGTAGGTGTATTCCATTGGTCATCGATAATTTTGATACGTTCGCCCTTTTTTAGTTTGTCAATAATCCAAAGAACAAAATTTACTTTTCCAGCCGCAGGTATTGAACCATAGATTACGCTGGGTCGCCCAATGCAATAATCATCCAAATTGGATTTAACGATGCTCTCAGCTTCAAGCTTGGTTACTCCGTAATAGTTAATCGGATTAGGGGTATCAGTTTCTTTGTATTTTCCCTGATTTCCGCTAAAAACATAATCAGTTGAAATATAAATTACAAAGGAGTCATATTTTTTTGCTGCATCAACAATGTTCTTAGTACCTTCAACATTGATTTTCCAAGCAAGGGCTTTGTTAGTTTCACATTTATCAACATCAGTTAGTGTAGCGGCATGAACAACAACATCAGGATTGGTAGAAAGAAAAACCTTATTCACCATAGATCTATCAGAAATATCCATTTTTAGATAATTGCCATTGACATTTAACTGTTGAATATCAGATGGGTAAACATCAAAACCTCTCTCTAAACACATTTTAGTTAGCTTTGATCCGTAAAGACCGCTAGCACCGGTTATTAGAATCTTCAATGGACACCACTTAACTTCCAAGGTGTTGGATGAAGAATAACATCTGTGGCGAATGGAATCCACCAACGTTCATTCTGAAGGTACCATTGAATTGTTGACTTTAACGAATCTTCAAAATTGTGAGTTGGTTTCCAACCAAGGGTTTCTTGTGTCTTTGTTGAATCTAAACTATAACGCGCATCATGCCCTGGTCTATCTTCAACATATGTTATCAGACTTTCAGGCTTATCGAGTTGAGCAATGATTTTTTTAACGATTTCAATATTTGGTACCTCATTGTCCGCAGAGACATTGTAGATTTCGCCAGGTTTGCCCTTATCAAGGACAGCCTCTATTGCAGCGCAATGGTCCTGTACGTAAATCCAATCGCGAATATTTTTTCCTGAACCATAAATTGGTATCGGTAGGTTCCTTAACGCGCGAATAACAGTTTTAGGGATCAGTTTCTCAGGCAATTGATAAGGTCCAAAATTGTTTGTACATCTTGTGATAGAGACATTTAATCCGTAAGTCTTAAAGTAAGATAGGGCAAACATGTCAGCTGCTGCTTTTGATGCTGAGTAAGGATTGGATGGTTTTGGTGGAGTATTTTCAGTGAAAGAGCCTTCGAGAGCTTCTCCGTAAACCTCATCGGTTGATACTTGCATCAATCTTGCTTTATGATTATGGCGTCGTATAGCTTCGAGAATTGTAAAGGTGCCCAATGTGTTGTT
The DNA here is from genome assembly GCA_964640475.1 of uncultured Candidatus Bathyarchaeia archaeon. GTDB lineage: Archaea > Thermoproteota > Bathyarchaeia > Bathyarchaeales > Bathycorpusculaceae > Bathycorpusculum. Next base: position 17,153 of record CAZXGX010000024.1, read on the forward strand.
CTGGAGGAAAATGTTGGGGTCAGCGATGCTTCTGTCAACATGAGTTTCAGCAGCAATGTTGACTACTGCATCGACCTGATGAACTAATCTGTTCATGAGTTGTGGATTGCAAATATCACCTTTAATGAATGTGTAGTTTTTGTTATTTTCAGCATCATGCAGGTTGGCAGGATTAGCACCAATACCAATCTTATCTACGTTTATCAATTCATAATCTGGATGTTTTGTAAGCATGTACCTACAAAAGTTGCTTCCGATAAAGCCTAAGCCGCCAGTTACTAACAGTTTCATAAAAATCACTTATTTGAGGGTAGATTCCAATCCCAGATTTTGCCTATTCGGGGATCTTTCTTTTTTCCGTTTATTATTTTAGGGATAATTAAGGGATCATTCCAGGGTCTGCGTTCTTCATCTGGATTAGCTGGATCATACAAGTTTGTAGTAAAATAAAGCAGCATTGCGGGTTCATTACCTATAGCCTTGAAACCATGCCAGTATACACCAGGGACTCTGACGATCTGCAAATCCAAACCAGTTGAAATTATCTCATCAAGCTCCGCTGACTCATCGTTATATATACCTATTTTGATAGCGCCTTTTAGAAGCAAGAAATAGTCTACTTGACCTCTAAGATGACGGTGCCATGCGCGAATAATGTTTGGATAAGTAAATGAATGATTTGCTTGGGCAATGGTGTCTTCTCCGAATAGTTCTTTCCAGTCTTTACGCATCACTTCTGTGAAGAAGCCTCGCTCATCGGCAAAGCGCTCTATAGTTTTGATTCTTATCCCTTTCAGCACGGTAAACAGCCCAATAGTTAATATAACTCAGTATAACGCGGAATATTTATAATAGTTGTTGTATTGAGTTCCAGTCACACTTCAACTTCTGAGTAATCGCCCATGTGAACTTTTATTGTACGGTTTCGTTGGTTCTTAGTAACTTTTGCGTTTTTTCCAATCAAACTATCTTCTAGTCGTTCTATATCTTTAACAGTCACACATTCTTGGATCACGCAGTATTCAACGTTTGAATTAAGAATTTTGGAGCCATCACCAATGCTTGAGTAGGGTCCTATAAACGAGTTTTCAATCAACGCGTTTTTTCCAATAATGCATGGTCCCCTGATAGTACTGTTGATTATTTTTGCTTCTGACTCCACCCTGATTCTACCGTCTAAAACGCTGTTGGTTACGGTTCCTTTGACATCAAACTGAATGAATTCATCAAGGATCTTAGCATTTGCTGCTAAAATGTCATCTTTTTTACCTGTATCCAGCCACCATGAGTTGAGAATTTCAGCTTTTACTTTAAAGCCCATGTTTATCATTTCTTGAATGGCGTCAGTAATTTCTAATTCTCCGCGCCAAGATGGTTTTATCCGTTCGATTGCTTGATGAATCTTGTTTGAAAAAAGATAAGTGCCTATTATAGCAAGATTTCCAATAAACGTTTTTGGCTTCTCAACCAATTTGATTATATTGTTGTCTTTATCAAGTTTGGCTATTCCAAAGGCTGAAGGGTTATCAACTTCTTTAAGAATTATGAGGGCATCAAGGTTCTCTGTTTTAAATTTTTTAACAAAAGAGTTTAAGCCTCTACCAGTAACGTTATCACCAAGGCACATTACAAAAGAGTCTCGTCCAAGGAAGCGTTTAGCTGTTTTCACGGCATGTGCTAAACCTAACGGTTCTTGAGGTATATATTGAACTTTAAAGTTCCAAATAGAACCATCACCAACGTATTCTTTAACATACTGGCCTGTTTCATGGGCTGTGATTATGCCCACGTTTTTTACGTTTGTTGATGCGACTTGGTCAAGAACGTAGCCTAAGATGGGCTTATTTGCTACAGGGATTAGTTGTTTTGCACAAGTGAAAGTTAATGGTCTGAGTCTTGTTCCTTTACCGCCACTAAGTACCAGAGCCTTCATCGGTTACACCTTAAGTTTTACACAGGTAATTAGAGGTATTTCCTATTTAGGAATTCTCCCAATTTTCGCATGTTTTATCGACTTTTTAATACACCTAGAACCATTGCTGTTGACTTGATAAAAAAAAAAACAGTGCAACCAGCAATCCACGACAACTTTTGAGGCTTCTTTAAAATTTGAGCAAACGTTAATACCGCATGATTTATCATAACGGAAAACCCCTGACCGCCTGATTGACGCCTAAAAGTAGACAATGAATCGCCATACCGGAGATTTTTTAATAAAAATTGCTTAAGTGATACAACCTCAAAATGATATAAAACTGTATTGCAGACAGCCTCCTTGATTCCAAGTGCTTTCAAACGTTCATACAAATCATAGTCTTCACCCCATAACAATGTTGGATTAAACATACCGGCATCCAACAAATTCTGTCGTGTAAAAAATCTTGGTTTACCATGAACCAGACCTAATTTTTCGCCGTATAAGGTTTCAACTCTGTCGTAATTGTTTCTCCAAATAGCTGAGCATTCACTCCAAAAATTATCTCCAAGAAAAACTTCGGGAACACGAACCATTTCAGCACTTTCATTAACACATTTGCTAAGACATTCATTGATTACATTAATTGACAGTACTTGATCCGAATCTAAAAAAAGTATAAACTTGCCAGTGGATGTTTCAATACCAATATTGCGGGCTTGAGATTGTAAACACTTTTCCTGTAAGACTTTAACATGGAAATTTTCCGCAATCTTAACTGTATTGTCACTGCTAAAGGCATCAACAACTATAACTTCAATTTGCTTAAAAGTTTGTTTCTGAACGCTTTGTAAACATTGTCTTATTGTTTTTTCAGAATTAAATGTAGGTATTATTACTGAAACTTTTAGCTCTTGAATAGGTGTTTTCATAGCTTCATCTTTTTTTAAGTGTTTTAAAGGGGACTTGAAGAGGTTGAGTCTATATGGATATTATCCACTTGAACAATGTTGCAGGAACCGTCGAAATCGTAATTTGCCAGGGTCAGAAGTAGCGTAGATGGAAGAGTTGAATCGTATGCATTTAGCCACATTTGGCTCAAGTTGAAATTGAACGTTCCACTGTATCCCTGTAATGTTTCAGTAGAGGTGTAACTTTGGAAGATGCTGTTTGGTGTAGCGATTACTATGGTTTGGGTTTGATTAGTGTCTGAGATTAGGAGAGCAAAAGTGTCTTTTCCATTGAAGCCGCTTGTAGCGGCTAAATCAAAGGATAGATTGATTGAAGATTGGTTATCGACGAAAAATTCTCTTTTAACATAGTTGCTGTAGCTTTTACTGTTATTGCTGATTAAAGAGTCGGCTTGCGCGGTAATTGTTAAAGCCATTGAACCAAAAGCTGCATTGGTTTCTATAGTTACATTGCCTA
>CAZXGX010000025.1:0-19954 GCA_964640475.1 uncultured Candidatus Bathyarchaeia archaeon
GTAAACCGTAAGCAAAGAGTTGAATCAAAAAAACACCTTGAAATCTTGCAGGAAACATATAAACAAAGCAGCTTTGGCCCAGTCATGCATTTGCCATATGGAAACATTTTCCCAATTGGAGAAAACAAGTTCCTGGACCTTGTAGTTGAAGGTGTAGGCACGAAAGTTTTGATTGCAGAATTAACCAAAAAGTATGACACTATAGGCATCGACGCAGTGGCAATGGCGGTTAACGACGTTATTCGTTCAGGCGCTAAACCGCTTGCCATAGCTGACAACATTCACGCCAAAGCCAGTGACCCCGAACTCGTAAAAGCTTGGCTAACAGGCGTTGCAAAAGGCGCCATCGAATCAGAGTGCCCAGTAACCGGCGGAGAAATCGGCGACGTAGCAGAAATAATTCAGGGTTTAAGCGAAAACACTGGTTTCGACATGGTCGTCGCCTCAGTGGGAACTGTTAACAAAAAAGACATAATCACGGGCGAAGACATCAAACCCGGCGACCCTATAATTGGCTTAGCCAGCAGCGGCTTGCACAGTAATGGTATCACGTTGGCAAGAAAAATCCTCTTCAAACAATGGGGCGGAAAATACGACCCCACTGACGTGCCAGAAGGATTAGATCGGGAAGTCGGCTTAGAAGCACTTGAACCAACCAAACTATACGTTAAACCATTGCTTAAGCTGGCGCGTGAAGTTAAAATCAAGGCAGCCGTCCACATAACAGGCGACGCCTACAAAAAATTCAACAACCTAACACGCACTTCGCCAGGTATTGGTTTTGAATTTGACAATTTTAAGCCACAACCAATTTTCGGGTTAATCCAGAAAACCGCCGCCGAATTAGGTTACACCATAACCGATGAGGAGATGTTTAAGACGTTTAACATGGGCTGGGGCTTTGGCATCATCGTTGATAAAACAGAAATCGACAAAGCCATGAACACACTTGAGCAGTACAGTTTCTATCCCCAGAGGATCGGCAAAGTAACCGACAGAGAACGCGTCGTCGAAATACACCACCAAAACAAACACCTGATCTTACAATAGACCCTTTTTCTCTTGCTTGAGAAATGATTACGGAAGCCCACATAACCACGTCTTCGTAGACCTAAGCATACGATAAATCATCACCAGACAAAAGAAAACCACCATAAACCTACAGAACAAAAAACGCCACAACTTGTGCTAAGCTGCACAACCAATATGCAAATAGCTAAATTAATAAAAAAGAAAAAACAAACGAAAGCACCAGCAGCTGGTTGTGTTGTGCACAATTTTCGCTTTTCCCGCACAAAGAGAATAGAAAACTACCAACATACAATTATTAAAAAATAAGGAGTCTATAGAAAAAAATCGCCCATTAGGCTTGCAGAACACTTTTTTTAACGTGGGTTTTTGCATTTTTCTTGACGAAAGCGTTTAAAGCTACTTTATTCTCAATTAAAGGATTATGAAATACGTTGCTAAAATTGAAGTAAGCCTTAAACCGGGACACAGTAATCCTGAAGGCGAAACCACAGCACGTTTACTAAAAGAACTCGGCTACCAAACCGAAAAAGTAGATGTTAGCAAAGTCTACACCGTCTTTCTAGAAGCATCTTCTCTTGCTGAGGCTAAAATTGAAGCTGAAGAAATGAGTAAACGCCTCCTCGCGAACCCGACGAAAGACAACTACAGCATAAGCGTAGTGGAACAAAAATGAACGCTAACCTCTACATCCGCTCAAACAGGAACGCCACCGTTTTCGAAGTAGCCATAGCCAAAGCTACCGATCCCGACCTCATCGAAGTCAGCAACGAATTAGCCTTGGGTTTAAGTCTACAGGAAATGCAGGCAGTACAAACCTACTTCAAAGCTGAAAACCGTAACCCCTCGGATGTAGAACTTCAAACAATCAGTCAAACCTGGTCAGAGCACTGTTGCCACAAAACCTTCAAAGGCAAAATAGATTTTGACGGCAAAGAAATCAACAGCTTATTCAAAACCTACTTGGCAAAGGCTACCAAGCAGATTAAGGCGCCATGGTGCTTTAGCGTTTTTGAGGATAACGCGGGCATTGTCAAGTTTGACAAGGGCTATGGAATAGCTGCTAAAGTGGAAACCCACAATCACCCATCCGCGGTGGAGCCTTTCGGCGGCGCAGCAACTGGTGTGGGCGGTGTTATTCGTGATGTTTTGGGTGTGTGGGCTGATCCTATCGCGTGCACTGACGTGTTGGGTTTTGGACCGTTAGATTATGATTACAATAAGCTTCCAGCAGGAGTGAAGCATCCTAAATATGTGTATATGGGAGTCACTGCAGGCATTAGCGCATACGGTAACAACATGGGCATCCCAACCGTCAACGGCGCCATATACTTTGACGACTCCTACACGGGCAACGTTATCGTATACTGTGGATGCATAGGACTTTTACCCCTGAACAAGTATACAAGAAACGCTAAAGTCGGCGACCTTGTCGTTTTAGCTGGAGGAAAAACAGGCAGAGACGGCATCCACGGCGTCACCTTCGCCTCAGCCGAACTTACCGAAAAATCAGAAGAAATCTCCCGCCCCGCAGTACAAATCGCGGACCCAATAGAGGAAGAAAAAATTAAACGCGCCATAATTGAGATTCGAGACCGCCAATTAGCCTCTGCAATAACAGACATTGGCGGCGGCGGATTATCTTCAGGTATCGGCGAAACCGCAGAAAAATACGATTGCGGAGTAACAATCGAACTGGGCAAAATCCCCCTAAAATATAAGGGTTTAACACCGTGGGAAATTTATCTTTCAGAGTCACAGGAAAGAATGCTTCTTGTAATTCCGCCTGAAAAACTGGATTTGGCTATGGCAGTTTTTGAACAAGAAGACGTAGAAGCAAACGCAATAGGCACCCTAACTCCTGAGCGCCGTTTGCACCTCAAATATCAAGACGAAACCGTCGCCAATTTGGACATGACTTTCCTGTTTAACCCATGCGAGAGCACCAAAAAAGCAACCGTTGAAAAACTAAACCTAACTGAACCAGATTTCCCTGAACCAGCAAACCTCACAGAAGCCCTGATGCAGCTACTATCAGCACCAAACATTGCCAGCAAAGAAAGCGTTGTCCGCACTTACGACCATGAAGTCAAAGGCAACACAGTTTTAAAGCCATTTCAGGGCAAGTATGCTGGACCCAACGACGCCGCTGTGCTGAAACCGCTTGATAATTCATGGAAGGGATTAGCTATCTCGTGTGGCATGAATCCTAACTATGGCAAGATTGATGCTTACTGGATGGCAGCCTCCGCGATTGATGAGGCAATAAGAAACAACCTTGCCGTGGGCGGAAGAAGAATCTCACTTCTGGATAATTTCACATGGGGTAATCCCGAAAAAGCTGAACGTTTAGGTTCACTGATTAGGGCTTGTGAAGCCTGCTATGACGTGGCAACAACATATAGGACCCCTTTTATCTCGGGCAAAGACAGCCTCTACAACGAATCACCATTGGGACCAGTCACTCCGACACTGCTTATCACAGCAGTCGGCATCGTCCCAGACCTACGCGCAACCGTTTCAATGGAGCTTAAAGCCCCAGGCAACCTACTCTACATCCTAGGCGAAACCCACCCTGAACTGGGCGGTTCAGAATACTACAAACTCAAAGGCTTCCTTGGCGCAAGCGTTCCTAAACTGCACGCGACCAAAGCAAGAAAAGCCTACTACAACCTCACCAAAGCCATGGGAGAAGGCATCATAAAATCCTGCCACGACCTCTCCGAAGGTGGCTTAGCTGTTGCAGCGTCCGAAATGGCTTTTGCAGGCGGATACGGCATGGAACTTGACTTGAAAGCAATGCCCAACAAGCAAGTAACGCGGGACGATTTTATGCTGTTTTCTGAATCCAACAGCCGTTTCCTAATCGAAGTTACCCCCCAAGACCGATTTAAATTTGAAGATTTAATGAAGAAATCGTGCGCGCAAATAGGCGAAGTCATCAAAACAGAAAAACTGCTCATACACGGCTTAAATGGCAAAGTGGCGGTTGACGCTGGGCTTATGGAACTTCGGCGTGCGTGGAAGAGAACCCTAAGTACGGAGGCTTAAGAAATGAACACTGAAGAAATCAAAGTCTGCGTTATGCGAGTCGGTGGAACCAACTGCGATGCAGAGACCCAAAGGGCTTTTCAAGAATTAGGTGTGCAAGCGGAAGTCATGCATGTTAATGAATTAGTGAAGCAGGGTAATCTTCTTGACTATAACATGTTAGTTTTCCCCGGCGGTTTCTCGTTTGGCGACTACGTACGTTCAGGAGTAATATTTGCACGTTCCTTAAGCGCCAAATTGGGAAAACAAATAGAAACCTTTGTTGATGAAGGCAGACCGATCCTTGGCATCTGCAATGGCTTTCAAATTCTTGTCGAATACGGATTATTACCAGGATTCGAAGGCACAAGCATTTACCCAGAAGCAACACTCACAACAAACATTCCCCAAGGGTTCAAATGTGAATGGATCTACCTTAAAAACGAAAACAAGGGCAAATGCTTATTCACCAGCAATATTCCAACAGGCAAAGTTCTAAAAATGCCAATAGCTCACGGCGAAGGCAGATTCCTGTTCCCAGTAGAAAAAGAACAACAAATGCTCCAAAAACTAATCGACAATGACATGATTGTTTTCCGTTACTGTGATGAAAAAGGCAATCCTGCAGATGGCAAATACCCCATTAATCCAAACGGCGCTTTTCATGACATCGCAGGCATCTGCAATAAGGAAGGCACCATCTTTGGCTTAATGCCTCATCCAGAGAGAGCAATATACTGGTGGCAACAACCCAATTGGACAAGCGAAACGCAAATGTCACAATATGGCGATGGCAAACTGATCTTTGAAAGTATAATTAATAGCTTATCCAAAAAGATCTAAGAACTACAGTTTATCATGTTATTATCTTGAAAAAGAGACAATAGCAACACCTTCGCCTATAATATTTCGCATAAATCAAACATTCATGCATATCCTGATAAGTCTCAAACATGTTTTAAAGAACAAAATAAAAAGTGTTAAGATGCTATTGCGCGCGTTCAGACATATTTATTAAATGAAAAGGGAGGCTAAATCTTTCTTGTATGGCAGACCCGCACGTGCGCTCATTTTCATAACACTTCTTGAAGCTACAAAATTACCTAAACGGCCACATTCATAGAGATTATTTTTGTTGTTGAGTAAGCCATAAAGGAAGCCTGCATTGAAAGCATCTCCAGCTCCAGTCGTGTCCACTACTTTAACTGGAAAAGCGTCGACCGTAAACTGCTCGTTTCCATCAGTGACATAGCAACCTTTGCTGCCAAGTTTTACAACAACGATTTTAACGCCCATATCAAGAATCACTTCAGCACCTTTGCGGTAGTCCTGCTCACCAGTTAATTGTTCAAGTTCTAAAGCGTTGGGCATTAGAACATGAGAACTTCGAATTAGTGGTTCTATGGCTGTAAAACCTTTTTGCACGTACAGAGCGCCGGGGTCGAAGCTTATTTTGATTACGTTTGGCAACATACCCACAAGCTTTTTTTGTGCACGGAAAGGTTTTTCTCCGACAAAAGACGAGAGATGTAAAAAGCTTGTTTGGGCAACGTAGTTGAGGTTTATTTCGCGGCTTTCAAGTGTGTCGTTGACGCCTGGATTAATGTATAATGCTCTTGCCCCTTTCTTATCTACGAAACCTATACAGACACCGCTCTTGCCCTTAGTGGCATTGATGATACCATCAGTGTTTACTCCTTCTTGACTGAAACAGTTAAGCTGCAGTTTACCCTCATGGTCATCAGCGATTTTTCCTATAAAACCAACTTTACGGCCGAGACGTGCTAAACCAACTATGGTGTTTGCTGCTGAACCGCCACATGCCTCAGTGTAGTCTTCAACAAAGCTTTCCTCTTCAGCACCTGCAATACGACCAACCTTCATCAAAGTATCAACATTCAATGCGCCAAAACCGATAACATCAAACTTTGTCATTTAGAACAACTCGCTGAAAGGGATTTTGTATTGACCAAGTTTACCGCCATAATTTCCAGCTGAAATTCGAGTTACACCCTCAACTTCAAGCACTGCCTCGATTCCAGCTTTAATGGCTTTTTTAACAGCGTCAAGAGATATGCCATCTATTACTAATTCAGCAATGTAATTTACACCGTCTGGAACAAGTGATTCTTTGCCCAGTCTTGTTTTAAGAGATGGACAATAAACATGGTTTGTTGTTGGACCAATCTCAGGGAAACGAGTTTCAGGTTTGGAACCAGCTGAACAAACATCAAAAGAAGTGATTACACCAGGTATAGTGTGCATTGCCGCAAGAGATTTTTGTCCTGCTTCTTTTAGGGCTTGCTTTGTCTTGCACATTACCCAGAAATTACCACCCATAATACCTCTAGCGTATCCTATGTAATGTTCAATAACAAAATCAGGAACCATTAAAGGCACAATAATAACTTCTCTTCCATAACGTTGCTCAACCCATTCGTAACCATCACCACAGTGACCGACACGCTGCGTCATATCCATTTTTCCTTCAGCATTAGGCAGAGCATCAAAAACTGCAGTAAAAGGCTTAACCAAAATGTCTTGACGTAACCGGTATGAAAGTTCTTTCTCAAATTTTTCTAAACATTGCTTAAAAGTTTTTTTAGAACTGATTTCACCCCAGAACTGCAGAATTGCACCTTTTCGACCATCAGGAGTTTCTTTCTCGTTTAGATAACGTTCAACTCCACCTTCAGTTCTGCCGATGACAACAGAGGGTGTTGCTGTTGAATCGTTAGCGGCTGCAGTTAACGTTTCCATATCGTCTGCTGTGATAATTACGCGACTAAAAATTCCCGCGAAGGCTTCAACAAAAGTATCATCAATAGTTACTTTAACCATATTTATCCAAGTCTCCCTATAGCCACTCCTCTAACGTTTTTACGAAAATCAGAGCTCTCTTTTATTAATGCATTAACATTACGGGCTGTTATTAATTCGACTCTAGGCAATGCTCCTGGGTAAGCTGCATAGAGCTTTCTAAGTAAATTAATGTCTACACCGCTTTGCTCTACTGCTGATTTACACCAGTAAGAGAGGGCCTTTAGGGCTTGCTCTTTACCGAGTCGACAGAAACGGTCTGCGAGCACTGCAGTTACCAAGTTACCCTCAGCCATAACTGCAACATCCGCATTGCGGACAGCATAATTGTTCCCGTTGAAAGAAACAGTTAATCCACCAAACTTGCGAACAAGCTTGAAAGCTTCAATATCGGTTATACTGTCCCCGACATACATTACTTCCGAAATCTTTGCACCTAACCTGTTAGTGGCATCACGTATAGCTTCGGCCTTCTGTTCTCCACCGATTGTTTTTACCTCAGATAACAGTTTACCCACAGTCAACTTTGGAATTATATTCCAGAAGATTTCATCTAATCGCTTGATTATAGCCTGATCAGCATCTGAAAAGTCAGCTATTGTCCTTGCACCAGAGGGTATCGTTACTGGGTGCATTTTTATGATTTCTTGACCAATCGCCTTTAAGGATTCTGCCTCTTCAGGAGTTATTTCATACTTGTCAAGGGTTACTTTTGTACAGTACGTGTGATCCTCTGGAAAATCTATTGCTCTACAGAGCATTTTGATGTAGTGCTCATAGCTTGTGCTGACGATGAAGACTTCAGCGTATTCCTGTATGTTACTGAGGGTATCTAGTGTTTCAGGGAGTAAGAGGATGTTTTTAGCTGAGAAGTCCTCCATTTGTTTATCTGTAACATCGTACGCTTTAAAGAAGGGCAAGATTAGTTTTAATGTGGTGCCTGCAGCATAACCCGGTTTATGGAGAACTTCAGCTAGCACATCATCATATTTGCTTATGTTGCCGAAGAGTCTGTCGCCATCAGGAATGAAATGTGCAGATAATTCGTAGGCATTATCATTTTTTGATATGGGACCTTCACAGTCTGAAAAAACTATTCTTTTCATGTTTTGCATCTTAATTCCTCCATGTGACTTACGCTTTTTGCTATATGCTGCTTTGAGGCTATATCGGTTCTATTCCATAAAGCACCACCGTTAATTGCTTTGGCACCTTCTTGGCTGATTTGGCGTGCTTCCTCGATACTTTCACCGATGGCTAAAACTCCAATGGCACGTGATTTCAAGGCATAGTTTTTACCGTTTCGAATTTCCATTGAACCAGGGTAAACCCTTAGTCTACCTGAATATTTTTTAACCAACTCGTTTGCTCTTGTAAGGTCTACTGAACCATTAATGTCGGATGTATTAACTTTAGTTGGAAAAACCTGCATGAATCCACCATAGTCTGGAGGAACCTTGTAGGTTAACACGGTTGCTGCCTTCTCTAATCCGACACTTGACAGGTTTCCTTCCACCATTTTAAAGCAAACGTCGACAAAATCATCTTTTATTATCGGCAATATATTGATACTTTCTGGATCACCAGGCCGACTGTTGATTTCAAGAATTTTTATGCCATGCCCTGTGTGCATGTAAGCAAGATACAAAGGGACACCACGTAATGCTGTAGAATCGCTGATTTTTTTGCTCCAGCCATTAAAAATTTTATTAGCCAAGACAAGCTCATTATGATGTTCAGCGTCTGTTATGAAGGGTAATTTGTCATCAACGTCTTTATATGAGCCCATTCCACCCGTATTTGGACCTTTGTCGCCGTCAAACGCACGTTTGTAGTCACGTGTGTCTGGCAAGGGTATAAAGTGCTTACCGTCACAGAACGCCATGCAACTAGATTCTTCTCCATCCACTTTTTCTTCAATAATAACTGAACTATACTGGAAGTTTGATAAGAAATGGTCAAACAATTCTTCTTTTGTTGTAAAGTGGTCGCCCCAGACGCCTACACCTTTACCTGCTGAAGGTTTATCAGGCTTCACTACCGCTTGATTATTTAATTCATCAAGCCATCTGTAAACGTCTACCTTAACCTCACCAATGCTTTTGTAGTCTTGTGGATTGAATATTTTAAATCTAGGATTTGCTTCAGGAACAATATCTTGAAAAAGAAGTCGTTGCTTAACTTTACTCTCTTCAATAGCATACTCTTTTTTAGGACATACAACTGGAATGCCAGTTTGCGCCTCAATAAGATCGCGTATACCGTCAATAATGGGTTTCTCGGAGCCTACTAAAACAAAATCAAGTCTATCCTTATTTGATTGAGCAAATTTACATATGTCTTGAATGTTTAAACTTGGGATAACAACATGTTTTGTTGCTTTTTCAGAGTTAAACGGATTAAGCTGCTTGTCAGCAATGTATAATTCAACGTTGTAGTTCCTGCTTCGCGCAAGAGCATCAACCATGGCTGCTTCTCTTGCACCATACGAAACAACTAATACACCTACTGTCTCCATCCAAATGACACCGTATGCTTCTATGGAATAGCGTAAGTCTTAATTTGTTTTGTTACTATTTGGCCGGGTTTCTTCAGCTTCATAGATGCGATTTTTCTCTTCGTAACCCTGAATGAATCTCTTTTTCATTTCATCCGACATTTTCTGAGCCAAAGGTGTCGGATATTTTCCAGTAATACAAGCTAAACACAGTTCATCTTTAGTTTGACCTGTTGCTTCAACCAGTTTATCTATGGATTGATAACAAACACCATCAGCACCAATAATTTTCGCGATTTCATCTGGACCATTCTTTGAACCAACAAGTTGTCCATAAGTTGACATGTCAATTCCATAAAAGCAGGGACCGATGATTCTTGGAAAGGTAACGAAAACATAAACTTTTTTTACACCTGATTTCCGCAGTTTATCAATTATAACTTTGGTTGTGTCTCCACGAACAATGCTGTCTTCTGTTATTATAACGCTTTTTCCAGTGACTTTGGAACCTAGAATGTTAATTTTTTTATCTATAGTTGAGAAGCGTTCATTGTTTAAGAGGATAAAAGCTCGTTCAGTAATATAACGGTGCCGTCTTGATGCGCGCTCCCATCGTAACCCTGATGCTTCATGAACACCCATAGCAGGATCATCACCTGTTTCAGGGACAGAAAGAATAATGTTACATTCCTTAACAATATCAGGATACTCTTGAACAATATTTCTTCCGAATTCCTCACGAATTTCGTATACATATTTACCATTGAATCTTGAATCGGGCCTTGCAAAATAGGCATACTCAAAAGCACAAAACGCCTGCTTTGGTTTTTCAATAATTTGTTGACGCACAAAACCGTTTTTTGTTGCTATCACAAGTTCTCCAGGATGGAGTTCAAAATCTCTTTCCATACTATTCATGTCTAAACTAACTGTTTCTGATGAAAAAGCAAGGGTTTGATGATCAAGACTATGTCCAGCGCATAGTGGTTTTATCCCATGAGGATCTTTAAAAGCAAAAAAGTCGCCATCACTGGTTATACCTGTCACAGAAAATGCACCATCTAGACTTTCCATGACTCCACGAACAGCAGAAGCTAGGTCTTTTCCTTGATTAAGTCCAAGCAGAAGCTTATGGCACACTATGTCTGAGTCACACGTGTAGGTAAAGTCTGAAAAATTATTTTGCATCTCTTCTTTTAACTCAGAGGTGCTAACAATGTTACCGTTGAAAGATAAAGCAATTTTAATCTTATCCGTTGCCGCAGTCACTGGTTGAGTGCCTTGAATTAAAGAGATATTATCGCATTTACCTGATGTTGTATAACGTACATTACCGATTCCAACGGAACCAGGGAGTTTACTAAACCACTCGCTTATTGCATTTGTTTTTAGTCTTGGAACTAAATCTAAGTTTTTATAAACAAAAAATTGGTTATCATTATATGTTAAAAATCCGTGTGATTGGTGTCCTCTGTGGTTTTGGGCACGGAGTCCCCAGTAAAGGTATGGAAATACGGGTTGATGATTATAGTTTATTACGCCGAAGATACCGCAGCCTATTTTTGGTCCCTCTTAGCAGTAATTTAATTACTGATGAAAAAGGGGTTTATCTACTTTTAGTACAATTTTGAGTATAAGTCATGGAGATTTTAACATTTCTTAGTGCAAATTAATCGAATGTTTAGCGCTGGATAGTGTCTCACATAGTTTAGACGGACAAAGATTAAAGATGTGATTGCAGGTATTAGTGATTGTTTCTTAGAGCGGGCTTTGTTTTAGTCTTTTGAATATTGATTCGTAAGATAGACTGCAGTTTTGTATTCACAAGCCTTAAACGGAATATTGAATCTTGCGACAGAAGAGATTTATAAGCAGAACGGCAATGCTAATTCCAAAGATGAGTCGGCGAAGAAGTATGTTGAACAAAAAAATAGTCAAATTTAGAATCAAAATCCGAACAGGCTCTAACTCGCAATTACAAAACAAAAAGGCTCATCATCGAGCGGACACCTTAGGAGGTGAAAGAAGACAATGAAACACAACACTTTCCACAGAATGCTAAAGAACCGTTATGCATTGAGTACTGTAGTTACGACTCTTATTATATTGGTTATTTCAGTGCTGTTGGCAAGCGTAGTTACTTACTTTGCTATTAACGTCGTTAGTACTCGTGTTCAAGAAGAAAGCTTAGCCCTAACCAAACAACACCTATACCACAACGCCACCGCCTCACCAGGAACACTAAGCTACTCACAAGCCACACTAATGGTCATTAACACTGGTGGTCGAGACATCGTCATCGACAAACTAGCAGTCAGAGGTCAAGAATGCGATTGGAACGATACAACTACCAACAAGATAGTGTTCTACTCAATCACTACAGATCCAGTATCTAGCGATATGAATTATGTGTGGAACTTCAACCTTACATCCACAGAAAACACTGTATCATTTGGAAGTGCCAGCTATAACTTTACGCGTGCAGGTAACGACTTAACTCTAAAATCAGGATACACAATGATGATATACGTAATCAACCCAGACTCAATCACAATCAACGACATCGGCTTAACAGTCAGCTTAACGCTACACACAGCACAAGCAATGTACTACAGAGAAACCAACGTTCAGGCAATAGCTTAAATTGCCAAAATTTCCTCCCTTTAAATGTTTTTTATAATTTTTTAATTTTCTAATTCAAGCAGTAATACGTACAAATCATAGTTAATAATTTTAGAGAAAAAAATAACTGGGAAGTATAGCTTGATCAAGAAGTAATATGAAGAACCCGATGCATAACAGTATCGCAGGATTGATTAATCTCATTTTTCGCTTTCTCAGATATTTCAAAATTGTTTTGTCAATCTATTTTTTGAATATGTAATTCTAATTACGCACAAATCAAGATATCTTAAATCAACGTAACGCTTTTCCAGTGAAAAATAAAATGAGAAACATACTGAAGAACCGTTGGGCTCTAAGTACAGTCGTAACAACCTTGATTATTCTAGTAGTATCAGTGCTACTCGCAGGAGTCGTCACCTACTTCGCAATCAACGTCACCAGCACCCGAGTTCAAGAAGAAAGCCTACACTTAACAAAACAACACATATGGTACGCATTAAACACTTCAGGCACAACCTATGTCGGTCAAGCAGCAATAATGGTAATTAACACTGGCGGCAGAGACGTAGTCATCGACAAACTAACAGTCCGAGGCCAAGAATGCGCATGGACTAACGTATACTACAACGTCACAACTGAGTCAGTCTCCGCAGACCTAGCATTCACAACAGTACTAACCGGAGACGCATCAATAACTCTTGACTCAGACACATTCGAATTAGATCAAGCAACCACCGATTTAACTATTGAATCAGGAAAAACAATGCTCATCTTCATCAACAACCCAGACAGCATCACAGTCAACGACATCGGCTTAACAGTTGCAATCACACTATTCACATCACAAGCAATGTACTACAAAGAAACCAACGTAGAATCCAGCTAAAAAAAATAAATAATTAATCCCCCACACTTCTTTCTTTAATTTTTAGACAAATAAAGTGTAATTTTTTTTACGCACAAATCAAGATATCTTAAATCAACGTAACGCTTTTCCAGTGAAAAATAAAATGAGAAACATACTGAAGAACCGTTGGGCTCTAAGTACAGTCGTAACAACCTTGATTATTCTAGTAGTATCAGTGCTACTCGCAGGAGTCGTCACCTACTTCGCAATCAACGTCACCAGCACCCGAGTTCAAGAAGAAAGCCTACACTTAACAAAACAACACATATGGTACGCATTAAACACTTCAGGCACAACCTATGTCGGTCAAGCAGCAATAATGGTAATTAACACTGGCGGCAGAGACGTAGTCATCGACAAACTAACAGTCCGAGGCCAAGAATGCGCATGGACTAACGTATACTACAACGTCACAACTGAGTCAGTCTCCGCAGACCTAGCATTCACAACAGTACTAACCGGAGACGCATCAATAACTCTTGACTCAGACACATTCGAATTAGATCAAGCAACCACCGATTTAACTATTGAATCAGGAAAAACAATGCTCATCTTCATCAACAACCCAGACAGCATCACAGTCAACGACATCGGCTTAACAGTTGCAATCACACTATTCACATCACAAGCAATGTACTACAAAGAAACCAACGTAGAATCCAGCTAAAAAAGTCAAACTTGAGTAATTAAACTCCCCCCACTCTTTTCTTTTATTTTAAGAACAATCCTTGTCTGTAGTTTTCTGTTATCTGTAATTTATGCAGATTCAAAAATTACCTGAATTTCAAGTTGACTAAACGTGTACTATTTTGCTGTTACGCACAAACAATCATTATTCAAAAATCCAAAGATAATCGGTAAGTGGTATGGAAAAGGACTGATACAAAATTGAAGGTAAACAAAAACTTAATGGTAAGACTGCGCCGATCTACAAAGGCCTTAGCCATACCAATGACCTTCATGATGCTCTTAGCCTCAATGATCACAATAATATCAGTAACATACTATTTTTCAGTAGAGAAAATCAACAGTGGAACATCAGCTCTCGAGGTTGCAACAGCAAAACAAGAAATGCGCGGCTTTAGTGAAATAGTGCAACAAACATTGTGGCGTCCAGGTGCAGCGTGCACATTTGAATTTTCAGACGCGGGCGGAAAATTAAACATCCAGCCTTTAAACAATTCCTTAACCATAAGCATTTCTGATGGCCAAGAACTTTCAGAAGCAATCTTTAACCAAACTGTTGGACAAGTAACCTACGAATTACCTTATTCTCAATCCGCAGATATAGGCGACTACTTGAAAGGTGATAGTCGCACGATAACTAATCAAAGTGGATCAGTAATAACCCAACTAAAGATTACCAATGGGGAAAATCATCCAGAAATTCAATTGCGATACCGTCCAACTGTGTCATATACGACAGCCGGCAGTGAGAACGGAAAAGATGTTAACAACGTAAGGATTTATATCGTAAATTTGAATTCATCACAAGATTTTGGTTTATATGGTAAAATCCCACTAAAAGTAACGTGTTTTGACACACAAATAACAACGCTAAGGTATAGCATAGACTATGAAGTTGAAACCTTAGTTTTAACCTCGACTCTGAACAATCAAACAGGACAAGTAAATGTTCCAATCTTAAGTACTGGAAACGGCGCGATAATCAATATAGAAACAGTAGAATGTAGCATCCAAATTGAGAGGTGCTCAACATAGCATGCCGTCAATAATTCCGAGTTATGTTTACACATTATTTGCATCATTAATAGTTGGAACAATAGTTGTCTGCGCATGCGGTATTTTAACTCTAAATATCAAAAATATTGCAGAAGACCAACAATTAGTAAACCTTTCAGAGTACGTTGCTGTTCAA
Organism: uncultured Candidatus Bathyarchaeia archaeon; assembly: GCA_964640475.1. Classification (GTDB taxonomy): domain Archaea; phylum Thermoproteota; class Bathyarchaeia; order Bathyarchaeales; family Bathycorpusculaceae; genus Bathycorpusculum. The sequence continues at coordinate 14,788 of CAZXGX010000025.1, forward strand.
AGCAACGAACTCGTATTGCGTGCAGCCAGAGACAGTATGAACTCAACCGTTTATGTTAACGTTCCCTCAAGCATAGGAAACAAACAATACTGGATACAAATTGCAAACGATACTACTCAAACATGGGTCACAGCAGGTTTTGGAACAACTGGGAGCAGCAGTGAACAATTAGCAAATATCCCAGCACAAGTGGATGCCTCAGGAATTTACTCTAGTCATACAGGAAAAGTAATCTTAGAATGCCAAACCGATAGTTTAGGTGTTCATCTAAAAATTTATGGAGAAAATTGACTTTGCCGTTAGGGAAAAAGAAGAAAAAAGAAATAGTTGAAGAGAAAGAGAAAGTTTCAAGCGAAGATATAGTAGGATACTTAGGCATTCAAGGTTGCCGAGTACCTGAAGGTTGCTTACAAGTTGAAAGTTATCCGCTTAAGCCGCCTTTTTCCTATGCGTGGATATTTCAAGATGAAACAGAAGGTAGCTATTACTACGTTATTGATGAGTTAACAATGTCCAAAGAAGAGAGAGACGCATACAAACGATTAAAAAATATTTTGGAGTACGAGTTAAAAGCACCTAGAGTAGATGAAACCCTTGAGGAATCCTTTCATAGACAATTGCCAGGCATTATTGAAGAACATGGTACTGCTCTGGAAGATACTGACAGTATTGGATTAAAGAAAATCATGTACTATCTTGAACGTGACCTCATTGGTTATGGAAAAATCGATGGTTTAATCTCTGACCCGTATATTGAAGATATTAGCTGTTTAGGTGTTAACAAGCCAGTATATCTGTGGCATAGAAAGTTTGAGAATGCAAGAACAAACATCGTCTACACCGAAGCAGAAGAACTTGACGATTTTATAACAAGAATCGTTCACCGCCAAGGTAAACACGTCAGCATTGCAAGACCAATTGTAGACTTGACACTACCCGGTAAACATCGTCTTGCAGTTTCGTTTGGTAAAGAAACTACACCAGCAGGAACAAGCTTCACAATAAGAAAGTTCCGTGAAGACCCAATCACAATTGTTGACCTAATCATGAACGAAACAATTGATGAGAACATCGGAGCTTATCTATGGATGCTAATGGAAAATAAGATGTCAATGATGATTGTAGGCCCAACTGGTGCCGGAAAAACAACTGCATTAAACGCAATTGCCTGCCTCATCAAACCAGATTTCAAAATCATCTCAGTAGAAGAAGTTTCAGAAATCAACCTTCCACAAGAAAACTGGGTATCAACTATTGCAAGACCAGGTTTCGGAGGCGACAGCGAAGGAGAGGTCACACTTTACGATCTCATCAAATCAGCTGTAAGACATCGTCCAGCCTTAATTCTTGTAGGTGAAATTAGAGGTGAAGAAGCTTATGTGCTATTTCAGGCTCTAGCCACTGGACACGGTGGTCTATGCACTACTCATGCTGAAGACGTTGAAACCGTTATTAAAAGACTAACTCAACCACCAATGAATATCCCAGAAGGCATACTTCCACTAATGAATTGCGTCATCGTTGTTAAACAAGTTAAAACCCCAAGCTACATTGCACTAGACCGTAAGATATCTACTCGAAAATTCGTCAGAATCTCAGAAATCAATCAAGGCGGAGGAATCTATGACGCTTTCACATGGAACTCTTCAACAGACACTTTCCAACAAAACCTTGACCAAAGCTTTCTACTTTCTAAAATCGCTAAAAGTCTTGATGTTCCATTCAGTGTTGTTCTTCAAGAGTTAGAACGGAGAAAACAGATACTTCTAAAAATGGTTGAAAAGAACTTACGTGATTTCAGAAGCGTCCACAGAGCGTTAAGCAGTGAAATCAACTTACCAGAGGAAGAAGAAAAAGAGACAATTGGAGAACAATAAGAATGAAAGTTCCTACTGGTGGTCCTCTTGGTAAAATGTTTACTGCAATTTCAAGAGCAACCAGTGAAGAAAGAGAACATATTGAGCATGAATTGCCCTTCGCTGTAATGATTTTCACTTTAATGGCTGCAAGTGGTGTCTCACCTTACGACAGTTGGAAAAAAATACGTAGACTAACCTTTTTGCCTACATTTAAAATGGAAGCAGATGAAATTGTCAGACAAGTTGAGGTCTTAGGAAAAGACCCTCTGACCGTTATGCGGTTGAGAGCAGAAAAAACTGATTCAAAACAATATAGAAACTTCTTAGGCGGATTTGTTTCATCAGTTAGAAGTGGCGGAAAGATGGTTGATTACCTAAAAAGTCAACTGAAAGCAATCTTTGAACTCCGCCATGGAGAAATAACACGTTCGATTGAGAAAGTCGCTACTTTAGTTGAAGCATATACAGTCATGTTAATTGTAATATTGTGCGTTTACATTCTCTTCGTTGTTTTGTCTTCAAATGACACTTTAGGCCAAATGACAGGAATGGTAATCTCAGATTCACCAACTATGACTTATTTGATAGCATTCGTGTTTATGCCTGTCATGTCAGGTATTTTCATATTGGTAGCGCATAATATGCAGAAAAGCCCTTTTGAAGATTTAAAAGATCTATATAAGAAGGCACTGATTTCTATTTTCGCCGCTGCTGCAGTGATAATAGTTTTTGCATTTGTTCCAGGATTAATTAAATCAATAGAACCTGCAGGTTTACCAGAAGTTGCCACTATCGGATTGGTTGTCGCTTCACTAATTCCAGCAATTCAATATAGAAAAATTGCTAAAGTAAATTACAACGCTGAGGATGCAATTCCATCCTTCATAAGAGACATTACTGAATCACACAAAATAGGGCTCTCTCCAGAAAAAAGCATAGTTGAAGCAACTAGACGTAAAGATTATGGTTACTTCTCAAGATTCCTTGAGTTAATGCGCAGTCAAATTGAATGGGGAGTTCCAATTAGAAAGACATTCACCAACATTCGAAGAGAAATCCGAAGCTGGTTTGTTGTTACAAACTTCGCCATGATGATTGAAACAATAGAGATTGGCGCAAACTCTACCGAATCCTTAGAAATTCTTGCAGAATACAGCGAAAAAGAACGCGAACAGCAAATCAATAGACGCGCTTTGCTTAAACCATATATCCTCCTAGCATTCATTTGGAGCGTATTGATTGCGGTCACAACAGTAATTGTTTCTTTAACCACAACTATGATGACCTCCCTTGCAAGCGAAAACCTAGCAGCCATAGCCAATATAGCAATGAATAATCAGTTGCGTACATTCTCCGTAGGAATTATTCTTCAATGCTGGATTTCAGGATTCTTCATTGGAAAAATTAGTGAAGGAAACTTTGGTGCAGGATTCGGATACTCAGCTGTGCTTGCCGCTACAGCCTACATTTCAATAGTAATCTCTCAACAAGTACTCGGTGAAATGTTCGGAGGAACATTTGGAGGGCTAAGCCTTTCCTAGTATAGCCATTGATACTTTTTTCGCCTGCACACTCCTCGTAACAGCAGCCCTCATAGCTACTGCTTCGTTTACCGTTACAATGCAAACAAACATAGACAGCGTTAATGGCTTAAATCAAGAAGGATATCTTAGAACAGCGGCTGAACAGATTGTTACAAGTTGTGGATCACCGATAGGTTGGGGTTCAAGTGATACGATACCTGAATCATTAGGCCTAGCTAAGTCAGGTAGCTCACAGATTTTTGAATTAGACGTAGACAAGATTTGCAGACTAAACAATGAATGTTCATATTCGCTCTCTTACCTTAACGCTTCTAAGGCTGCAAAACTAGATGTTGCTTTCGGCATAACTATAACCCAGATGTTATCAATCATAATTGAACCTTTAAGTAACAGTACAATTGGTGAAACAACCACCTATAACTTCAGAGTTACGGTTAAAGCAAATCTTGAACCAACAGAGGCAGCAGTGCAAGGATACATAATTACTAAAGAAGAGATAAGCAGTATCTCTAACACAACTTCAACAAACGGAATAGGCACCCTTAGTTTTCAACTACCAAACTCATCCAATGGGACAACCTTAATGGTTGTTTTTGCAAGGGCAGCAATTGACGATCGCTTAACAGCGTATCAAGCATACTCGTTCAATCACCTATCAGAAGAAACTTCTAATGAAACCTACCTAAATCTAAGCCCACTTAACAATAGACTAAACATAAATCCAGAAAATTCTTCAAGCACAACAATAGATGAATGCTACGCCCTCTCATTTATCCACCAGTCGGAACCACCACTGGTTTCAACCAACGTTTATGAAATCCCAGAATTAGTCGATAAAAGCCCCATTATCCTAGTTACCACTGGCCATAATGATAGCACCTATTTTATTGAATACTGCGCTTACCCTAATGTTCCACTAAGCTTCGGTTCAGACTTTAAAAGCTCAGGACAAAACACGTTTGTTTACACTGTCAACATCAAAAGCGCATTGTATAAGTTGACCGTAACCCTTGGAGATGCTACAAAATGAAAAGGCTGATTAAAAACAAGCGAGGGCAAATTAGAACAATTGAAGCCTTTTTTGCAGTAGTACTATTGCTTTCCTCAATGACATTATTTGCAAAAACTCAGAGCACCGCAACAGATACAAACGAATCGTTATCTTCAACAGCTTACAGCACTCTACTTAGCCTTGATAGCGATGGAAAAATAGGTGTTCTTATCGAAAACGGATCCTGGTTAGAAATTAAAGAACTCGTACAAACCACATTGCCACCTGCAGCATGGTTCAATTTAACAGTATTCGACAGAAACATGGCACGTTTAAATGAAATTCCGATATGTACAGGCAACGCTGTTAGTGACAAAATAGCTTCAATAGATTATGTTTGCGCAAGCATAAATGGCAATTATACGGTTTATCTCGTCAGACTTCAAGTTTCGGCGGTGGATTAACTGAAAACAAGTAGACGAAAAAACTCAGGACAGGTCTTAATCATCGCGTCCCTAACACTCACCATGATTCTTCTTGCCACTGCACTTTATGTCGTAAACTTACAAAAAAACATGTTAGAATATAATTCAAACTCAAATTTAGATTTACCATTCTATAAGCAGGGTCTAAGGCATACAATGATTAGCGCATTAGCAAACATTTCAAATGGCGGTGATATTGATGTGCTGGCAACTGATTTAGACGAATTTAATAATTTTACAACTGAACACTCGTATAGCGCATCTTTAGATAAAGAATATAATCTGCTT
>CAZXGX010000026.1:0-19721 GCA_964640475.1 uncultured Candidatus Bathyarchaeia archaeon
ATGACTGATTGAACAGGTTCGAAGCAATGATCAACGCTAAAAAAGTAAAACAAGGCAACACTGCACTGTTCCACAGCTTCGACTACGGCTTTTATTATTACAGTTATTTTACTTAAGCCCAGAACTAAAAAATTTTTTAAAGAAAAGTTCTGGGCAAAGAATGGTGTAAAAAACAAATGACAAAACCTAACTCTCCCAAAAAAATTGTGGTTAAATTCGGCGGTTCAAGCCTAGCAGACCACGAACGATTACTAAAAGCAGTCAAGGCAGTAGTAAATGAATCCAAAAAAGGAACCAAGATTGCAGTCGTAGTCTCTGCGATGGGTAAAACAACAGACATGCTACTAACCACAGCAAAAAACACTTCAAACGGAAAACTATCAAAACACGAACTAGACGACATCCTTTCAATGGGTGAACGAACAAGCGTACGCATATTCGCCACCGCATTAAAAAACAACGGCGCAGATGCATGCTACTTCGACCCCATGGACAACAAATGGCCAATAATCACTGACGACGCATTCCAAAACGCCAACCCACAACTAAAAGAATGCAACAAAAACATCAAAGAATGCATTCTACCAGTAGTTGAAAAAGGCACAATACCCGTAATCGCAGGCTTCGTAGGCAAAACCAAAGAAGGAAAAATAACCACTCTTGGCAGAGGAGGAAGCGACACCACGGCGTTCATATTAGCAGAAGGTATAAACGCCGACCAAGTCGTCCTCGTAACAGACGCAGACGGCATAATGTCAAGCGACCCAAAAATAATCCAATCACCACAACTTTTACCAGAAATCAACGTTAACACCCTTGTTGGCCTTGCAGATTCAGGAGCCAAATTCATCCATAGCAAGGCGCTAAAGTACAAACCAAAAAACATCGACGTCAAAGTCATAAGCAACCAACACGGCGACCTAAGCAAACCAGGCACCTTAATCACAGGAGCCTTAACATGGGAACTTGATGCAGAAATCGCTCACCCAACACCAATTGCTGAAATAACAGTAATCGGAAAAGGAATGTCAGCGAACACAAAAATCGTCAATGAAATGATTGAAAAAGTCAGAGAACAATCCACTCTGATAGGCATGTCAATGAACACAAACTCAATCATATTCTACGTGCCCCAAAAAGACAACATCAACGAACTCTTCAACCAAATCCACAAAATAACAATCGACAACAAAGAAACCATAGCCATGGCAATCAAAAAAGACCTCGTCTTCATCCAAACAAGCGGAGTTGGACTAGAAGAAACACACGGCATCATCGGAAAAATCAGCGAAAACCTAAGACACAATGGCATAAACATTTCAGGCATACTAACTATAACATCTAGCATTCTACTTTTTGTAGATTGGAGCGAAAAGGAAAAAGCCCTCAAGCTCATCAAGAACTCATTAAAACACACTAATGGTGACTAGGAATGAATGAAGGAAAAACACGCAGATTAAAAAGAATAATACAGCAAGATAACCGCACAGTAATCGTACCCATGGATCACGGCGTAACCATTGGACCAATCCAAGGCATAACAAACATGCAAAACATAACCAACCAACTCATAAAAGGCGGAGTAGACGCCATCCTAGTCCACAAAGGTATAGCCAAACGCATCGACATCAACAACACAGGCTTAATCGTCATGCTATCAGGCATGTCAAACCTAAGCCAAAACGTCAACGGAAAAGTCCAAGTCTGCAGCGTTAAAGAAGCAGTACGCATAGGAGCAGACGCCGTATCAGTACACGTAAACGTAGGCTCCCAAGACGAAGACAAAATGCTAAAAAACCTCGGCAAAGTCTCCGAGCAATGTGAAGCATTCGGCATGCCACTTCTCGCCATGATGTACCCACGTGGGCCAAAAATCCAAAACGAACACGACACAACCGTAGTTGCCCACGCAGCACGCATCGGCGCAGAACTCGGAGCAGATATAATAAAAACTAACTATACAGGAACAGTTGAATCCTTCAAAGCAGTCACCGAAAGCTGTCCAGCACCAGTTGTCATTGCAGGAGGACCAAAATGCAAGTCACTTCAAGAAATCCTTCAAACAACCTCTGACGCGATTAAAGGAGGAGCAGCTGGGCTGTCAATTGGACGTAACGTATTCCAATGTGATAATCCAACCCTAATAGCGAAAGCACTAACAGCTATCGTTCATAAGAACGCAACTGTAGAGCAAGGATTAAAGATTCTCGGTGAAAAAGCTTGAAGGAACTCTGGATAGAAACTCCAAAAGAAAAAAAAGAAGCTCTACAAGCTCTTGTTAATCAATACTGTGACGTGATAATTGAAGAAGACCAAGCTACTTTCTTGGCAAACAAGCAAACCCTTCAAGTCATTTCACCAAACGTTAATACTTTTGAAAAAATCAAAGCAGAGAAAAAAATCCTGAGAATCCGCATAAGCGACAAAGAAACAGAAAACCTAACCGTAAAAGCAGCAGAACAAGGCGCAAACTACTTAATTATCAGCTGCGCAAACTGGCGCGTAATCCCCCTAGAAAACCTAATTGCCAGAACAAAAGGGAAAAGCAAACTAATCGCAGAAGTCACCAACGCAGAAGAAGCAAAAATTGCGCTTGAAACCCTTGAACTAGGCACCGACGGTGTATTATTGAAAACATCTGACCAAGATGAAGTTCTCAAAACCGTTGCCATCGTTAAACCTGAAGCATTAAACCTTGAAATGGCAATCGCTAAAATCGTTTCTACAAAACCAATCAGCAATGGAGCACGCGTTTGCGTAGACACTTGTGACATGATGACTCAAGGTGAAGGAATGCTCGTTGGAAGCCAAAGCGCAGGCTTATTCCTAATTGAAGCGGAAGTTAACGAGAATCCCTACGTAGCCTCAAGACCATTCAGAGTTAACGCAGGATCCGTATCCATGTACACATTAGGCAACTTGCAAACCACAAGATACCTACAAGAATTCAAAGCAGGAGACGAAGTAATCCTCATTAACCGAGAAGGAAAAACACGCAAAGCAAACGTGGGTAGAATAAAAATCGAAATCCGACCACTCATCCTAGTAGAAGCGCAAGTACAAGGAAAAATAATCAAAACAATACTACAAAACGCAGAAACAATCCGCGTTGTAACACCTAAAGCCTCCAAACCAGTAACCGATCTCAAACAGGGCGACGACGTCATAGTACACCTTGCAGCTAAAGGAGGCAGACACTTCGGTGTCAGCGTACCTGAAGAAACGGTGATTGAAAAGTGACAGAAAAAATCTGCGTTTCAATCCTCCCAAAAACAAATCTTGAAGCATTGAATCTTATCAAAAAAGCCGAAAACGCAAAAGCAGACCTCATAGAAATCCGCCTAGACATCCTGGAAACATCTCGCAACCTATCGGACCTAACAGCTCATACAACAATTCCACTTATCGCAACAAATAAACTCAAAACTGAAGGCGGCAACTTTTCAGGAACACACAACCAACGCCAACAAACCCTATTAAAAGCTGCAAAAAGCGGCTTCCAATATGTTGACTTGGATTTAACAGACTTAAAGATAAAAGAACAGATTTCAGAATTTAACGATTTAGGTGCAAAAACCATAGTATCCTTCCACAAGTTTGATGGACCATTCACCAATCAAGAAATGCAAAGAATCCTAAATGAAGAAGTAAACAGCGGAGCCGACGCCTGCAAAATCATAAGTACAGCAAAACAAATCCAAGACAACCTAACCGTGCTCAACTTTGTTTCCGAAAACTCGGCCAGAACCAAACTAGTTTGTTTTTGTATGGGCGAACTCGGCAAAACTTCACGATTACTTTCACCAGTTTTCGGAGCATTCTTCACTTTCGCATCACTCGAGCAAGGCAGTGAGACAGCGTCTGGACAAATAAGCATAAAAGAAATGAGAACTGCCTACTCTTTATTGAGGCAGAGACAGTGACCATATCGGGTAAGACTCGTGTTTGCGGAGTAATCGGTGATCCAATAGAGCATTCGCTTAGTCCAACAATACAAAACGCAGCTTTCAAAGCGCTTGACTTGGATTATTCTTTTTTAGCCTTTAAAGTAACATCAAACGGGGTGGCCAATGCCATAACTGGAATGCGTGGGTTAGGCATCGTCGGTTTGAACGTTACAATGCCTCATAAAGAAGCAGTTATAAAATATTTAGACAAAATAGATGATAACGCTAAATTCCTAAACACCGTCAATACAATATACAATAAAAAAGGCAAACTACTGGGTTTTAACACAGACGGCTTTGGCGCATTAAAAGCGCTAAAGGAAAACGGTGCAGATCCAAAAGACAAACGGGTACTACTTCTTGGTTCAGGTGGAGCAGCAAGAGCAATTGCTTTCACTCTTGTTCAAGAAGTCGATGAACTGACAATTCTTAATCGCACTGTTTCAGAAGCAAAAAAAATAGCAAACCTCTTAACAAAAACTTGTAATAAAAAAGTCCATACAGATTCACTCAACAAACAAATAATTAAGAAACAAATGCAGCAAATAGACATTTTAATTAACGCTACAGCAGTTGGAATGAAACCTAAAGCTGACTCAAGCCTAATTTCTCCCGAATGGTTAAAACCAACAATTACCGTGATGGATATAGTTTATAATCCAGTTGAAACCAAACTGTTAAAAGACGCTAAATCCATTGGCGCCAAAATAATAAGCGGGGTAGAAATGTTAATTTATCAAGGAGCAGCTTCGTTTGAAATCTGGACTGATAAGCCAGCACCAGTTGAAATAATGCGAAAGGCCGTATTAGAACAACTAAGCAAGGAGTAAACCTTGGTGAATAGAGAATCTTTGGCCATAGCTCATGGAGCAGCAACAATTGTAAACGCAATTGCTACCGGTAAAGGCGCAGCATTCGGCGTTGATTTATTCACCAAAGCACAAGTCAAACTAACAAACGAACCAAGTGTCATCGAAGCAGAAATAACTTCTGATCCTAAAGAAAATCCTATTCTAATCCAAAAAACCGTTTCGGCAGTCCTAAAAAGATTCCAAGCCGAAAAAAAATATGGAGCAAAAATCAAAACTTGGAGCAACATACCCATTGCACGAGGACTCAAAAGCAGCAGCACCGCAGCTAACGCAGTAGCCCTTGCAACACTTGGAGCATTGGACAAAACATTAGATGATTTAGAAATTATAAAACTTGGAGTTCAAGCTGCTTTTGACGCAAAAGTCACAGTTACAGGAGCATTTGATGATGCTTGCGCCTCATTTTTCGGAGGCTTAGTTGTCACTGACAACTTGAACCTAAAACTCGTAAAACACGAGGTATTAACTGAAGATTATGCGGTAATTTTCCATGTACCACAAAAAAAGGCATACACTATAAATTCTGACATAAAGAAACTTCAATCCTTCAAGCTAAAAGTCGAAGTTGCATATGATGCAGCATTAAAAGGACTCCCTTGGGAAGCATTAATCCTTAACGGCTTAACCTACTCAGCAGCTCTGAACTTTAACGCTAAAATCGCAGTAGACGCCTTAGCCGCTGGTGCAAGAGCCGCTGGATTGTGCGGGAAAGGTCCAGCTACAACAGCAGTTGTAACTAAAGACAAAGTTGATACTGTAAAAGCGGCTTGGCAAGCATATGAAGGAGAAATTATACAAGCAAGTTTGAACCATGAGAAAGCTAAGGTACTAGTCTAATGGTAAACGTAATCGTTAAACCAACAAGCAAACTCGATGGCGAAGTTTGTGCTCCATCATCTAAATCTTACACTCAAAGAATGCTTATAGCCGTTGCGCTATCAGAAGGTATAGGCAAAGTTTCTAATCCACTTCTTTCTGAGGACACGGAAGCCACTTTTCGGGCAATAACTGCTTTAGGCGCAAGAGTAAAGAAAAACAAATCCTGCTGGACTGTTAAAGGAGCACATCCTTTGAAAGCTGCAAGCGACTTGATAGATGTTGGTGAGTCTGGAGCTACATTACGGTTTATGATTCCAATAGCTGCTCATGCAGAGGGACGGACAGCATTCTTACTTTCCAGTTCCTTAGAAAGAAGACCAATTAAACCGCTACTTATCAGTTTAAGAGAGATAGGTGTTAATGCTTACCCAAAACAAATCGGCGAGTTTCCAGTTATTGTTGTTGAAGGTAACGGCATTCAAGGCGGAAAAACCACTATTCCAGGCGATATCAGTTCCCAATTCATTTCAGGATTAATGTTTGCTTGCCCAATGGCAAAGAAAAACACGGAAATCATAATGACAACACAAGTAGAATCAAAAGATTATATTAAAATGACCCAAGAAGTCCTTGCCCAACACAAAATAAAAATAGAAATCAGCAAGGATTTCAAACGCATAAGCATTCCCTCAAAGCAAACGTACAAACAAACCGATAGTAAAGTGCCCGGAGACTTTTCCTCAGCCGCATTTCTGCTTGCAGCAGCAGCAATAAGTGATTCAAAAGTAAAAATCAAGAACCTCAATTACCTAACAACTCAAGGTGATAAAGCTATTTTAGGGATTCTTAAGCAAATGGGAGTTGAAGGCAAAGTCTGCGAAGACAGCGTTGAAATAGAAGGTTCAGCTAACCAGCTTAAAGCAGTGGAAATTGACGCAAAAAATATTCCTGACCTTGTTCCCATTTGTGCTACACTCGCATGTTACGCCAACGGCACAACTAAAATCTTTAACGCTTCTCGACTACGATTAAAAGAATCAGACAGATTATCCTCAGTTTACTCTGAATTGACCAAGATGGGCGCCCAAATAACAGTGGACAATAGCAGCCTAACTATAAAAGGCCCCAGCAAACTTCATGGTGCAACAATTAATCCACATAATGACCACCGTATCGCTATGTCATGTTCAGTCGCTGCTCTGCGAGCTGAAGGCAAAACAACAATCCAGAATGCTGAATGCATCAGAAAGTCTTATCCGCTATTCTACACTGATTTAGCCAATATAGGAGCGGAAATCGTTGGCGGGAAACTCGTTAGGTAAAGAATTCATATTAACCACGTTTGGCGAAAGCCACGGTAAAATCGTCGGCGTGGTTATAGATGGTTGCCCAGCTGGATTACAACTTGCAGAGGAAGATTTTCAAGAAGAACTAGATCGCAGAATACCAGCGCAACCAAAAATAGTTTCAGCTCGTGTAGAGAAAGATTCTGCAAGGATTTTATCAGGAACATTTAACGGATTCACAACTGGTGCACCAATCACAATTACAGTTGAAAACAAGGAAACCAACAGTAGTGATTATGATGCAATCAAAGATCTGCCAAGACCTGCCCATTCTGATTTGCCCGCAAAAATCAGGTTTGGCGGATTCAATGATTATCGTGGCGGCGGAAGATTCTCAGGCAGAGTAACTGTTGCATTAATATTAGCAGGTGTAATTGCCAAAAAACTACTGACCACCATCAAAGTAGAAGTTTTAGCTTACACACAAGCAATTGGAAATATCGGAACTGAAAACCCTAGTGTTGAAGAAATCCGCAAGAACCGTTTCAATTCACCAGTACGCTGTCCAAATTTAGCGGCTTCAAAATTAATGGAAGAAGCCATAATTGTAGTGAAAAAAGAAGGCGACAGTCTAGGCGGAATAATTGAGTGCATAGTACTTAACATGCCAATTGGCGTAGGTGAACCATTATTTGACGCATTGGATGCTGATATTGCCAAAGCCTTGTTTGGAGTTTCCGCAGTTAAGGGCGTAGAATTCGGAGCAGGCTTCAAAGCCTCTGAACTAAAAGGTTCAGAAAATAATGATCAATACGAGATTAAGAAAGGCAAAGTTACGACTTTGTCGAATAGTGCTGGCGGGATCTTAGGAGGAGTATCCTCAGGTATGCCTATAATTGTAAGAACCGCAATTAAACCAACACCTTCTATTGCAAAACAGCAGAAAACAGTTGATTTGTGCAAAATGGAAAATGCATCTTTAAGTGTTAAAGGCAGACATGATCCATGCATAGTTCCTAAAGCAGTGCCTGCTATTGAAGCGGCAGTTGCAGTAACCCTGGTTGATCATTTGATTCGAGCAGGGTTAATCCCTAAAGTTCTAAAGGAGCGATAAAAGATGGATGACCTACAAACTCTACGTGAAAAAGTAGATGCAATTGACGATCAAATCCTCAGAGACTTACGTGAACGAGTTAAAATATGCAGAGCTATCGGTGACTTAAAGAAAAAACAAGGTTTAACTGTCCGAGATATTAACAGAGAAAGCGAAGTTTACAAACGTTCTAAAGAAAAAGCTGAGCTATACAAGCTTGATCCAATTAAAATCGAGCGTCTTTACCGCGAAATAGTTAATATATGCAGTGCTGTTCAAGAGTAAAGAGCTCTTAACGGAGAGTTGACTTTATGCTGTATGAAATAAACGAAAAAGCGCTCAAACTAGAGAGTGAAGGAAAAAAAATCATCCGATTAAACATCGGCGACCCAGACATGGCTACGCCTCCCGAAATAGTGGAAGCAGCATACACCGCGATGAAAGCTGGAAAAACAAAGTATGCTTCCTCCTATGGCGAACTTGTACTACGTCAGAAAATCGCTGAGGCACACGGAGTAAAAGCAGAAAACGTTGTCATAACCCCCGGCTCAAAATGGGCAATATTCGTAACTATGTTTTTGATGCTAAAGAACGGCGGCAACGTCATTATCCCAACTCCATACTGGACAGCTTATGATTTAATCGCTAAAAGCTTTGGCGCAAAAACCAAACTGCTCCGAACAGAAATGGAAGCCGGTTGGAAAGTTGATCTAGACAAACTCGAGAGCTTAGTAGACAACGACACAAAAATGATTATTCTCAATAACCCTAACAATCCAACAAGCAAAATAATGGATTCAGAAACCCTTGACGGCATAGTCGAATTGGCCAACAAGAAGGGTATAACAATCCTCTCAGATGAAGTCTACGGAGCAATCGCCTTTAACAAAACCAAAAGCATACTTGAATATGGTACGGATTCTAAACACATTCTATCCAACGGATTCTCAAAAACCTTCACTATGACAGGTTGGCGCATAGGCTACATAGTAGCTAACAAAATGTTCATCGACAATGTAACCAAACTCAACCAAATTACTTTCAACAATGTACCAGTCTTCATTCAAGACGCCGCCCTAAAAGGAATGGAGATGCATAAACAAATAGCTTCCAACATAAAAGCCAAATACAAACAAAGAGCAGACCTTGCAAGCGCCAAACTCTCTGCGGCAGGCTTCAAATTCACAAAACCAGACGCTCCATTTTACGTGTTCCCAAAACTTGACGGCTTAGATGGCGAAAAATTCACTTTAGACCTGCTTGATAGAGGCGTCGCTGTTGCGCCAGGCACATCATTTGGCGACTATCGCGAACACTTCCGAATAAGCTTAACTGCCCCTGACGATCAAATAGAAGTTGGGCTAGATAAAATCTGCGAGGCAATAAAATTAAAATGAAGACAGCCATTCTTGGCGCGGGAAAAATGGGCGTTTGGTTCGCTAAGTTCTGCAAAGAAAAAGGCGACACTGTAGTCCTTGCTGACCGTAATGCTGAGAAACTGGCTAAACTAAAAAAAGAGTTAAAAATTGAAACCGCAGATTTCTCAAATGCAGTGAAAGGTGCTGACCGCGTCCTCATCTGCACTTCAATCTCTTCTTTTGAAGAAATCGTTAAAAAAATAGCATCTGCCGTTAATCAGGGACAAGTAATCATGGATGTATGCTCAATCAAAGAGTACCCAGTTAACATCATGCACAAGTACCTCAAGGGAGTACTCGTTTTAGGCACACACCCAGTTTTTGGACCAGGAAGCAACGGTGTCAAACACAAAGCATTCGTACTTACCCCAACAACCCCAGAGGAAGCAACGTACGCAGTGCAATACAAACAGTGGCTGGAAAAAGAAGAAGCGCACGTTTTCATTATGTCACCCCAGAAACACGATGAACTCATGTCAATCATTCTGGGATTACCACACTTTGTAGGTTTAGTTGCCTGTGAAACACTCCTAGAGCAGCCAAGTTTTACTGAATCCAAAAAACTCGCTGGTACCACTTACCGCATGCTCTTAACACTTGCTGAAGCCACCGCACTGGAAACTCCAGACCTTTACGCCAACGTGCAAACTAAACTTCAAGGTTTAGGTAAAATTGAGGAGCTCTTCATCGCCAATGCGCAGGCATGGCTGGATTTAATGAAAAAGAAGGATTCATCTGAAATTATGGCAAGAATGGACCGGCTGCGGGCGAAGTTATCTAAGATTGATAGTGACTATGGTAAAAGTTACGAAATAATGTATCGAATGCTTCAATCAACAGAGGAATAAACTAAATCTTTTTAACCTTATTCAGTTTTAGGTCAATTTAACTATTGAACGGTTTTAGGGGATAATAGTCCTGGAGTTAGCTAGAGGCAAAACAAAAATCATTAGAAAAGGACCAGCAGAAAACACTGTAATCATGGAAACCTTGAACGTGTTAACAGGCGGCGACTCAGCAAAAAAAAGTATATCGAGGGGATAGCCTCTCTGAAAACCACTCAAACAGCTTAACGTTTTTTCCCTATTAAACAATAATGGTTTACCGACAGCATTCATTAAAAAGCAGTCTCCGACAGAAATTTTGTGTTACCAATGTGACATGTTGCCTATTGAACTGGTGATCAGACGCTATGCTTATGGCTCGTATTTGCAGCGTCACCCAGAATATAAAACCTCAAGTAATCCTCACAGGTTTGAACCTCCTGTTACTGAAATGTTCCATAAATGGTCAGTTGTTACAGCGCCAAATACAAAGTCTCCTTACCAGCTTGACGAGAATAAGGCACGTGACCTTTTCCTCCGTAACGGCGTTTGGGCAGAAGGCGTCTACACAGACCCATATGTACAAGCAAAAGCTAAAGAATGGCTGCTCTACCCAGCTAAAAAACAAGTTTCCACAGCCAAACCATTGATGCCCATAAAACCCTTGCTTAACACCGAAGAGTGCACAGACTTAATTGAGAAAGTTATGGTTCCAACCTTTGAAATTCTTGAAAAAGCTTGGAGCAAGATCGAAACAACTTCGGGGCAAGTTCAAATGGTTGACTTGAAAATTGAGATGGGACGAAGAATTTCAGATGGTAAAATCGTAATTGCAGACGTAGTTGACAATGATAGTTGGCGCATCTGACCAGGCGGAGACCCCACAAAACAGTTAGATAAGCAAATGCTTCCGCGATGATTATCCGCTTGTGCAAGTAGCGGAGAAATATGTGCTTGTAACACAGTTGACCGAGCAATTCAGATAATAAAGTCGCTGCTTGTGAACTGTTCGCTGAAAGGCGAAGTAAACAAGAATTTGTTTGGGATAGTCTCAAAATTCAGCAAGCCTAAAATTATCCAATATGGCAATATTTCTGAGATACAGTAAAAAATAAAAATTAAATAACTCTGGGATAAGAGCCAAGAATTTTGACGAAAGTGGCATATTTTTCTAGTGCCTGCAGTGCTTCTGAGCAGCGTTTCTCGGTTCGGTGCCCTTCAAAGTCGAGGTAAAAGTTGTATTGCCAGGCGGTGGTTTTTGTTGGTCTAGATTCGATTCTGGTTAGGTTGATGTTTCTTGATGCGAATTCCCCAAGAGTGTGGTATAAGACTCCTGGAACGTGTTTGGCTGAGAAAATGATTGAAGTTTTGTCGTCGCCTGTTGGAGCTGAATCTTCGTGCGAGAGGACGAGAAAGCGAGTGTAATTTGAAAGGTTATCAGCAATGTCTCGAGCAAGAATTTTCATGTCATACATGTCAGCGGCTTTTTCACTTGCAATTGCAGCAGCGTTAAAAAGTCCTTTTTCTTTTATGATTTTTGCGCTTCCAGCAGTATCATAGGATGGAATTACTTCCCATTTGTGCTTTTCAATGTAACTTCGGCATTGAGCTAAAGCTTGTGGATGCGAATAGATCGTTTCAATTTCTTCAAGTTTAGTTTGTGGATTAGCTATGAGAACATGAGCGAGTTTTATTGCGACTTCACCGCACACTTTGAGGTCGTAAGTAAGGAATAGATCGTAGTTTTGGTTAACACTGCCTTCAATAGAATTCTCAATAGGCACTACACCGTTGGGAACGGCACCTGTTTTTACAGATTCAAAGACTTCTCGAAAGTCTTTACAGGGAATTGGTTCTGCTTTACGACCAAAAAACTTGTAGACAGCCATTTCGCTATAGGCGCCAGCTTCACCTTGATAGGTTACTTTCACGGTTTATTTCCCTGCTCACGATTCTTTAGTAAGCACTTGTTTATACCGTTTATCATTGCTTCAACGCTTGCCATAACTATATCTTCTCTGGCGGCACGTGCGGAAACGATGTTACCTTTTTCATCTTCAACTTTTATAACGACTTCGGCAACTGCGTTAGATCCACCTGTTATGGCTTCAAGTCTGTATTCGCTTAAGCGTATTTTTTCTAGGTTACTGGTTAATTTCTGGATGGCTTTTAGGACCGCGTCAACTGGCCCGACACCTGTTTCTGCGGCAATGTATTCTTTGCCGTCAAGCATTAAGCGCACGGAAGCTGTTGGGATGACTTTAATGCCAGTTATAACCGCCATGTCACAGAGGTCAACTATTTTTTCTTCCCCAACAACTTGACCTATAACTGCAGAAGTCAACGCTATCAAATCTGCATCGGTAACCATTTTTCCTTTGTCACCTAGTTCTTTGACACGTTTCACGATTTCTGATAGTTGTACCTCAGTTGGGTGGATGCCTATCTCATTTAATTCAGCTTGTATGCCTCGTGTGCCTGCCAGTTTGCCTGCAACCAATTTTCTTGTGCGCCCAACGAGTTCGGGGCTAATGGGTTCAAATGTTAAGGGTTGCTCTGTTACGCCACGTGTGTGTATGCCTGATTCGTGGGCAAAAGCGTTTTCGCCTACGATAGCCTTGTTAACTTGCACCGAAACACCAGTTAATGATGCGACCATACGACTGGTGCTGTAGAGTAAACGTGTGTTAATGTTTGTCTTGTAGCCATAGACAACATGTAGTGTTGTGACTACTTCTTCTAAGGCTGCGTTTCCTGCGCGTTCTCCTAAGCCGTTGATTGCTGTGTGTACTTGATCTGCGCCTGCTTCAATTGCAGCTAGACTGTTGGCTACTGCTAAACCGAAGTCGTTATGGCAATGAGTACTGATTGGGACTTTGACAATTGCTTTTAGATCTTTGATTAGTTCGAAGGTAGTTCGGGGTATCATGCAGCCGACTGTGTCAGGTACATTTAAGCTGTCCATGCCTGCGTCTTGTGTTGCTTTGCAGATTTGTTTTAAGAAGGGTGTTTCAGTGCGAGTGGCGTCCATGGGCGAGAATTCGCATTTTACGCCATGTTTTTTTACGTATTGGATGGATTCCACTGCTGATGCTAGTACTTGTTTAGGTGTCATGTTTACTGCATGTTTCATTTGGACAGGTGACGTGGGAATGAAGACGTGGATTAAGTCTACATCGCAATCTAATGCGGCATCTATGTCTTTTTTTGTGCATCGAGATAAAGCGCAGATTTTAGAGTTTAATCCTAATTTTGCGATTTCCTTGACAACTTTGCGTTCGCCTTCAGAACTGCTTGGAAAACCTGCTTCAATAATGTCTACACCTAGTTTACTTAGTTGGCGTGCAATCTCAATCTTGTCTTCGGTGGTTAAAGAAACACCGGGGGTTTGTTCCCCATCTCTTAGTGTTGTATCTAAAATACGGATGGTTCTTGCATTTGTCATATTTGGTCAACTATTTTGCTGTCATGACTGCAGCAATGGCTTCTGCCATTCCTACGGTCGTGGTCTTGCCGCCGCAGTCTGGAACAGATTGACCGTTTTCTAACACGTATATCACTCCTTTTTCTATGGCTGCGCCTGCTTGTAAGCATTTCTTGTCGTTGTATTTCTCGCCTAGCCATTCTAGCATTAGTTTTGCTGAGAGGATCATGGAGAGTGGGTTTGCTGTGTGTTTGCCTGCACGGTTTGGTGCAGAACCGTGAATTGGTTCGAACAATCCGAAGTTGTCACCTACGTTTGCGCCTGGAGCCATGCCTAAGCCGCCGATTAATTGTGCAGCTTCATCGCTTAGTATGTCGCCGAACATGTTGCATGTGCATAATACGTCGAAGGTTTGTGGTTCTTTTATTAATCGCATTGAAGCTGCATCAACGTATAATTCGTTAAAAGTAATATCTGGATACTGCTTTGCGACTCCTCGGCAAACGTCGCGGAATAAACCGTCGGTTACACGCATAACGTTTGCTTTGTGTATGGCTGTTACTTTCTTTTTGCCATTACGTAAACGTGCCATTTCGAATGCTTTCTTGGCGATACGTTCGCTGTTTTGGCGGGTGATGACTCTTAAGCAAAGAGTTGTGTCGTTGCCTATAGTGAATTCTAAGCCTTTGTAGACGTCTTCAGTGTTTTCGCGAACAAAATACATGTCTATATCTGGGCGTGCAGCTGCAACTGCTGGGTAAGTCTTTATTGGACGCAGGTTTGCGTATAGGTCGAACATGTAGCGGAGTTTAACTATGACGTCTGCTGCTGATTCGCCGACTGGTCCTTTCATGCAGGCATGGGAGTTTTTGACTTTCTCCACAGTGTCTGCTGGGAGCGCGGCGCCAAGGGTTTCAAGTGCAATGTCGCCTGCTGGAGCTTCGATAATTTTTAGTTTTAGGCCGAATTTTTTTTCGGCTGCTTCTAGGACTTTTAGGGTGGCTTCGGATAATTCTGGTCCGATGCCATCTCCTGGAATTAAAGATATTTTATATTCTGTCATTTCTTATTCAATCTCTTTTTACGTAAATGCTCAATTAATCCGCCGTCACCAAAGATTTCTAAGATGAACGAGGGTAATTTGTTTACTTGGATTTTTTTATTGTTTGAAGTGTTTTCTATTTTGCCTGCTTCAAAGTCCACTACCAATTCGTCACCGGTTTTAACTGCATCTGATATGCCGACGCATTCGATTACTGGTAAACCAATGTTGATTGCGTTTCTGAAGAAAATGCGAGCGAATGATTCTGCGATGACACATTTGACGCCTGAGTACTTTAAAGCTAATGGTGCTTGTTCACGACTTGAGCCGCAGCCGAAGTTTTTGCCGCCAATTACGATGACTCCGCTTTTTGCTTTACTGACGAATTCTGTGTCTAATCCTTCCAGTGCGTGTTTTGCTAAGTCGTTGGGGTTAACTAGGATCAGGTATTTACCTGGTAAGATGACGTCTGTATCGATGTTGTTGCCGAATTTAATAGCTTTAGCTTTAATTTTGGTAGTCATTATGCTTTGGCCTCCGTTGTGGGATCAGTTATTACACCTGTGATTGCGGACGCCGCAACAGTTGCAGGTGATGCTAAGTATACGTTAGCTTTTGTACTTCCCATTCTACCGATGAAGTTGCGGTTAGATGTGCTTATGCATGTTTCGCCAGCTGCCAATAATCCGATGTGGCCACCTAAGCAGGGTCCACAAGCTGAACCACAAACTATAGCGCCTGCTTCGGTAAAGATTTTCAGTAAGCCTTCTTCGTCGGCTTGCTTCCAAACCACCTGAGAGGCTGGAATCACCAGTGTACGAACGCCATCTTTGACTTTCTTACCTTTCATGATTTGTGCGGCTATGCGCAAGTCTTCTAGTCTGCCGTTAGTGCAGCTTCCGATGAAGGCTTGATCAACTGGTATGTCTCCGACTTCAGAAATGGACTTAACGTTATCTACAGAAGAGGGACATGCAACTTGGGGTTCCATCTTGGAAACGTCGAATTCAACTGTACGTTCGTATTCTGCATCTTTGTCGCTTTGCAACGCTTTGATGTCGGGCATGGGTTTAACTTTGTTGACTAAATATTCAATTGTGGTTTCGTCAGGTGCGATTATACCGTTTTTGGCACCCATCTCAACTGCCATGTTACACAACGTCATTCTACCTGCCGCGGTCAAGGCTTTAATGGTTGGACCAGTGAATTCGGCGGCTTTATAGATGGCACCGTCGACGCTTAATGTACCGATTATGTTTAGGATCAGGTCTTTTGGCGCAACATATTTTTTGAATTTTCCCTTAACCTTCACTTTAATGGTAGATGGAACCTTGAACCAGATTTTACCCGTAGCCATAACTGCGGCTGCTTCTGTTGAACCGATACCTGTTGCGAATGCACCGAATGCACCGTAAGTGCATGTGTGACTATCTGTGCCGACGATTATGTTACCTGGGGCTACGTGTCCCTGCTCGGGCATGACTTGGTGGCATATGCCGCCTCTACCTACATCGTAGAATTTGAGGTTTTGTTCTTTTACGAATTGACGCATTGTTTTATGCAGCTCCGCTGCTTTCACGGATTCAGCGGGAACTTGATGGTCTAGTATCACGACTACTTTTTTGTTATCCCAAACTTTTGGGACACCTATTTGCTTGAAAGCTTCAACTGCTAAAGGTCCGCATAAGTCATGCGTCATGACCATATCGACATTTGCGTCGATGATGTCGCCTGGTTGCACAACTTTTTTGCCGGAGGCCTTAGCCAAGATTTTTTCTGTAATATTCATGTTTTCTCTACTCTATGTCTAGTAATTATTTGCTAAATGCAACGCTCCTTTTTGGAGCGAGACTCAATTTTAAAAAAGGATAAATTAAGGCTTTCCTTTCAGTAGACGATTTTACTCGTCAATTCTGATGGATTTTGCGCCTCGTGCTAGTGCTGTTATGCCTGTTCTTGCAAGTTCAAGGACGCCGAAGGTTTTCATGAGGTTTAGGAATGCATCGATCTTGTCTGGTGCACCTGTAATTTCTACTGTTAAGCTGTCGGTTGAAACGTCAATGATTCTACCTCGAAATACGTTTACAAAGTTGATTACGTCTGAACGTTCTTTGGAGTCGTTTATTCTTACTTTTATTAGTGCCAATTCACGCATAACAAAATTGCCCTGTTCAAGTTCGGTTACTTTTAGGACATCGATTTGTTTAGCGACTTGTTTTATGACCTGCTCTATGGTTTTTTCATCTTCATTAACTGTAATGGTCATTCGTGCGATGTCAGATTTTTCGGTTGGGCCAACAGTTATGCTTTCGATGTTAAAGTTTCGGCGACGGAACAAATTTGCAATCATGTGCAGTACACCTGGCTTGTTTTCTACTAAGACAGATATGACTTTGGTTTTTTCTGCTTCCATTAGTAGTCACCTCTCTGTTGAGGTAATCCGCAGCCTGGAGGCACGAAGGGAACGACATCGGTTTCTGAGCCTATAGGCACATCGATCACCGTTGTTACTTTACTGGTTAGTGCTGTCTTAACTGCTTTGTTGAATTCTTCAACTGAATTAACTCGGAAACCTTGTGCGCCGTATGCTTCAGCTAATTTTACGAAGTTGGGAGTTTTACCTAGACTGACAGCTTTGTAGCGGCGATTGTATAGGGTTCTTTGCCATTGTGCAACCATGCCTAATACGGAATTATTTAGTACTATAACAATTACTGGAATGTTCTCTGTAACACTGCAGGCTAACTCTTGCTCAGACATTATGAAGCTGCCGTCACCTGCAATATCAACAACTGGTCTGTCAGGGCATGCAACTTTAGCACCTATGGCTGCTGGGAATCCAAAACCCATGGTTCCAAGTCCACCAGAGCTAATGAAGGTGCGTGGTTTTAGGGTTTGGAAGTATAGTGCAGACCACATTTGGTTTTGTCCTACTTCCGTTGTCATTATTGCGTTTTCTGGCAGTAGCTTTCGTAATTCGAATAGTAATGTTTTAGGGACCAAGTCTTTTGGTAATTCTTTTAACAGGGGGCTTAGTTGTTCTTTAGCTTCTTTAATTCGTTTAGTCCATGCTTTGCCTTCGCCTTTTTTCAGTTTCTTTGATGTTGCAGCGATTAGCATTTTCATGGCTGCTTTAGCATCAGCAACTATTGGGACGTCAACTTGTATGTTTTTGTTGATTTCTGCGTCATCGATTTCTATGTGAATCTTCTTAGCGTTAGCTGCAAAAGAATCCAGATTAGCTGTTGCACGATCAGAAAACCTTGTGCCAACGGCAAGCAAGACATCTGCTTCACCAACTAATCTGTTTGCAGCGGGATTACCATGCATACCAATACTGCCTAAGGATAAGGGGTGATTCTCTGGAAACGCACCCTTACCCATGAAAGTAGTTGCAACTGGCGCCATTAGTAAGTCTGACATTTGCACTATTTCGTCTGATGCACCTGCGGTTATGACTCCTCCGCCTACCAGTATAAGTGGACATTGAGCTTTTACCAATAAATCAGAGGCTTCGCTAATCCTTGCGGGGTTAGGTTCTGCGGGTAGTTTGTAACCTCTTACGCTGATTTTGTTAGTGAATTCAACTTCACCTACACCTGCTTGCACATTCTTTGGCAGGTCAATTAGAACAGGGCCAGGTCTGCCTGTGGTTGCTATGTGGAAAGCGTTGTTAACCATTAGAGGTATTTCTGAAACGGCTCTAGGTTGGTAATTATATTTTGTGATTGCTGTAGTGATGCCTATAATGTCAGCTTCTTGGAAAGCGTCTCTGCCGATCATGTAACTAGTATTGGCACCTGAACTCGGAATTTGTCCTGTTAAAGCTATAATCGGAGAAGAATCCATGTAGGCGTTTGCAATCCCCGTTACTAAGTTAGTGGCTCCTGGCCCACTGGTTGCCATGCATACACCAGCGCGGCCGCTGGCTCTTGCGTAACCTTCAGCTTCATGAGCAGCACATTGCTCGTGTCTTGCAAGTATGTGACGTATTTTTTCGTTGCCACATAATGCATCGTACACGGGAAGGATGGCTCCGCCTAAGATGCCGAAAATTGTGTCAACTTTTTGTCGTTCAAGGGATTCTAAGAGTGTTTGTGCACCAGACATTCTTGTCATTTTCAGTCATTTCTCCTAATGTGTATTTTAAAATTTATAGTATTGTCTGAATGGAAAATGTGTTTTGAGAATTCTGTGGTTTCTTTAGAGGTTAACCTGGGCAAATTATGATATTTGTACCCGACGATCCCGGCTATGGAGGTGACGATCCCTCATTTTCTTGCCTCTTGAGATTCCACGTTCTTTTAAAATAATCTATTGTTGGGATAAAAAGTTTACGGTGTCTATGTAGATTATTAACAATTTGATGCGAAAAAATAACATCTCAGAACTTTAAACAATCTAACGTTTGCGGTTAAAAGTAAAAAACAATTATAATCTGCGATTTTTAAATTCTCTTAGCAGTTTTTCTGATTCGCTTTCCTCATAAACTGAAATCGCTTCCTGTTTTATAGGTACCTGTTTTTTTGTGTGCTCACTCTTAACAGACACAACTTTGTCTAGTGATGTTTCTTTGGCTTCCAAACTATCCGCTTTAATTATTTGAGAAACCTTCTGGAATAATTTAGGTAACAGAAGAGTAAATGCCCAAATTACGAAGCCTATAACGAAAATTAAGCCTATAAGATAAAGTATTTTTATCCAAAGGTCAACTGTCGAAGTAATTATTGAATCAGCAACATAGTAAAGCAACGCAACAATGAGTAACGCAACTGCAATGAACATGCATTTTAGCCATTGCTTGAAGTTGCCTGACTTTACGAATCCGCCAAGGTTTACTTTGATAGTTCTCCCTTCTAACTGTTAGTATTGGTTATATTATTTAAAAAGCAATGCTCTAAAAGGGGAATAGCTACCTTTAGAACTTTTTTTCTTTTAAATAGAATGTTGTTTTTTGTATATTGGTTTGTTTTTGTTCTCTTAGTTGTTGGCGAGA
>CAZXGX010000027.1:0-3213 GCA_964640475.1 uncultured Candidatus Bathyarchaeia archaeon
TTTAATGTTTTGATTGGTTCCCATATGTTAGTTGAATAAGATCCAGGCACTAATAGAGCCATAAACTCTGCTTTCAAAGTGGCTTGCTCATTGTTCTCTTTGGAACTTTTCGCCCATTTCTCAGCGTCTGCTAATCGCTCAAATTTCCACATGGCAGTGTATTCACCCAAGACTTCGCTGCGCTTGTGACGTAAAACCTTCATTGATTTAACTCCTTTAAACAGGTCAGGCTGCGCTTTCATTAAAGCCACCAGCTTTTTACCCCAATTATCATGCTCTTTGAGCTTATCGGGTTTCACAGTGTAGGTTTTTACAAGAAAAACAGTCATTATTTAATCCCAGCTATACTAGATGTAAGGTTATTCTAATTTGTTTTTCCACAAACGTTTTAACCAAAACGCAACAACAGAGGATAGGAGATTGTCAAAGTGCCCAGCGCCTATGTATTGTTTAATGTCTCCCCAGGATTAGAGGATCAAGTTCTAGTTGAAGCTAAAAAACTGGGAAACATCCAAGAAGCCTACGTTTCCTACGGCGTATACGACTTGATAGTTAAAGCCACAGCCGACAACATGCCCGAGCTAAAAGAGCTAGTCACTTATAAGCTTAGAAATATAGCAAACGTGACATCAACACTGACCTTAATGCTTGATGAAAGACTTTAAAAGAAAAATTGCCGCCTACTGATTTTTTAAAAAGTGGGGCGCCAAATAGAAAAGGATGGTTTATTGTGGGGGCAGCATAACTCGTCTTTTAAGCAGTACGCTTTCTATTGATCTTAGCAGTTGGTAACCGAACAATATCGCTGCGAAGTATGTAGGCCACAGAATTACTGGCCAGTCTCCTGGCGTGTAATGCCACAGGTTTGTGGATACTGCAAAAAACTCCATCATGCCCAAGGAGATCATGCCGCCGCAGGCGAGGAATATTTGTTCTTTTGCTTCGTGTTTGAGGTGTCGTTTTTTGCGGATAACTAATAAAACAGCCCAAGCTGCTAGAAATCCGAAGAATAATACATACCATCCTGAATAGAAATCAAACCAAACGTTCATTTTTTTTCAGCACTCAAATGTTTTTGTGTTTTATTGTTTTTTGTTTTTTCTTTTTAATGCGTGGTTTTCGTTGAGACCAGCATTTTTTACAATAAACTGGTTTGTCGGCTTTGGGTTGAAATGGTACTTCGCATTCAATGCCGCAGTCAGCGCATACTGCCTTGTAAGTAGGGGTATCATGGAATTTTTTAAATAATTGGTAATTCTTCAGTCGTGGCCAACCAGTCTTTGCGTATCTAAGATTTTCTGGGTTATCTTTTAGCCAACGCATCATGTGGAAGAAGCTTTTACCTCGTTTTTCTTCTCGCTCTGTTAATGGTTCATAGCCTAAGTTACGGATTTCGTCAAGGTAGGCTATTTCGACAAGTCTTTGTGCTTCGCCGATTACGCGGATGCGTTTAACGCGATCGTCACCATAGACTTTCTTGAGTTCTTCAGCTGCAACGTCAAAGATGCATCCTTGGCAAATGTGGATTTCTTCGTTTTGACCAAGGTTGAGGGCTGAAACTAGTTTTGAGACGACCCGTGAAGATTCCTGCAAGTATTCTTTCTCACGGAAAATTTCTTGATAAAAACGTACATCGATTAAGTCGTATTTGAAGTCGCCGGTTTCTTCACGATAGGCACCGACTACAACGCCGAACAGCAGATCGCCGCTTCCGGCGTCGTCAACTATAACTGTCACTTAAAGGGTTCCCTCGTCTCTTACTTTCAAAGCATACTGTATTACCATTATAAAAATAACACTACTAGAAAAATAGAATAAACAAGTAAATATAAGCTAAAAATCGAGTTTTTTTCTACTTTGACAGTTTTACGCGGCTTAAACGGTCAGTTCTGCTTCGCAGTGCATAAACATAGTCAGCTAGCAAAGGTTTCTCCTTTCCAAGTTCAAGAGTAACATTTAAGGTCTGAGATTTCGCGTCTACATTGTATTCAACACTTTCCACTCTGAAATCACTATTTACGCCTTCGTTGGGTAAAGTAACATGCACCTTGTCTCCCGCAAGAATTGGAGTAGCACCATAATCAAGAACTGAGCTTTCAATTGTTAAGCTCTCAGCAGGATCTTTCTGGTTTGCTAGTAACGCTTTTGCATGTGACTCACATTCGATATTGCTACATAATTCCTCGTTAACTTCCACAAGCTCCCGCAGCCCAAAACTTGCCTGACTACTTCCCTCTTCTTGCAGGCTACTGTAGCGTTTTCCGCCAAAAAACAAGCCATCAACCCAAAAACTTCCCGAACCAACACCGTTAAACCAGCAGGCAACCCGGACTCTGTTGACTTGTTGCCAATTAAAACCGCTTTCAACCTGCCACAAATCTGCATTTGCGCTTCCAACTTGGATCTGAGTTTGAAACCACTTATCATTTCCAACTGTAAATTCACGACTTGCAGCATAATTGTTAATGTCAAGAAGAGTTAAAGTGATATTTCCGTTGAAGCTTGCTTCTCTAAATAATGAAAGGTTTAGTTCTGGGTAGAGTTCAGTGTTTACTTCTTTGCCAGAATTAAGTGTAAGCAAGCAACTTGCATAGTAGAGTGATGCCACAGAGGTTTTTATACTGCCTAAACCTTTGATTTTATTTGCATTATCAAAACTGATGACCCCTTGAACTGCTGTCCACACACCATCGACGGGGGTTAAGCTTTCTGTCCATTCATCCTTGTCAGTTGGCACACTACTATCTGATCTACCATAAACTGTTATACGGTTTCTAACTCGAATCACGTTTTTGCTGTACTCGATAGTTTCAATCCTGTCTGTTAAGTTGACTGAGCTGGTTTTACTACCTTTTTGGAAAAACTCAAATTTACCGTCAGGAGCAACACGAAAATCAAAACCGATTACTCCTGATTTGTCGGCACTGTTTGCTATTTCCTGCAAAATATCCATTACAGGCGTGTCCGAATACTCAAGCATAGTGTAAGTGGTATCCGTAGATTCCACCAATTCAGTGACGTCACGCACATGACTTAAGCCAACGTAATAATCTAAGAGGTCTTTGATTATTTCTTCACCCTTCTTGTTCTCGCAGGTTTTTGTGACGACTCTGCGGAATAATCGTTCGCCCCAGCATCTGCCGCTAACTCTCAAGTAACTTTCCAGGGGCGTTGATTCGTACTTGATGTTTTCAACCCTACAGGTCATAAGCA
>CAZXGX010000027.1:3313-19440 GCA_964640475.1 uncultured Candidatus Bathyarchaeia archaeon
GAAACAACCATCATTGCAGAATTGAAAACCTTCGATTGCTCATCATTTAATACTCCGAATTGGTTTGCGATGTATCCAATTGCGGTTCCAGCTGCACCAATTCCAGCGATTGCAGCACCTAAACTCTTAACCTGAGCCGCCAAGGTTTGGGCATCAGTTTGAATCCTGTTAAACTCGGAACTTGCGTGGTTAACGGCTCTAATTGTTACGGCTATTTCACGAAAACTCACAAGACAGCCTCCGTCTTTGCCAAGTCAATGGCTTGCAGAATAACGTTTTCCAGTTCGGACAGATGAGTTTCGATTGCTGGATTCAAGTATGGCTTAGCCTGCATGAAACGTGTTCCAAATTCAACCGCCGCAGCATAGATGGCTTCTGCACCAATTTCCATTTGCCACTCTTGCATTTTAGCATAAATTGTACTTCTCAAATAACCTGTTCTAACTGGGACAATACGTTCAGCTTCTCGCTGCACCATCAATGCCCAATTAGAAAGTTGTGTCTGCACTTGATTTTTCATTGCACTATCAAAACGGCCAATGGCTCGTTGAAATTCTTCTACACCTTGAAGATTGATGCTAACTGTAACGCTCATGCCTCTTAGCCTCTTTTTCCGTTTTCTGTTTCTCCAACTCTGTTTGCCTATCTATTTCGTTTAGGATGATTGTGAATTGGTGAATAATTCTAGCTGGTTGCTTGGCTAGTTGGTTTGGGGTCCAACCGAATTCTTTGCATAATCGAAAGTCGGTTATGGCTGGGTGGGGTTTTTGGCGTCGGATGGCTCGGATAAAAAAACCGTTTCCTCCCTTGTAAGAGCACACAGGTTGTTTACGGTTTTAGAGAATAATTCGCCAAGAGCAATGGGGACACCGTTTTCTTCGCCTAAAAGCTTCTCAAGGTTGATGGGCGTGTTTGCTGGCTGCTCTTTTAGGGCTGCCCAAATCGTTTCAGCTTGTATAGCGATAAAGTCGCTGTTTACTATTTGCCCAGTTATTGGGTGGTATTTGGTGTGTTTTTGGATTATGCGGCTGCGTTTTGCCCAGGTTAATTCTTGGAAAACGTATTTGCCGGCGTATTCTGCTCCGTATTCTATGCCGAGATTAACTGCTTCTTTGCGCATTAAGAATCAACTCCATAACAGCCACGCGATTCAATACTGCCGTGTTGATATCATCTAACAAAATAATTTGCATCCACTCCGGCAAATCAAGAATACGCTGACCCAATTTCTCCCAAGCACTAAGCCATTTCTTGAGAAGCTCAACTTCTTTAGTATAATCAGTTTTTTCACTCATACAAATCGCCTCTTTTAAGTTATTGTGAAACTTTTTGCCACAAAGGCAGCCTTCAAACTTACCAAATCCTCGATGCGTGTTGGCGCCGAAGCGTTTTCCCATTTACAGCCGCTAAAAGTTGCCTTGTTTATTACACCTAAACCAAATTCAAGCGTAAATTCACGGTCACTTATGATGTCGTCAAATTCTTCTTTGGTTTCAAACTCAAAAGTCACTTCGCCCGTCAAGTCTCGCTGGCGGTATGGCAAATATTTTAGGATGTTTCCGTTTGGGCTTCGAATAACTGGAATCTGCTTTAGATTGTTTTCTACTGTGAACTTCCAATCTGTTACTCGATCAATCGTTGTAGTGTCCTTTTTGACGTAGCTTTCGTAAAAAGGAATAGCACCCGAATAATCCGAATATGTGGCACCACTGATTTTAGCGGTTGCAATGGTAATGTCTTGGCTTAACAATTCCACGTTTGCTTTTACGACATCTTCTATGCTGCATTGAACAGTTGCGTTTTTAATTTTACAACCAGAGTATAATAAGGAAATTATGTCTGTTGCCGCTGAGAAGACGCCTTTGTAGTAGAACACTTGTATAGTTAACGATTTTCCCAGTTCAGCCTTGGCGTACTGAAGAAAATTAATTGGTGCATCACTGGGCAGGGGAAAAGAGATTTTCAAGCTTGGGTCACGTAGACCCTTCTTTATAGCTTGCAGATCCATTGAGCCGACGCCTCGGAGTTTTATGTTGTTTGGGTTAATTGCGGGCTCTATGCTTTCAGCTGGAACGCCAAGCATAGCTGGATTAGACGGTGTTGCGCCGTAGGCTGCTTCATCTACGTAGTAGATTTTGCTTTCATGGGAACCATATGTTTCAGGCATCCAGTTTTACACTCCTATGTTCTCAAAGAACCATGATTTTACAACGAATTCGGTTCGATAAATGAAGGGTTTAACATCCACACGGTCAAGTGGACGGTAACTTGCTATGTCACAGTATGTTATTCCGTTCACGGTTGTAGTGCATGATGCGTAATCGCAAAACAGAGTTGCTGGTGAAGACCCATCGCTGGGGTTTGTTGTTCGGGCAAGTAACCAAACAAATCCCTCATCATCAACATAATCCGCCAAGTCAGAAAGCAACGTTAGCGTTATCATTTCATCTATACCGCTTCCCCCACCTAATTGCGGATTTTTCCAAACACTTTCCCTGTGGCTCCAAACCTTAATGGTTACGCTATCACCGCTTGGAGCTTCACCGTAGCCTTCAAAGGCTAAAACAATTTTTTTAATTGTGTTTTTTCTGCTTTCCAAACGAAAACCAAGCATTAACACAGAATAACTACCAGCCTCGTTAACGCTTAATTGGTAACGAGTGTCATCGCTGTACCATAAATGCTGGTATTCTACGCTGGAAAACTCCACCCATGAACTGCTACTTGGCGAATCTTCACCGCGCCCTTGGAACGCTTTAGATGATTGCCCACCAAAACCTGCACCAACAAAATTGTAGACAGTTTGGTTTGGCGTGTTTCTGTTCTGCTTAATTGAACGGTTTACTTCCTCAACAATCTTACTACGCATTAGCCGTGCGTTCTCAGCATTTGGAGCTTCAGTTGCCCAAACGTTAACTCGAAGCGTTGAGGTACGTTTTCGGTTCTTTCCGCTTAACTCCATTTTCTGATCAAGACATTCAACTAAGCCCACGGTGACTTGTCCATCGAAACCTTTCAACGCATCAGCTTCACGCCATTCGCCCGTGACGTTGATATTGGCTAAGGCACCGTTGTCTTTGATTACCCGCAAGTTATGTTTGAGTAATCGTGCAACCGTTGTTGAGGCGTCTTCTGTTTCGCTCATTAGTTTTGTAGCCTCCTCAGGTTGGCTTTGAGGTAAACAGTTTGGTTTCTAAAAGTGAAGTCTTGAACCGTTAAAACCTCGTAGTCTGCGCCTTTTATGCGGATTTTGTCTTGGTGACGGATTGGCGTGAACGTGTGCAAAACAGCAAAGTCGTTTATTATGTAGCCTGGTTCAATTAGGGTTTCTTCAATTTTGGCGGGTAAAACTATCGCTTTAAAATCTACTCCTGCACTGTAAAGAGTTGTTTCTTCAACTTGCTTTATCGGGTAAACTGTTAGGTTTTCGCCTTTTGCGTTAAGTATCTGGGTGAAACGGGTAAGTGATGGCTCATAACCTATTAGCAGTTGTCCAATCCAGCATACTGTTGCCATGGCATGCTTGTTTTCCAAGTAGCCATAGTCAGCGTGTTTGGTTCCCCAAAACATGAACTCGCCAGAATGATCCTGAATAATTCTTGCACTGTAATCGTAGGCGATTTTATCGTGCGCTTTACGGATTTTAGCCAAGATTCCAGCTGTTACACCATCGTAGTAGTCGCAAGCTACCGCCTTTGATAACACGTTGATGTAACCTGCCCAACAAATCGCAGGGTTGTAAGCAGGATAAAGCGGTAAAGAGCCTATGGCGCTGAGGGCTTCGTAAGCTTTCTGAACGGTTGGGCTGTAACCTTCGTTATCGTAAAGACCAATTAAAGCGTAAGCGATGGAGTCATCATAAATGACGTCGTCTTCTAAGCCTGTGCGGCGCCATTTTCCGTCCCCAATTGGCAAGGGATCAAAAAATAAGCTCAAGTTTTCAATGCCCTGCCGATAAAAACCTACTGCATCAGCAATAATTGTATCATACAGCGCTTTGTTGTTTGAATCTACTTCACAGAGCATTTTCAGCCCGATTAAACTGTAGAGTGATTCAACATCCATCTGCTGTTGCCAAGTCCCCGTGTTGCTTACGGCTCGTGCAAACCCGCCGTAAAAGCGGTCGTGAACTCCAATTTGGCTGGGCTGATGCTGCATATTGTAAAGATAAGTGGTGGCTAGCTTGGCACTGTTCAAATAGGTATTATTGCTGGTTAACTCGTAAGCCTTCAGTAACGCGGGCAATATGCGACCTGCATCAACACTATAGTAGGCTGTGCTGGCCTCAGTACTTTTGAAGCCACCATACGCTGAGCTTGCATTGTCCGTGTTCTGCTGGGAAACAATCCAATCTGCAATTTCCACGATTTTAGCTTCTATTTCGTTGCTTCGATCGTCGAACTGGTCATCGAAGATGGCTTCGTATAGAAAATCAATCGTAAAAGCGCCAGCAAATGCAGCTTTCCCCCAAGTCAAATCAGGCCCAACACCGGGCGTAACATAAAGATAAGGCGCATAAGCCATCACGAAATTAAAATAGGCTTCAGGAACAGGCAAAACTACGCGCTCCTTATTGTGGGCGGTTTTAATGCTGCAAGAATTCGTTCCAGTTCATTTTGAAGTACCGTTAACGGAGGAGACTTTTCTGTGACTGCAACGTTTTGGTCTCCTATACTGAAGCTTAAGCCAACAGCTGAGCCTCCTGTTAAATAGCAAACAGCATAAACCGCTGAAAGCAGAACAACGAATTCTTTCTCTGCTTCTGTGCAATCATTTGCGTCTATGGGTTTTTTTAGCTCAAGTGACAGTGTGGTCTGGGCACGTTTAACCATTTTTTGAAGCTTAATATCGGGAATGTCTGATTCGCTTACATTAATTGTATCCCGCACGTCACTTAATGATACATTTGCCAAACAGGCTCAACCCCAAGGGCTAATTAGGTGAATAAGCTTGATTTAAACTATTTTAGCAATAATAAACCCAATTTTAAACCTATCAATAAAATAACACTCAATACAAAGTCATAATCCAATAATAAGCACAATAAATACATGATTATAAAAAATAAGCAACAAATACTATTTTACAAGATACGATCACAAGAATATTTTGATAAAATTTAAATTTCCAGTACATTGATTCAATACATTACAGGTAGCGCATGCTCATGAAAGCAACCTCAGAAAAAGAAGAGGATATAGAGCAATACGAATTAGAAGCACTAAAAGAAATAAAAAAAACCTTCTCAGAAGAGCAGCAGAGCAGCAAATCTAACAATTTTGTAAAAGGAATTCTTTGGGGTTTAACTTTCGGAGTAGGCTTTGCATTGTTTATTCAATTTCTTTATTTAGGCAACTGGCTGATATGTGCACTTTCAATAATCGTGATTGCTTTGGCATCAATATTCATTTACAAAAACCTGTCTCAACAGAAAACCCAACCAAAAATATCCAGAAAAAACATGGATATCATTGACTACGCCATAAAACGTCGAGAACACGAATTGACAAAGAAAGAATCGCAAGCTGAATGAACGTAAAGTTTTTCCAATTACTATTTGGAGGGCACTAATCCTCTTTTTCTCAACAAAATACTGATTATGAAGAAGACAAGCCCTATCAAAACAGCTATTTGCCCAGCAGCAACAAAATTCAACAAATATAAGCAAGCCCCGATAAATAAAACCAAGATGCCCAACAACAAGAAATTTGAAACCAAACCTGTTTCATCTCGAAAGCTCATTTTTTACATCGTTACTGCAATAATAATTATTCTAGCAATATACTATCTGCCTAATTATTTCTTTCTTGAAAAAGCAATTGCTCAACACAGCGCTTTTTTACTTAACTCGCTGGGAATACAAGTTCAAACAAGTATTGTAGGTGAAAACGTTTTTCTTGAAAACATAAAAATTGTTAAAGACTGCACTGGGATTCAAGTAATAGCGGTTTTCTTCGGATTAATTGTTCCCTTACCAAATTCACGTTTAAAAAACAAAATATTCACACTTGTTACTGTCTCAGGCATTCTTTATGGTGCGAATTTGTTGCGTATAGCTCTTGAGTTTAGTCTAGTGTATTTCAGTATTTTGCCGTGGTCTTTAGCGCATTATCCGCTTAGTTTGTTGCTTGGAATAATTGGGGTGATTGTGTTGGTTCTTGTGGCTAACCGTTTGCTGCCAGAGTTTAGTGACTTCTTTTTTGAGGTTACTAAGCGTCGACTTAGCTAAGCAGCAGAGAAGGAGGATGCATGTATAATGCGTCGTTTCTTGGTGGCTAAATACAGAGTTATGAATCCAACAATTAGGCCTGCAATAATTGATTCTACTGGGAATCCTGGAATCTCAAGAATCGGCTCCTCGGTTGGTTGAACTCTACCTACAGTGTATGAGTATGTGCTGGAATCTGTGGATTCGCCTTGAGTATCAGTGACTGAAACATAAAAGTCCACGTCGGTCCCGTCTGTTTGGCTGGGTATTGTTGCTTTGTATGATGAACCCTGTTTAGTCATCGTTAACGAATGTACAGAGCCTCCATTTATTGAATAAAGCAGCACGGCTTGGCTGATTGAAGATGAAACTGAAACTGTCACGGCTACGTCATCACCAACTTGTGGATAAGTTGGGGAGTAATAGACGTTTGATATAATTGAAGAACTGCTAAGTGGAAAAACCTCAAAGTCACCATCAGCATAATCAGGAGGCGTCCAGCCTAAGGGATTTTCTTCACCTGTTGCTTCAACCCATATCCACCCTTGACCTCTTCCATCACCTAAGTCCCAGTAATAATTAGGATTCGAGTATTCTGGCAGCCAAATCATTAAAGCCACATGATCCGACGGCGAAACTATGGTTACATCAAAGCCTGCGGCTAGATAGATTGTGGAACACAGAAAAGACATGTCTTCACAATCACCAATTGCAACTTGAGCAGTGGTTTGATCAAACGCATTTGCCATTTCATCAGCGTTCCAAGCCCATTCCGGCTGGTATTCTCCAGCCTGCTCCACATTGTCCTCGTCATATCCGTATTCGGTCCATCTCTGAACAAAAGAAAGTATGGCCTCTGCCCTGTCCACTTTATCAGGATAATTAGTTTTCATTGATTCGCCGATACTGTAGGCTTTTTCTTTGTAGGTTCCAATTGATTCATATGCTACATTAGGAAGAAAACCATCGCTTCCGCCATAGTAGGTTCTACAAATGCCCCAGTCATCATACCAACCATCCTCATAGTTGTTGTATGTGAAGTTTGTACTAGGAATTGCATAAACTACGTTAAGCCAGCAAAGGGCAAGTAAGATTAATGCTCCAATTGCGAAGCTTCGCTTCCAGATCATTCCTTTCCCCCTTCTACCCCAACGGGATCATAAGACTTGCATAAACAACTAATCCAAGGAACACTTCGTACCCAAAGAGATAGATTCCAACAGCCACTGGAGACTTGTTCACATCATCTAAATCTACGCCAAATGGAGTGAGCTTTGCAAATATTAGATAGAACAGCCAACCGAAGAACAAGCTTACAACTAAGCTAAGCATAACAACTAGCAATCGTTGCAGGTTAAAGAAGGAACTAAAAATCACTGATTGCCCCAAAAAGAACGGGTTAACCATTGATCCGTAGACGACAAGGCCAGCAAAAATTAAAAACCCGCTTACAAAGAGTCCAGTGCCTACTGGATCGCCTTTTAGAACTTTGAATTCAGAGATTTTTGTTGTTATTCGAGCTAGACTTTTTATTGCCACTATTCCTATTGCCAAGCATATCATGCTTGAGATAAATGCTCTAACAAACCAGAGCAGTAAGGATGTTAGGAAATCTGAAGATACAGCGGACATAATTTTCACCTAATCTACTGATTTCATCTAATTTGTTTATAAGACTGCCGATGAATCAATAGTCCAGCACGTATATCAAACTCACTTTTGCTTCGAATTCGCATAAATTTGCAATGTTAGTAAACGTCTCTAAAATGCTAAAATTGTTACCTTGTTGTAGCTTTATGCTTTTTTCTTTTTATTATTTTTTAAAGAATCTGTTGGTAGTAAGTCAACCAACATCATGTTATAACCTACTTGTCTCTAATAGTGTGCTTAAGGAGAGATAGGAAAACCTTAGAGAAGGGGCTGAGTGGGCTCAAATTCATATTTAAGTTGCAATTGTAGCGAACCTTTTCTCCTTTAAATTCCTGTGAGCCCAAGTAAACCCTTCTCTATCGTTTTCTTAAACACAAAAATTTTGTAACTGTATTAATTCTGATCTTTAGGCTAAAACGCTTGTTTATGCATTAGCATTAGGGTTATCCCAGAGTTGCCAACCAAACTTAACAGCATTCTTACGAAACTCCTCTGGGCGAATCAAGCCTTGTTCAGACGCCTTTAAAATGTCACTCATGTTAGCTTCCTGAGTTTTAAAAGCACTCCAGTTCAGCCGCACCTTAGCTTTGGCAGGGTCTAAACCGGCTTGAGCAACAGCTTGGTCAAATAGTTCTCGTTCTGCTTGGCGTTTAATGTATCTTTGAATTGGGCGAATCAGCATGTTTTGAAGCTCCAAAGCAGCATTAGCTGAAGCCTCCGTGAAGCCTGGTGTACTAAACAGTCGCGGCAAGGGTGTTTCGCAGCCAAGATAAAACTGGTTCAGTATATGGTCAACGTAGTATTCGAAGCGTGCTCTTGGATCAAGAGTTACAGGTTTCACGTCGCCTTTACCGTTAAAAAATAGCCAAGCACCTTCTTCACTGCGGTTCTTTATGGCTTGCTGAAACTGCTGAATCGTATCCTCATCCGCCCTCTCAAGCAAAGCTAAAACGTCGGGTCCAGCGTACTTCTCAAAAATCTTCGGCATTATACGCTCAATTTTAGCCTTTATCAAACCGAATGCTGGACGTTTATCAGATTGAAAAGTTAAAGAATGCAAAAGAACCTGCAAAACGCCTGTGCCATAGCCTGAATAGTCTTGGCAGTTAATGCGCCAGTGAACTACTGCTTCAGGTACAAGGTTTTCGCCGCCGTAAGTTGCTCGCAGCTTATAGCTTTCAGTTTTATAGGGAATTCTCAGGGTTTTTTCTTCAAGGTAAGTTTGATGCATGCGTTCTATAGCGTCTATGGGTAATCGGTGGAGATCGTTTAGTTTTTCAGGAGTCAATTTTAGCCAAAAATCGTTACCGCATGCAATTAGCGTTCTTGCCATGTCGCAGAAAAGCGCATCCAAATTAGTGTTCTCGCTGAAGTCGTCAACAACTCTTTTTGCGTCTGCTGCCTTCTCATAGTCGTCATTTACAGTTGTATAGAATCCTGCACCAACAGTGGAAGCAGCTAACAAGTCCACGCTTGCCTTACAAGTTGGGTCACGTTCGTATAGCTTCATAACTTCATCTAAGGGTAAGCATGGCGTTTCATATACTAAGGCTCTACTTGGTGACGCGTAGCCGCTTCTGGTTTTAAGAGTGAAAGCTTCACGCAGTCGCCCAAGCATAGAGTTCGTTATATAGCCTCCAAAAGTTTAGCGCCTTTCTCAGTTAGCACATAGTTTGCCCGGTGGTTCTGGTTGCTTTTCTGTATGTAACCACCTTGGAGGAGGTAACGGAAGATTCCTTCAAATGTGGCGTGTGTACCATTTTTTCTTACAGTTCGGTTTTCAAGTTCAGTTCGGCATATATGCTCTTTGCTGAGTTCTCTTAGAACAGTTTTAGCTAATTCCATTCTATCATTTAAGCGTCTCATCTACAATCAACCCCAACTGGTTTTAATTTAGTAAAAAATATTGGAAATAGAGAGAGCATCTTCTTGTCTCAGTTTAAGTTAATGTTGTGGCTATGTTGGTTATTTTAGCGATTGCTTTACTTTTTAAGATGCCAAGACCAAAGCGTGTAGTAGCTCGTACGCCGTATTTGCCGTTTTTAATGTCTTCCCAATCTTCCACTGTGACGTCGCGTCGAAGCAGCATTACTGAGGCAACACGTGTATCTATCGCGTAAGCTTCCCCGTTTGGAACTAAAGTGCTTGCTTGAACTTTCATGCCTAAAACGTTGGTAACAGTTGCCTGATCCAAATCAGTCTGCCCCGAGGGTAAATATTGGCCGTGAATGAATTTTTCGTCATTAAGCAGTTGATGCAACTGCGTTTCGTTTACTGCTAAAACGGTTGCCTTCCAGTTTTCTGATCGCAGAGCATTGTGTAATCTAACAAGTCCTGCCCAATTCAAAGCCTCTTCAGAATGATCTATTGCGGCTCCACCAGCTAAATCTGCGTCAGCAACAGCGCTGTAAAGTGATATGATCTTTTTTGTTTCTTCTTCGCCAAGCGCGCGACCGACTTTTTCAACCATTTGATCCATAACGTTCCAGGTGGCGTCTTCTAGAAATTCTCTGGTCCACTCTTCTGAAGCATCAGCTAAAATATTCGTGTAAACATCGACAGTGCTGTTTTTATGTCCACTTAAACGTGTTGCTGCACCTTCAGCGTACATGTAAGCTGTAGCTTTCTGGTCAAGCGGAAACCTCTCCATAGCTTCAACTGTCGGCATAACATTTATGATGCTTCTTCCAATCATTTCAGGATAAGAAGCCTGCACAAGAGTGTCATGCATACGTCCCAAAGCAGACACTGTATCGCTAAAGAAGCCTTCTTTTACTCCAACTTCACAGTACCGCTTTAGAAACGGGTGCACATTTATTTTTTGCTTTAGAGTTTCAACATGCTCTTTAAATTCAGTGTCTTTAGAAATTAAGGATTCAAAAAGGCGAGGTTTCATTTCAATCACTTCTCAACATCAATGAAGATAAGATCGTTATCTGCAACGGCTGATTCAAGAGCGGTTCCAAGTTTCCGATTATAATAAACAGTGTAAGTAGATGATCCGCTTTCGTTCACCGGTTGATCTGCTAATTGAGCAACTTTACCTGCTGATGCACTGCACACTGCTTTACCTCTTGTTATGGCACCGTTAGCTGTAACTTTTACTCTGCCACGCTTAAGCACTGGACACATTTCACCTAACGCAACAGTTTTAACTGCTACACCAACAGCATCATCTCCGCCTGGACTAGGTGAAACCTTATCGTTAGCACTCAAATAGACTGGAACACCCTTAGTAATTGCACCTGCAGCCTCAAACGATTCTATAACAGCATTTGGATCGTCAGTTTCGCCAACAGCCATCCAGTTTTTTCCCGTTAAATCAGTCATACTCTCATTTTCCCAATTTTTCTATTCGTTTTCACCAAGTTCATCCTTAGCTACTCGCGGTCAAATCGTGACTATCCTGCAAACTGCGAAGCTCAAAGAGAACCCTCTGCAGTTCTTGACACATCCTTTGAGGCCCAAGACTCCAGCTACGCTGCACAATTGGACTAGGTAAAACTTGCTCAATCAACTTTACAGCTTGATCAACTGGTATAGTTTTTTCTTGAGGCTTCTTGATTAAACTTTCACGAATGTCCCGGTTAGATTCCAGTTCAAGTTTTTCTAAGATTTGGATGTTCGTTTCAGCTATGCCTGGAACAGCAACAAGACTCATTTCAGCATTAAACAATCCATGCGGCACTTTCCCTTGAACTAAATCAATTGCCTCATAGTCTGCGCCCACGCTTACATGCTGAATTAAACCTTTACGAATTTTTGCAGCGGTTTCGTCATCATAAATTTCTGCTTCATACAGCAGGTTGTGACCATCCCATTCAGTTTTAGTTACTTTCCCAACAGCGTTCACTGCGGAAACATGCTCCATATAGACTGGTGCATCAACTAGTTTGCCTGCAAATGACTCCAATTCCGCAGGAGTGTAAATGTTAAAGTTCCTGCTAATACCAGTAGTCATTGCTAATCCACGGATTTTCAGGGGTTTATCTATAACTTTTTCTGCAACTACAAACGGCAAAAGCGCGTAGACATGCTCTTTTGTAGTGTTATGTTTATTGAACCAGTCTTTGGCTTTCTCAAGTGTCCAGCCTTTGTCAAGTGAAAAAAGGTAACTTTGGACTTCCATTGTTTCTTTGCCGACAGGTTTACCTACTATAGCTTGAATTCCTTGTGACTCGTCAAGAGTGATTGTTTTAAGGGTGTCAGTTTGAAAATCTTCAACGGGACGGTGCCCACTTCGGATGTTTTTTTCAGTTGTTTCCCAAGGCATTTCTCTTTTAACCTCACAATTAATACCTCAATATATACTAGGAACAGAAAAAGCGAATTGTACAACCCATAGTCCCACGCGATGGTCTCATATGGTACTTCCTGTGGGACTAAAATCAAAAAAAATTAAGAATCTGCTTTGAACAGAAAACGAATAGAAGGGCAATTAATTTTACAAGTGAACCTAAGAATGTTTTTTCTTTCTCACAATTGTAATTAACTTTAAAAGCAATTCTTTTAATATACTAAAAACATATGCCAGTTTCAAGGGAAAATGACAGCATGCTCGCTAAATCCAAACAGTTCGACGAACTTTTGCTAAACGCTATTGATGATTCTTTTACAAGCCTTGGTGAATCAATTAGACAGTCAATCTACTTTCACTTAGATGAGCAATTCCGTCTTAAACGAGAACAGATTCCTAGATGCTTAAACAAATTT
Source organism: uncultured Candidatus Bathyarchaeia archaeon (assembly GCA_964640475.1). Taxonomy (GTDB): domain Archaea; phylum Thermoproteota; class Bathyarchaeia; order Bathyarchaeales; family Bathycorpusculaceae; genus Bathycorpusculum. The sequence continues at coordinate 15,885 of CAZXGX010000027.1, forward strand.
CAGACTGCCATTGAGAAGATTTTTGGCTCTGGAGCGCGTTTCCTTGAAATTTTAATCATGAAAAATCTACATTTAAAAAGCGATATTTCTATTGAAGCAGAGAATAATGTGGATATTAATTTTATTGAATACGTTAAAAGAGTTAAGGAAGCTTACCTAAACAAAGCGTAATTCCTAATCTTTTTAATGGTTAAAAATTCATAGCTCTGATTCATAAAGGCTTTATCAAAAGCACTCACTTGTAAAGTATCAAACTGTGTTTAGTGCTTTCCAGCACTTAGCACGCAACTTAACTAAACGATATGAATTGGAGGTGTAAATAGACAGATGACTGAGAATGCAAGAATCCTAATTATCGATGACGATGAGAATATACGTAAAGTTTTAGAAACAATCCTTACTGATGAAGGATACAGTGTTGAATCTGCAGATACAGCAGCAAAGGGCATAGAGAAAAGCGAGAAATCCTTTTTCAACATAGCCTTAGTTGACGTACGTCTGCCTGACATGGAGGGGATAGATTTGCTTCCTAAACTGCGCGAAACTAAGCCAAAGATGCGCAAAGTAATCGTAACTGGTTACCCAACGCTTCAAAACGCTATAACGGCAGTTAATAATGGAGCAAACGCTTACGTCATGAAGCCTTTTGATGTAGAAAAAATCCTAAAAACCATCAAAGACCAATTGCAGAAGCAGAAAGACGAGAAAATGAGCACTGAAGAAAACGTCGTTGAATTCATTGAAACCAGGATTAAAATGCTGGAAACACAAGAAAAGCAGGTAGGCAAAAAGTAAACTAAACACTACCCAATTTCATCATTTAATCATTAATGCTTATTTTTAATATTTTAGCGCTGCTTGGTTTAACACTAAGCTTATTTAATTGCAGAACCCTAAACGTTCCATTTACGGAGAAATCATTATGGAGTGGGGTATGCAAAACAGATTAAGTAAACTCATCCAAAAAGACGGTAAAGCCCTGTTTTTACCAATTGACCACGGCTACTTCCAAGGCCCAACCCATTGCCTAGAAAAGCCTGGTGAAACCATTAAACCAATTTATCAATACGCAGACGCCTTGATGCTGACACGTGGCGTTTTACGCAATTGTGTTGATCCAAAAATTGAGAAGCCCTTTATCATGCGGGTTTCAGGCGCCGTATCTGTTGTCGGTGAAGACTTAGCTAACGAAAGCGTAGTTACATCCATAAAGGAAATTTTACGTTTAAACGCTTCAGCTGTATCCATGTCAGTTTTCGTTGGAAGCAAATATGAAAACAAAAGCTTAACCAACCTATCCAAGCTTATTGATGAATGCGAAGAGTACAGTGTACCAGTCATGGCAGTCTGTGCAGTTGGAAAGGAACTTGAAAAAAGAGAAGCCCGCTACCTTGCACTTTCAGCAAGAATCGCCGCGGAAATCGGTGCAAGAGTCGTTAAAACCTATTACTGCAAAGAAAACTTTGAGAAAGTAGTTGACGGCTGCCCAGTGCCCATCGTGATTGCTGGTGGACCAAGAACTGAAACACAACGGGAAGTTTTTGAATTCGTCTATGACGGTATACAGAAAGGCGCCATCGGTGTTAACTTGGGTAGAAACATTTGGCAAACCCAGTATCCAGTTGCTTCAATTAGGGCTATTCGCGCTATAATTCATGAAGGCTACAATGTCCAAGAAGCCGACAACCTGTACAATCAGGTTATAGCTGGAAAAGCTTAATTCCTCAACTCCTTTTTTAGGTGAATTTTGTATGTTTGTTGCGGTTTATTACAATAACAAGGATGTCCGTGTGGAAGAGTTTCCGATGCCTGAAATCGGCGAAGAAGAAGTTCTGCTTAAAGTTATGGCAAGCGGCATCTGTGGAAGCGACGTTTTAGAATGGTACCGTCTTCCTAAGGCGCCACGTGTTCTTGGACACGAAGCCACAGGCATAATTGATCAAGTCGGCAAAAAAGTCAAGAGCCTAAAAGTCGGCGACCGCGTCTTTGTCAGTCATCACGTGCCCTGTAACGCTTGTGTTCACTGCGAAAAAGGACACCATACAGCCTGCGAAACCCTGCATACAACCAACTATTACCCAGGCGGTTTCTCACAGTACATTAAGGTTCCAAAAATCAACGTTCAATTCGGCGTCTATAAACTACCCGATAACATGTCATATGAGGAAGGCACCTTTATTGAACCCTTAGCCTGCGTAGCCCGAGGACAACGCTTAGCTAACGTGCAAAAGGATGATACAGTATTGATTATTGGCAGCGGCATCTCCGGCATACTTCATGCGCAACTAGCCAAATTTAAAGGCGCCAAGAAAGTTATTGTTGCAGACATTAACGAGTACCGAATGAAACTTGCAGAAAAATTCGGCGCAGACCACGCGTTGGATGCAAGGGATAACATGCCTCAAAAGATAAAAGCATTCAATAATGGGCGATTAGCGGATCAAGTTATTGTTTGTACAGGAGCAACATCCGCGGTGATGTCTGCTATCGACTGTGTAGAGAAAGGCGGAACAATATTGTTCTTTGCTGTGCCTGATCCAACTGTAAAGATTCCTTTACCGATTAATCAGTTCTGGAGAAACGAAATAACGATAAGAACCAGCTATGGCGCAGCACCAAACGACTTGGAAGAAGCACTTGCGATTCTATCTACAAAACGACTTAATGTTAAGGACATGATCACTCATAGACTGCCGATGCGTGAGGCTCAAGAAGGTTTCCGACTGATGGCAAATGCTGGCGAATCATTAAAAGTGATTCTTGAGCCAAACAGCACAAACTTGTAAGAAATAAAAACCCCAATAACACTTCTTTCTTTTATGTCAATTAAAGACACAATTAAGCAGCGACGCAGCATAAGAAAATTTCAGCAAAACCCAGTACCTAACGCGCTTGTTTTAGAGGTTTTAGAAGCTGCTGGGTGGGCACCTTCAGCGCATAATTCCCAGCCATGGCGATTCATCATTTTGCAGGATGCCAACGTAAAACGGGAATTGGCTGATAAAATGGCTACTGCTTGGGCGGCTGATCTGGTAAAAGCTGGTTCAAATGTTGATGAAGCTAAACGTGTAGAGCGCAGAGAACGCTTCGCTAATGCTCCTGTGCTGATTCTGGCATGCTTAACGATGGAAGAGGTCTTGAAATTTCCTGACTATCTACGGCAATGTGAGCGAGATCTTGCAGTGGAGAGTTTAGGTGCAGGGTTGGAGAATTTGCTTTTAACTGCTCACACGTTGGGTTTGGGGGCTTGCTGGTATTGTGCACCGGCTTTCTGTAAAGAAACAGTACGGGAGGTTCTAAAGATCCCAAAAAAAGTTGAGCCTTCAGCATTTATTGTGCTTGGTTATCCTGCAGAGACTCCAATTGCTCCAGAAAGAAAGAAGCTTCAAGACTACTGCTACAGCGACATGTGGGGTAAGCCGTTTTAGGCTTTAATCATTACCAGCAGCATCTTGAATTTCTTTATTGCCGAAAGCGCATGTGTCTTGTTAGCTGGCATAATGGTTGTTTCACCCTGCTTTAGCCTGATCGGGTTGCCTGCAATGGTTACTTCTGC
>CAZXGX010000028.1:0-19212 GCA_964640475.1 uncultured Candidatus Bathyarchaeia archaeon
GATTAGTAAAAAATTAAATCAAGCAAATTCCTTAAAACATACAAGAATCGAAGTTGTTTTCAGTGCCTTAAAAAAAGAACCAAAGAGTATACAAAATAGGCAATCTTTTCAGTTGAACATATTGGGGGATAACCAATTTAATAATGAAATCCAGCAGGTATAGAATTATTTGTAACAAACAAAAAAGAAGAAGGGAAGCTAAAGTTAATTCTGTAAATGCTACTTATTTTCCCATGACTTTTTTTGCAGCAATCTCTATGTCTTCAGATTTAATGGTTTTTCTTCCGGCATGCATCGCAAAATCGAGTGCTTCTTTGGCAATTTTTACTCCGATTTCTTCTAGTGCTTTTGCTAGCTCTTTTGCTGCTGCTTCACTAACTCGGTCTGCTCCAGCTTTCTTACATAATCTGTGCATAGGGGCTACAGCTATTTCTAATTCAGTCATAACGACATCTCCGTAGCCTCTTTTTCTAATTAAAGCAATATTTAACCTTTGTTGTTCGCTACTTCTTTAAATTATCGTTTAACATTAAAGCTCGGTTTGGCAAGGAGAAAAGTTATAAAAATGGTCGTGGGGATAATAGGCGCTGAATACCATGAGACTTATAGACGCTCACATCCATCTCTCAGACAATGAATATGCTGGTCACCTAGAAGAAGTCATAGCGGATGCGAAAGCTGCAGGTATGTTAGCATTAGTAACTAATTCTATGGATCTTAAAACATGCCAAAACGACATAAAACTAGCTGAACAGTACCCTGAAATAATCTATCCTGCACTTGGGATTCACCCATGGAACGTTAACGTCTTAAAGGAAACTGAGCTTGAAGAAACCTTAAAATTTATTTCAGAAGCTAACCAGAAAAAAAGAATTGCGGCAATTGGTGAAATAGGCTTAGATTACAAATATGAAACCATTTGGGAAAATCAAATGTTAGTTTTTGATAAAATGCTTCACTTAGCCGAGACATTAAATTTGCCTGTGATCATTCACTCTAGGGGAACTACGGATAAAATTGTTGAGATGTTACCGTCCTATAATCTTAAACATGTACTTCTCCACTGGTTTAGTCACCCTATGGAAGCATTAAGCAAAGCCATGGATAAAGGCTATTTTATAACTGAAGGACCACCAGTTGTATATTCAAACGGGATTCGTGAAGTCATAAAACAAGCGCCCATAACAAATATACTAACTGAAACAGATGGACCAGTAACTTATTGGAAAAAGCCTTTCAATGGGCAATTAACCAAGCCATCATACATAGGCACGGTTGTTGCTGCAATAGCAGAAATAAAAAACCTACCCATTGAAACTGTCGCTGAGCAAATTGTCAGTAATTTCGAGAATTTTTTTGGCATAAAACTAACCCATACATAACCTTTAAAACAAAGTCTCTTTGCTGAATCCATCTTTGAAGGCGCAAGCTTAAATTAAGTCTATATTCTATTGAAACGTTGCTTCTACGCTTTATCGCGTTGGAGAATATAAACTATCGATAATCGGAGGAATAATCCTGGGAAAAGTAAAAACTGATCAGATAAAAAAGACCGGCAAAGAACTAATGGTGCGCTTTCCAAGTAAATTTACAAATAACTTCGACGAAAACAAAAAATCAGTCGACGCCTTGACTAAAGGTCCAACCACACGTATAAGAAACCAGATTGCAGGCTACATAACAAGAACAATCTCATTATCTCAAGCCGGTTCAGAAACTGCTGATATAGACGACGAAATGGAAGAAGAATAATCGTAAAGCTGGAAAAGAATACTGCATGATGGATGAATACAGAAAAGGCTGGGCTTTTAGGTATCTTCGTGAGGCAAAAGCTGAACTGGAAGCAGCACGAAAAATGCCGTATATGGCACCAAGTCTGGTTATAGAAGCTATACGAAAATCCAGAAACGCCATTTACTATAGTTTAGGTGAACCAGCATTCATTGAGATTCTCCTTCGTGAAGAAGTAATTAAAAACCCACAAACTAATGATTCAGTTCTTAGGTTTTTAATGGACATAGAAGGAATCGTCCAGCAACTTGCACAATTGGAAGAAGTAAATGGAGACGCAATGATGAAGCAAGCTGATACACTCGTGGGCATAGCAACCGATATTGTAGAAACCTTAACGGAAGAAAAATTCGAATAATAAGCCCCCATTTTAAGGCAGAACAACTTTTAAACACAAAACCTCATTTCTATAATGTGCAAATGTGATGACTTTAACTATAAAGTTCATCGGAGCCTTACGCAACCTTTCAGGTAAAACCAAGCTTACGCTTAAGTCCGTTGATGAAAATTTTTCTGTGAAGGACTTAATACTTAAACTCTTAGAAGAAATCCCACAGCTTAAATCAAGCTTGATTAACCAGCAAACAGACGACAACATGAAAACAAACGCACTTATTCTTGTGAATGATAGAGAAGTTAGCGTGTTAAATGGTGTAGATACAAAACTTCATGATGGTGATGAAGTAGTGTTTGTTCCAGTTGTGCATGGAGGCTAAAAAAAATTATCACTTTACTAAGTGATTTCGGATTAATTGATCCTTACGTCTCAGAAATGAAAGGTGTAATTTTAACAATCACACCTAATTCAACAATAATTGACATCGTTCATAACGTTGAAAAATTTAATATCCAAACAGGCGCGTTCACTTTAGCCTCAGCTGCAGCATATTTTCCGAAAGGCACAATTCATGTCGCAGTAGTTGACCCTGGTGTTGGCACAAAAAGACGCGCAATCATTATCCAAACAAAAAAAGGTTACTTTATTGGACCCGATAATGGCTTAATGATTTTAGCCGCAGAACACCAAGGAATCAGGCACATTTATCAAATAACAAATCCTAAGTTTATGCTGTCAGGAATTTCAAGTACTTTTCACGGCAGAGACGTTTTTGCGCCTGCAGCAGCATACATTGAAAAAGGCATAAAACCTGAAAAATTCGGTCCAGAAATTCATGAACCTGTAAGACCAGATTTTGCTAAAGTCAAACACGTTAAAGACAACATAATCGGCAGAATCCTGCATATAGATTCATTTGGAAACATCATAACTAACATAACTAAGGCAGAAGCAGCCAAATTTTCAGAGATCATTAACCTAAAAATTCAAAGTAAGGAGCTAAAATTGAAGCTTAAGAAAACATATGGAGAAACTAAACTTAATGAGCCCCTAGCTCTAATTGGAAGTCACGGCTTCCTTGAAATTGCCTTAAATCGAGGGAGCGCAGCTGAAAAATACCAAGCCAAAGTAGGTATGGAAATCACAATTACACTTTAAAACATGACAATAAAAACTAACTGGTAGCCGCAGAAGAATTTTTTATTATCTTTAATCCCTTTTTCAGCAATCCTTAAAACAGTAAAATGCCACCATGCATTAAGGCGCATGCGTTGAGAATCATTTCAGACCTTCACATTCATGGAAGATATAGCCGAGCAACCAGTAGCCAAATGAACCTAAGCGAAATTGCGCGTTATTCAAAAATCAAAGGCTTAAATCTTATCGGTACAGGCGACTTTACCCATCCAATGTGGCTTGAAGAAATAAAGAAAATCCTAACTCCTGACAGTGATAGCGGCTTGTTCAAAATTGCGGGTAATCCAGATTCGCTTATACGATTTATGTTAACAACTGAGGTCTGCACTATTTTTGATTTCGGCGGGGAATCAAAAAAGGTGCATCATGTGATTTTAGCGCCCACTCTTGATATTGTGACCCAGATTAATGAGCGGCTGAAACGTTTTGGTGATTTAAGCTCAGATGGAAGACCAATCTTGAATATGACTGCGCCACAGTTGGTTGAGGAGATTATGGCTGTTTCGGCAGAGAACATGGTTTTTCCAGCTCATGCTTGGACACCTTGGTTTAGTCTCTTTGGAGCTTTTAGTGGTTTTGATAGTATTGACGACTGTTATCAAGACATGACCAAATATATTCATGCCATAGAAACTGGGCTCTCGTCTGACCCAGCAATGAATTGGCGTTTAAGTAAACTTGATAGGTTCGCGTTGCTTTCTAACAGCGATTGTCATAGTTTTTGGCCTTGGCGTATCGGTAGAGAAGCTAATGTGTTTGAACTTGAAAAATTCACTTACGGTCAAGTTCTTGACGCCATCAAAAGCAATGACAAAACAAGGTTTAAGTTTACTATTGAAACTGATCCAGCTTACGGTAAGTATCATTGGACTGGTCACCGTAACTGTAAAGTCTCGTATGCACCACAAGAAGCAAAAAAGTTTGGCAACATATGCCCGGTTTGTCGAAGAAAGCTAACTAAAGGTGTTGAGCAACGTGTTGAAGAGCTAGCTGATAGACCAGTTGATTATAAGCGTGAAGGTGCACCAGAATTCAAACGGTTGCTTCCACTTTCAGAGATTATTTCTGCTGTTTTAGGCGTTGATTCACCTTCTACTCAGGCTGTTTGGAGCAACTACAATGCATTAGTTGGCAAGTTTGGAGACGAGTACAAAGTTCTTATTGACGCCTCTAAAGAGGACATGTCAACTGTTGTTGATTTGCCGCTTGCAGAAACGATTGTTAGTGTTAGGGAAGGCAAACTAAAGGTTACTCCTGGATATGATGGAGTCTATGGGCAACTCGTCTTGGGCACGCAGACATCACCGGTTAGAGTCAAGCCAACTATCAAACGTGTACAACAGTTGAATATGGCTGATTTTTTATAGCTATGGAATGGCATGGTAAAAGGTGTGTTTCTTTGTCTAACGTTAACCCAACAACACTTATTAAGTCGGAAGACGTGCGACTTGATATTGAGTGATTTACTTGGAAATACTTAACAGAAACAAAGAACAATCAATCAACCAAGTAATAAACGGCGTGCTAACAGAAGTCTTCGGCAAAAAAGCAACCATGACAATCTACAGGTATCTAGAAAACACCTATGAGATTTCACCTAGCCAATTAAGCTCCAACCTAGAGCTGTTCTCTAAAGGACTTGAAGAATGTCTAAGCACTGCAGCAATCCCTGTTGAAACAAAAATAGTGCACGCTCTCTCTGATGAATAAGTGCAAATTACACTAAAATCTAACTTTCTTCTATCGTCAATTCTGAATTATTCAAACACAATGATTTTATCTTCTCTCAGCCACTTGTTTTGTTTATAACAGGTTTGATTACAATTGCAGGATATTCTGAAGAAAATTGACGATGCCGCCATACAAAAATTCGGAGCCAATTATGCTGAGGCACGAGCGCAGAAATTAGACAAGACTATGCTCTCGCTTAAAGAGGGCAGAGTAGAAGCAGCGAAGCATGGAGTAGAACACGGAGTAGCGCTGCGTGTTCTCGTAAATGGAGCATGGGGGTTTGCTTCAGTTGGAACTTTTGATAATAAGATTTTATTGAGTGCAGTTTCAAGCGCATGCAAGATGGCTAAAACCGCAAGTCAACGATTAAAAATGCCGATTAAACTTGCACTAACCAAAACTATTACTGACCATGTAGAGACTAAACCCAAGAAGAATCCCTCAGAAATTCAGATGGAAAATAAAATTAAAGATCTATCTGAAATAAACAAGACAATAAGTCATTATGATAGAAGAATAAAGAGTTGCTCAGTTGATTACTTGGATTTAACAGGATCAAACTACTTTGTAAATAGTGAAGGCACAAATATTCAGCAAGACAAACTTTATGTTTGGTCACGAATTACGGCTACTGCTCAAAGTCAAGGTGTTTTCACTTATAGCCGAGAAGAGGTAGGCTCAACTTTAGGCTACGAGGTCTTTGACTCACAAACGCCACAAATGATTGGTGAAATGGCTGCAAAACGAGCCATAGAACAGTTAAAAGCTAAACCGCTTAAAGGCGGCAAATTCCCAGTAGTTTTAGGCCCAAATGTTGTGGGCGTTTTTGTACATGAAGCCTTTGGGCATCTGGCTGAAGCAGATATAGCTTTGTCAGGAGGCATTTTAGCTAACAATTTAGGCAAAAAGATCGGCTCAGACATTGTAACATTTTATGATGATGGAACCGTTCCAGGCGCTTTTGGCTCCTTTAAGTACGATGACGAAGGTGTACCATCCCAAAAAACTCTACTGATAAACAACGGCGTCGTTACAGGTCTTATGCATAATCGTGATACGGCGCAGAAGTTTAATACTCAACCAACAGGCAACGCAAGAGCAGAAGACTTCCGTGTTGAACCTATAATCCGAATGCGTAACACCTACATGGCGCCAAGAGATCAGTCTTTTGAAGAATTAATTGAAGGAGTAAAGACAGGTTACTACTTTAAGAGTTTTAGGGGTGGTCAAGCTAGCCTTGACGGCAGCTTTCAGGTTGGGATACAAGAAGGATATGAAATAGTTAACGGCAAAATAGGTGAGCCAGTTCGCGATGCATCTATTAGTGGCAACACGCTTGAAACGCTTCATAAAGTAGATGCTGTTGGAAAAGATTTCGCGATTGATTCCGGACGATGCGGTAAAGGCCAAACTGCTTTTATCGGTGATGGTGGACCGCACATTAGAGTAAGTGAGGTGGTTGTCGGTGGAAGTACTTGATAAAAACCAAATGTTAAGTATAGCTGAAAGAACCGTGAGCACTGCAATAAAGAAGGGTGCAGTGGAAGCTGAAGCCTACGTTTACGAGGGAGAAGCAACAAATATTGGAATAGAACTAGGTCAAATTAGCAAGAGCAATGAGATTGTTGATAGAGGTATAGGAGTTAGGGTCGCAGTTAACAAGGCAGTTGGATTCGCTTATACCAACATTATAAACGATCCAAACGCTATCGAAAGTATTGTTAACAGTGCGTTAGGTGCAGCAAGAGCTAGCAATCCGGATCAGGATTGGAAGGGATTTACCCAAAAGAAACCATACGCTTCAACTTTAGATCACACTTTTGATAGCAGAGTTTTAGACATAACCCCTGATGAACTTGTAAACATCGCCTCAATAATGCTTGATTCTGCAATGCAAGTTGACAAGAAAGTTTTTCCTGCTGAAGGCGGCATCGGTAAAGCATACATAGCTAACGCAATAGCAAATTCAAACGGCGTTGTGGGGTTTGATAAAGGAACCGTTATTGAATGCAGCTTAGCCACTCTTGCCAAAGACGGCAATAAGGTTACACCGATTTGTTTTGAATTTAATGCTTCAAGAACCTACGATATTGATCCCGCATGGATTGGAAGAGAGGCAGCAAAACTTTCGGTTTCAGCCTTAAAAACAAAAACAGTAGAAACTAAAAAAACCAAACTTGTTTTGACCCAGTTTGCACTCCAAGATCTTCTTGGCAATACGTTAGTCAATGCAATTAAAGCAGATAATGTTCAGAGAGGGCAATCACCATTTAAGGGTAAAATCGGCGAGAAAATTGCCTCAGAAGAGCTAACAGTCTATGATGATGGTTTGTATCCACGCGGCATGAGGACTTGGCTTTTTGATGGCGAAGGTGTTCCTCACCAAAAAACTCCTGTAATTCAGAAGGGGGTCTTGCGCAATTTCTTATATGATAATTATTCAGCGAAAAAAGAGGGCAAAGAAAGCACAGGGAATGCTTCACGTGCTGGCTACTTGTCAACACCTAGCACAGATACTACCAATTTTCACATTATGCCTGGAAAAGTTGCTTCTGAGGACATGCTAAAAGAGATTGATGAAGGCTTGCTTGTCTATTACTTACAGGGCGCCCACAGCAGCAATCCAATTAGCGGCGAATTCTCCGTTGTTGCGACACCAGCTTGGAAAATTAAAAATGGCGAAATAGTGCATGCTTCACGAGGAGTAATGCTTGCAGGCAACATCTTTGAGGTCCTTAAAAACATCAGCGTAATAGGCAGCAATGAAAGGCAGATGGGGCAATTGATTGCACCGTGGATCGTGGTTGAAAATGTACATGTAATAGGCAAATAACCACTTTTCTTTCGCCCTTTAAAAAAGATACGACCTATGGTAATTCAACAAACAATACTGTAAGCATTTCTTATTTTACTGGTTGAGACCAAAAACTCTTGGAATATTCACCCAGAACACCTTCGTAAATGTGTTTGGTCTGTTGAGCTATTTTTTCCCAATCATATTTTTCTTGAACTTTTCTGTAAGCGTTCTCGCGGATGTAACTTGCGAAGCCAGAGTCTAACAACACTTTAGTTATCCCCCACGCCAACGATTCTGGATTGTTAGGGTAAACTTTTACCCCTGAAACTTCATGGTCAACAATTTCTGATAAGCCACCAGTATCAGAGACAACTACTGGGCATCTTGCAGCCATAGCTTCTAAAGCAACTATGCCGAAGGGCTCAAAAAGTGAAGGCACCACTGATACGTCTGCGATTCTCTGCAGCTTTACTAATGCTTCTTCATCCATGAAACCTTCAAACATCACTTTATGCTCTAGACCCATACTGCGGACTATATTCAAGAGCTGCTCTTTCATGTAACCGCTTCCAACTATTATGAATTTGGCGTTGACTTTGCTTAGAATTTTTGGCACTGCATTGATCAGAATGTGAATGCCTTTCTCATAGACTAACCTGCCAACATACAACACGATTTTTTCTTCTGGCAGGGCAAATCTACTTCTCAGCATTTTTTCATCATCAGAGGTTTCTAAGTAGCTTTGTATGTTTACACCGTTGGGCACCATAACCAGTTTATCGCTTGGAAGCCCAAATGCCCATTTTACATGTTGAATCATGTAGTCGCTACAACAAATTACCTTCCATGCTTCATAGGTTAGCCATGCCTCGGTTTCATGTATCATTTTTTCTGCGGTTGTGTGAGTTCCGTTTCGGCGACCCATTTCAGTTGAATGCATTGTTACAAGTAATGGCTTTCTGAAAATGTGCTTTAACCCAATACCAGCGTTTGCGACCAACCAGTCGTGCGCATGAAAGACATCTATTTTATCTTTAAGCTTACGGGTTATAGCTGCTGTCTCTTTTTGCATGTTAAGATTCATTAGATAAACCCAAGTGGCGAAGTCGGGTGCAGGAGTTTTGTAGCTATCAATACGATAAACTTCTACACCATCGATTGTTTCATGTGCTGGTGCACCGGGAAAGTCACATGTTGCCACATGAACCTTGACTCCTTGCTTAACCAAACTTTTTGATAAAAAGTAAACGTGGGGTGAAATGCCACCGATTACTCTGGGCGGATATTCCCAGCTAAGCATCATTACGTTTAACTCATGCTTCACGATTGGAGCCTCCAGCGGTTTGGTTGTAGACCTTTATTACGTCTTTTATCCAGATGTTTGATTCTGTGGATACGACGGTTACTTTTTCTTTTGGAACCTTATAGATGCGGATAATTTCTTCTTTCATCCAGTCAGATTTTACACTAACTCTTTCAGCTTCATAGAAACCAAGCCATTCGATACTTTTAATTGCCATATTATATGGTGTATTAGAAGCAAGTGAACGATGGTCTTCTAAAGTTTCCGCAGAATAAACAAAGGGGATACCTAAAGAGTTTTTCAAGGTAACCGCGGCTTGAATAAAATGCCAATCGTGAACGTCTATAAGGTCAACTTTTTTGCAGCTTTCATAATAGATGTTAGCTGCTACACGTTCAACCTCTTGGTTTAAAGTTAACACCCAAGTTAAAACGCCAACGTGTGTCTTTACTGGATTAGTTACGCGATGAATTTTTACTCCAGTTGGTTCATCCATGCTACCGGTTAAGTAATCATGATAAGTTACAATGTTGGTTTCTACCTTTTTTTCAACTAGGTTTGTTGATAGCGCGTTTATGTATTCAGAGAGTTTACCCACTACTCTTGGTGGATACTCCCAAGAAAAAATTATAACGCGCATTTAGCCAAGCCTCGTTTATGTGAATAGTGAACAGACTTTGATTATTCCTCTGCCGTTAAGATAATAGCGTTTTTTGCCTTCATTATCGATGAAGCTTTCAGCAAAACCTTCATACTTGTATCTGTCAAGGATGCTTTCTATTTCGTATTGGTCTTTCTGCAAAATCCGTGCAACCTCTTCGCCTCTTCTAGCTAAGTCTGCTGCTGTCGCGCAAAGGTTATGCAGAGTCTGTAAAACCTTATCTGGAAACGGGAGTTCTTCTCTCATAAATTTGCCCTTCTGAACTTGCGAATAATAGAAGGCAATTATCTTATAAATAAATGCGCGTAAAACTAGAATTGTCTAGTAGCTTCCTGTAATTGAGCTGTTAAGGTTTTTAGGCGTTTTGTTGCTGCGTTGACGATTGCGAGGCGAAGGGCTTCTTTCTTTTTCTTTGACAGGCGTATTTGAGCAAACTTAGCGGTTAATTCTTCATCTTTGAGGGAATGCTTGGTCCAACTTTCAAAGTCGCCGTTACCGATGTGAAATTCAAGAGCTTTTGCATCAACAGTTTGTACTGCTTTGATGAATCCTTTAAGACTCCAAGCCATTATGCCAGTATAGAACTGTTCACCTACCCCTAAGTAGAAGAGAAACGGATCGTTAGCTGTTAAAATTGCTGCCCGTAGGCGTGCTTCAAAATCGTTGATCAATGTTTGCGCCACCGCAAATGCATCCATCGGCGATTCGTAAGGACTGAAGTAGGAGTGAACTTCACCTGGTCCCCCTCCAGCAGTAAACATGTAATACAGATGGTCACTCGTCTGAAAATCTCGCCAAAGTCTTTGCCACTCAAGATCTTGCGCTTCTTTGATAAACGGTTCAAGTCGGAGTATCGTATTGTAGTATGCCCATTGCATAACGTTTCCAAGCCAACCGCTTGAATCTCTTGCAACATCTGCCCAAGACACAGTGCCTCCAGATTCTGGAACATCAATTTCACCCGAAGCAACATGCCGTTCAATAGCTTCTGTTGGGGTCACTATTTTTAATTGGTCATATTCAAGAATTTTTTCTGGCATGTGTCTTAGGAAGTCGTGTATGCCTGTTTCTGGCCAGTGGTGTTCCCCGAAAGTTTCGTAGTCTGGGAAAATATTGATGACTTCACCTTTTGTGCTTGCAAGCCATTTAGCATATTTCTCAGCTGTTAGAGGCCATTCAGGCCACCATCTTGCGCTAAAACGGAAACCGATATCATCAGTTAACTTGTAGTTTCGGAGCAGTATGCGAATTTTTTTGCTGCCTTTTGGCGTATAAAGGTAGTTGGGGGATTTTTCGCCCAAAATTTTTTCGACGCCTTCAGTAAAAATGCCCTTATAACCCATTTCCTCCACAGTTTTTGCGATTGTATTGTTATAGAGAAGTTCAGTGTTTTCAAATACGGCAGGTGTGTAGTCGATTAAGTCTTTGATGATTTGATGATGTATTTTTACTTGTTCAATGAATTCTTCTTTGTTAGGGTAGAGGCTGCTTATTGAGTGGTAATAGGTTTGATCCAAGAATTCAGCTTTACCTGAAGCAGCCAGTTGCTTAAACGTTTCAAGGAGGTCTTTGTCAAACATTTCACATTGTTCTAAAAACACGCCTGAAACGCTGAAAGCTACTTTGAAGGGTTTTTGCTCGTGCTTGTAACGGTCGATTAGATCGAGCAGGATCTGGTTTGAGGGAAAGTAGCATTTTCGTGCGGCGCGCTTAAAGATTTCACGGTCGCCTTCATTGTCGAAATAGTAATCGAAAAGTTCAGCTTTGGTTAGGCGTTTGAAGAGTTTACCTTCCCAAAACAGCTTTCGCCGTAGCCGATGGGGTTGGTGAACTTCAAAAGTGAACACGACATCAGTCATAACATTACCCTTCAGTTTAAACAATATCAGATGAATGGTTTATTTGTAATTTGCCGTTTTAAGCAAAGCTATATCTCAAAGGGCATTGTTTTTTTTAACGCTAGAACTGCAACTGCTAATTCTGAATAGCGCTAGAGAGTGATGCAAATGCGGTTCTACATGAATAGTTAAGAACTGTTAGAAGACGCTACGGCAAAAACAAATCGAGCAAAAAAGCACTCTACAGAATTATTAGAGCTTGCATGTTTGCTATTTGCTTTAGTAAGACAAAATTAATTAAGCGTTTTCCACTCAAAGATTCAGTCAGTGAAAAGCTTATGGCAATAAAAGTTGGAATTAACGGGTTTGGAAGAATAGGACGACTTTTGTATCGTGCAGCACTTGAACGAAACGCAAACATCGATTTTGTAGCAATTAACGATTTAGCCGATGCAAAAACCAACGCTAACCTCCTCAAATATGACTCTGTACATGGAAGATTCCCGGGAACTGTTGAAGTAAAAGGCAGTGACCTAATTGTAAACGGTAAAATCCTAAAAGTTTTTGCCCAAAAAGATCCAGCGCAACTCCCCTGGAAAGACCTGGGAGTATACTTAGCCGTAGAATCAACCGGCTTATTCACAAACCGTGAAGGGGCATCAAAACACTTGGCGGCTGGAGCCAAAAAAATTCTCATTAGTGCTCCAGCGGAAAATCCAGATGCAACACTTGTTCTTGGTGTAAATGGCGATAACTACAATCATGAAAAACACAATATTCTCTCAAATGCCTCATGCACAACAAACGCTCTTGCTCCGATAAGCAAGGTTCTTGCTGACAACTTTGGTCTAGAAAAAGCGTTAATGACAACATGCCATAGCTACACTAACGATCAACGCATTCAAGATGTGGTCCATAAAGATCCAAGGCGTGCACGTGCAGCAGCAGTAAACATTATTCCAACAAGCACAGGCGCAGCAAAAGCCATAGGTCTCGTGTTACCAAGCTGCACTGGAAAAATGAATGGTATTTCACTGCGTGTTCCAACCCCAGACGTTAGTATCGTTGACTTAACTGCGGTGCTGGGTAGAGACGTTACTAAAGGCGAGATTAACCAGGCTATGAAAACAGCTGCAGATGGCTCATTAAAAGGTATTTTGCAATATACTGAGGACCCGATTGTTTCAAGCGATGTCTTGCATAGTACATACTCAGCAGTGTTTGATGCACAATTGACTATGGTGCTTGGCGAGAAGGGTAACTTTGTAAAAGTCTTCGCTTGGTACGACAACGAATGGGGATTCAGCAACCGTATGGTTGAACTTATTGAACTTGTAGGCAAAAAAGCAGGCCTATAATCCCAATAAGCAATCATACTTAAATTCAACCGAACTTTCTTTTCCCCTTTAAGTCATGCTAAGGAGCCCCAAAGACATGGCAAAGTACAAGACACTAGATGATTTTAACCTGAAGGATAAAACTGTAATAGTCAGAATTGACTGCAACTCCGAAGTAAATCCGCAAACAAAACAGGTTACAAGTGATGTGCGCATAAAAGCACATGCAGGAAAAACGCTAAGAGAACTATCAGAGAAAGGCGCCAAAACCGTAGTTCTTGCACATCAAGGACGAAAAGGCGACGCTGATTACCTGCCGCTTGAGCAGCACGCAAAGCTAATGGAGAAAATTCTCAATCAACCTGTCAAATATGTTAACGATCTTTTTGGAGAAAAAGCTAAAAATGCCATAAAAAACCTGCAGTCAGGTGAGATTTTGGTTTTAGAGAACGTTCGCAGCTGGGATCCAGAAACAAAGAGCGGCACGCCAGAGGAACAAGCAAAAACTGCGTTGGTACAGAATCTTGCACCATTAGCTGACATTTTTGTTAATGATGCTTTTGCCGCAGCGCACCGTGGGCATGTGTCTATTGTGGGATTCACTGCGGTTCTGCCAAGTGCTGCTGGAAGAATAATGGAGGGTGAATTAAAGTCATTAAGCAAAGCCCTTGATAAACCAGAGAAACCCTGCGTTTATGTTATGGGTGGAGCAAAAGCTGATGACGCCCTAGAAATCAGCAAGTACATTCTAAACAATGGTATTGCAGACTATGTTCTTCTCGGGGGAGTAACGTCACAACTGTTTTTAGCTGCAAAAGGCGTTGATTTTGGCAAAGAAAACATGGAGTTTTTAGCAAAGAAGGATTTAACCAAATTTTTACCTGGTATAAAAGTGCTTCTTGAACAATACCCTGACAAAATTTGTTTGCCTGTGGATGTAGCATTAAATATAGATGGTTACCGTCATGAAGCCTCAATTAGTCAAATGCCCACAGAATATCCAGTTTTTGATATAGGCGTAAAAACCGTAGAAAATTATTCAGCAATCATTTCCAAAGCAAAATCAATCGTTGTCAGCGGACCATTAGGTGTTTATGAAAACACAGAATTCAACTATGGCACAAAAAAAGTCTTGGAAGCTATAGCAAATAGTCACGCTTTTAGCCTAGCAGGTGGAGGAAACACCATTGCAGCAATTCATCAATATGGCTTAACAAAGAAAATCGGTTATATTAGTACAGCAGGAGGCGCGTTAGTTGAGTTCTTAATGGGTAAAACGCTTCCAGGTGTAGGGGCTCTTGAAAACGCAGTTCAAAAAAAGAAAATCGGTATCCCTGCTACACCTCCCTCTTGTTGAAGCTTGAGAATTGAAAAGCAACAAGCGGTAATTCTCTCTGATTATTGTCGGTGTGTTTTTTCCTTTAGCTCTTTAGCTTCCTGTTTTCTGGCTCGGTAAAAGGCAAAAATAAAAGAACCCACTGTTCCAACCACTATTAGAGTGATGATTCCCACTACATAGGTTATTGGAAATCCAACGAAGTTCGGCTGGCGTTCCTCAATGGCTTGTTCACCTGCGGAATTGTAAGCTACAACTTTTATGCTGTGCAAAGCTATCGTGTAATTATTGGTATCAAAAGGCCAACTAAACGGTGCATTAGTATCATTTAATTGAAGCAGATCATCCAAGTAGAATTCAACACGCACCACATCACTAGAAACCTCAGTGTTAATCGTCCATAGTCCGTTCATGTCGTTGCCCAAGCTGTAACCGTTGTTCTTGTAAAAGTTTAATTTCAGTGTAGGCGCTGCTTGCACCATCACATTTAATATAATGAAACAAAAAAGAGTTGCAAACAGAAACAACGATTCGCCAAGCGTTGCATTCTTGTTTTGCATGATCAATCTTTAACCTGTTTTACAGTTTAAACATTTTATGGTTCAACGTTTTTATGGAGTTTTTAGCAGTTAGGTAAAAAAGTAGAGTTGTTGAGTTTTTTGACAATTCTACTAAACAGGTAAACGATGAGGATCGCATTAATAATTACCCTAACTGCATTTATTCCAAACACAGTTACGAAAGACAAGTCTTGAGAGTAAATTACTATTCCCACACTTGTGCTTAATGTATAAGCTAAAGTGAATATTGCTAAAGGAGGACCCCACTTTTTAGTTGATAATAAACCTACAATTGAAACTGCCCAGAGTGCAATTTCTATCCAGTTGTTTAAGTCTTCTTCATCGCCGTTAATTATCATTAACACAAAGAGGACTATATTTATTATCATCCAAAAAATAATTAAGTAAATTACTAATTTTTCAGTTTTATTTTTCTGCATTCCTTCACCAGCTAAAGAAAATTAGGCGCGTTTAGAATTTAACGTTTTAGAAAGAAGAAGCAATTAGTTTAGACAATATCCATGTTGCCAATAGAAAAACAATCTAAGACCTATTTTTTAGAACAGACAGAGTTGTTTAATAGACTTAAAAAAACTTTTACTTGATAATACTGGTTTACATGTGGCTACGAGATTTTTCCAGTTTTTCTTTTGCTTCACGTTTGCGAGCAATAAATATTCCTGCAACAATAGAAACAATGGATACAACAACTACGATGGCAATAATCTCCATCACAAATGTCATTGGAAACTCGACAAAGGTTCGCTGCGATACACCAGTTGCTGTTTCGCCAAACGTATTGTAAGCTATAGCCTTTAGATCATGTAAACCCAAAGTGTGATTGTTTGTATTAAACGACCAACTAAAAGGTGCCACGGTATCATTTAATTGAAGCTGGTCATCTAAAAAGAACTCAATGTAGACCACATCGTCTGAAACATCAGTGTTCAAAGTCCAAAGCCCATTCATATCATTGCCCATGCCATAACCGTTGTCCTTGTAAAAGTTCAGGCTCAGTGAAGGCGCAGCCTGAATCATTGAACTGTTTGATATAGAAAGAAAATAAAACAGCATAAGCGATGCTATTACTAGAATAGATCCAAGCTTGACAGGTTTGGTTTGCATTTAATTCGTTCTCCGATTTCTTGTTAATTTAGCCTTAATACTATTTAAGATTCCTTAAGAGCTTCTAAAAAAGGGAAAAGCGATTTTATCTGAGTTTCATTAGGATCATTTCTGCGGCTAAAACCATTGGCTCCCAGGTTTCGTTGAGTGGTGGTGCATAAGCTGTGTCTGCTTTAGAAAGATCACGAATCGTCATTTGTTTCTGAATTGCGAACGACAAAGCGTTTATGCGTTGGGTAACTTCTTCCCCGCCGACTATTTGTGCGCCAATTAAGCGCTGAGATTCTTTTTCCACGATTAGTTTTACTTTGATTGGTTTAGCTGATGGGTAATAGTCTGCTTTTGTTTTGCTGCTTATTGCGCCAGTGACTACTTCAATTCTGTTTCGTGCTGCCGCAGTTTCGCTTATGCCTGTTACGCCTGCTTCAATCTCAGAAAGTCTTGTTACTGCTGAAGCTAATACTCCTGGAAATATGGAGTAGTCTCCTCCAACGTTTGCTCCGGCGACCTTACCTTCACGAACTGCAACTGTGCCAAGTTGAGCACAACTAGCTCTATGCGTGATTAGGTTTAGCGCTTCTGCGCAGTCGCCAACGGCGTAAACGTCTTTTACGTCAGTTTCCATGCGTGCGTTGGTTTTTATAGCGCGTGTTTCGCCAAGTGGTATACCTGCTTCAACTGCCAGTTTTGTGTTTGCTCGTACACCAAAAGCGCTGATGAACATGTCTGCTTCGAGAGTTTCGCCTGCAGCTTTGATTGCGGTCACTTTGTTTTCACCGAGAAATTCTTCAACTGTTTTGTTGAGCAGGATTTTCATGCCTTTTTGTTCTAGATGTTCTTGAACAAGTTTTGCCATGTCAGCGTCAAGCATCTGAGGCAATATCTGAGGTAACATTTCAACAATAGTAACCTTCAAGCCGCGTTCAATTAAAGCGACGCCAAGTTCTAAGCCAATTAAGCCTGCGCCCATTATTATGGCTGATTTTGCTCCGGATTTAACTGCTGCATTGATCTGTTCTCCGTCTTCTATACCGCGGAGACTTAGTATTCCAGCCTTTTCTTTGCCTTTAATGGGTGGCATAAACGAGTCTGCGCCAGTTGCAATAACTAAACTGTCATATGGCAGTGTTTCTTTGGCTCCTTGTTTGCTGATGATGTTAATGGTTTTTTCTTTAGTGTTAATTGCTGTTGCTTTGGTTTCTGTGCGCAGGTTTAGTTTGAGCATTTGAAAATATGCGGGTTGATAGACAGTCAGATCTTTAAAATTTGGAATTTCACCGCTGATTACAAAGGGTAAGCCGCATCGGGAGTATCCCGCGTTTTCTTCTTGAGTAATCAGGGTTATTTCTGCTGTGCGGTCTTTTTTGCGGGCTGCTGATGCTGCTTCAACACCTGCAGCGTTAGCGCCGATTATGACTACTCGTTTAGTCATTTAGTTTTTACCTTCATTTAGCATTTGCCTGCAGCTTGAGCTTTGTGCCATTCAACTGTTTTGTTGAAATCCATTAGGTTCTCAAGTTCTGCTTGCAGGTTGGTGGGTTTAATAATAAGTAGCCAGCCTTTGCCGAAGGGGTCTTCGTTTAGGGTTTCAGGTTTTGATTGGACTTCCTCGTTGACTTCCTCAATGGTTCCGCTTATGGCGGAGATAAGGTCTGAAACTGCTTTAACAGACTCAAGTGTTCCAAAGGGTTCGTTTTGTTTCACTTGAGTTCCAGCGTCTGGCAATTCAGCGTATACTATTTCTCTTAGTGATTTTTGAGCGTAATCTGTTATGCCCATTCTTACTTTGTCACCTTCGATTTTTATCCATTCAAAATCTTTTGAAAAATACAGACCTTCGGGGACTTCAAATCCTTCTACTTTAACCATTGTTTTTTGAACCTTCTATCGTTGTTGAGTAACCAAACAGTGGTTAAGCCTATAAAAGGTTTAACGGTGTCGCGCAATTCAAAAAGAACTAAAAAAGTAAAAAGCCCTTTTTTAGGGTTAAAATTTTTTTAATATGAAAGAAGAGTTTAGCGTTCGCGTTTTCCAGCTATCCATTCTTCGGTCCATTGTAGTGCTTGGCTGTCTGGAATCTGGATTGGCGGATGCTTAAAGGCGTATGATGGCATGCTTAATAGTGCACCTGCGATTTTGCGGTCAAGTGCGATTTTTGCTGCACGAATTAGGTCGATGACTACTCCTCCACTGTTGGGGGAGTCTTCGACTTCTAGTTTTACGCTGATGTTTATAGGGCGGTCGCCGAATTTGCGTCCTTTTAGGCTGATGTAGCAGATTTTTTTGTTTTTTAGGAAGGGTACGTAGTCGCTTGGTCCGATGCGTGTTGGTAATGCGTATGGTACGAGACTTGTGACTGCTTCGGTTTTACTGATTCGTTTAGATTTTAGGCGGCCTTCTACGGTCATGTTTTGGAAGTCTGTGTCTCCACCCAGGTTAAGTTGGTAAGTTTCGTCAACGATGACTCCTCGGTCAAGGCATAGCCTTACGAGGTTTCTGTGGAGGATTGTTGCGCCGACTTGGCTTTTAATGTCATCTCCAAGTACGGGTAAGCCTGCTTTTTCGAATTTTGTTGGCCACTCTTTTGTAGCGTCTGAGCCAATGAATTCGGGCATGCAGTTTACAAATGCACATCCTGCGTCGATTGCGCATTGAGCGTAAAATCTTACTGCGTCGTGGCTTCCGACTGGCAGGTAGTTAACGAGGACTTGTGTTTTGGTTTCTTTTAGTTTTTGGACGATGCTCGTCTTATCGGTTTTGCTGTCGTCGTAGACTTGGAAGGTTTCGCGCATGTGTGGTGCTACACCGTCAAGAATGATGCCTGGTGAAACTTTTACGTCAAGGTTTGGTACGTCTGAGAATTTTTCACAGCAGTTTGGTGCCAACCAAATGGCTTCGGAGAGGTCTTTTCCTATTTTGTTTTTGTTGACTTCGAAGGCTGCTACGAAGTGTATGTCGCGGATGTGGTATCCGCCGTAGTTAACATGCATTAAGCCGGGAACTGTTTCGCCATCTTTAGCGTTTTTGTAGTATTGTGTTCCCTGAATAAGAGCGCAAGCACTGTTGCCGACGCCGACTAAGGCTACACGAATTTCGGGCATCCAAATTTACCATCCAAGTGTGCATTAAGGTTAGTGAAGGCTTAATGTCCCATCTACGCTATAACTTTTTTCCTCAACAAAACAGAGGATTAGTTTTT
>CAZXGX010000029.1:0-18446 GCA_964640475.1 uncultured Candidatus Bathyarchaeia archaeon
TGGGATTTATCAACATAATTCTTAATTACCAAATGCTACAATGAACAACAAAAACCATAATTATCCACAATATTCGTGGTATTATTTTACCCTAACTAGTTTGGGTAAGGGGTTAAAAAAGCTATATGATATTGGTTATTGGATAACCGATATTGGTTTTATCCCAATAATAAAGAAACACATCATTAACCCACTTCATAAATTGGGGGTCCCTTCCAAAAAATCCTGAACTACTCAGTTTTCCATCTGTAGATAATAATGCAAAAAAGCCTTCCTTTTCAGTTATTGAGAATAATCCAGGAATTGATGCCATTACTCTTCTTTCCACATTTTTACCAAAAGCTTGTACTTGAGACGAGCGAATTAATCGTTCGTGAACTATAGACCTTAATTTTATACCTTTTGAAATCTTTTCCTTCATAGCATTTTCATGAACAGTCATAATTTGGTCAGTCATTGTCCATACATGGTCATCCGATGATTGCATCATATACTCAATCTTGTTCACCGTATCCGCCATTTCTGTAAACAAAGTCCCTTGAGACAATTCACCAAGACGGCTGATAAACTGAGAAGGCAGTTGCCAAACATCATGTTCAAGAAAATACTGTCGATGTCTATAGATGAAGTCAACTGAGGGGAAAAAGTGTAGAACAAGTTTCCCATAATTCGTGAGAGTATAAACACCATCAGGTTGCTTTTGAATAATTAACTCATCTAATAATCGTTGAATCTGTCGGGAAGCTTCGGTTGGAGTTATATTAATTTTCCGAGCGATTTCATTCATCTTAAGTTCATTCAAACTAAGTGCACTCAAAATATCTAGCCTGCTCTCGCTGGCTAGATTAAAAAATAAATTTTCTATCCCATTGCCACCCAAGTATTATCACCTGTGTTTACATGTAAACATGAATGTATTCGAGTAAGTATTCTCGTCAACTAAGATTAATGGCTTTTTGTTGCAAATATATCTAAATGGAGATAACAAATATGCAAAAAAATGGAGAAAGTTCCTTCTCGATTGAATTAAAATCTAAGGAATATCTCAAATCAATTAATGTTGCCAACGGCATCAGTGATAGCGTAGTTGTCGAAGGCACAATCGGGCAGTTACTACATGCAGAATTTGTTGAGTGTGTAATGCTCGAAGTTGTTGGCCAAAAAGGAACACTAAGACTAGACTTATCCCCAGAGCAGATAAAAAATCAAAACAGAAGCGAGGTGAAAAAACAATGAAGTTCATAACAAAACTTGGAGTTGCCATATCAGGTCTTTTCGCATTTTCCACTGTCATCTGCGGTGCTAGCATCTCTCAAGCAGCAACAATCGATCCAAGCAGCATTCAATTCCACGCAGGCTTCGCCATCATAACACTCCTGGCAAGTTTCGGGACAATCGTCCTAATGGCACGTCAAACCAAGAACCAATAAATTCTGGAGCTAGGAAAATGAATAATAAAGTTTTAATTGCTTTTGCATCAAAATTCGGTGCAACCCAAGAGACAGCTCAACAAATCGCGCAAACGCTCAGAAGCAAATATACCTTGGAAGTGGATCTCGCAGATTTGCAACAAAATTCACATCCTAATCTTTCTGAATACAACAGTATAGTTGTTGCTAGTGGCATTAGAATGGGGAAGTGGTACAAAGAAGCATTGCAATTCCTAAAAAGTAATTTTGAGGGCAAAAAAGTCGCCTTGTTTGTTTCAGCAATGTATCAAGGTGGGAATCCAAAGACTTATCCAACCGCCGTTGAACGCTACCTTGAAGCAGTCGCGGAAGAACACCTCAACGTTGAACCTATCACTATGGAAGTTTTTGGGGGACGAATGAAGTTTGCCGGTAGAGTAACAGCTGACAACAGAGACCAAAAAAGAATAGATGCTTGGGCGCAGATTTTAGGCGAAAAACTGTCCAACCAAAAACAAGAAATACGTGTAGAAGGAGGCTCATAAAAATGGAGTTCGCTGACACTGTATACGCAGCATCGATGTTTCTTTTATGCTATGTCCTGCTGTTTGTACCCCTACACCAAGTTATTGGGTTCGCAACCTTTCTGATGCCCAATAGTATCATCGTAGCGTTTCTCATATCAGGGCTAATAGTTGGAACAGTATTCGCTAAAAAAATCGCTATCCACAGAGCGGTATCCATCGGAAAAATTCTTCTGCTATGTTCAACTATCATAGTGTTTTTCATTTTCACTTCAAACGTAGTTGATTGGACTGCTTACCAAGAAATCTACCATACAACCTGGACTGCAGCTCAATGGTCACAGCAAATGGTGGTAATGCTTTACCTTACGATGGGAGTATATGAAACGATGGGGCTGGGAATAATAGGTGTGGGACTATACGCTGGTTCAATTCTGACAAAAATAAGAAAAACAAAACCACCTTAAACGGTGGATTTCCAATTTTTTATCGAAGAATAGAGTAGAGTTACAGGAGTGGTCAATATTACATTAAAAGTCAGGGCTATCTTAGACTTTCAATTACTAATATCCTCTTCTGAAGTTCAAAAGTGCTCTTTTTCATAAAAAGATGCCCCTTTAGCACTTAAGAGCATAATTATCTTGATAAATCCTAACATAATTCTTAATTAGCGCTTTAGATAAAGTGTCTGACTGAGGAATATTAAAAATGGTAAAAATGGATTTCGGCGGTGTCAAAGAAGACGTTATTACCCGTCAAGAATTCACAGTGGCGCAAGCCCAAAAGCTCCTAAAAGATGAAGTAGTTGTTTCATTGGGCTATGGAATACAAGGTCAAGCCCAATCACTTAACATGAGAGACAACGGGGTAAAAGTAATCATAGGACAAGAAAAAGAAGGCATTTTCAAGAAAGAATGGGACAAAGCAGTAGCAGACGGATGGGTTCCCGGCAAAAACCTCTTCCCATTGGAAGAAGCAGCCCAAAAAGGAACCATCAAAATGTTTCTTCTCACTGATGCTGGACAAAAAGTATTGTGGCCAAAAGTCAAAGCCACCCTGAAGAAAGGCGATGCCCTCTACTTCAGCCACGGATTCAGTATAGTTTACAAGGAACAAACAGGCGTAATCCCACCCAAAGACGTGGACGTTATCCTTGTTGCACCAAAAGGTTCAGGAACCAGCGTCCGCAGAAACTTTGTTGATGGAAGCGGCATAAACTGTAGCTTCGCAGTCTTCCAAGACGCAACAGGCAAAGCGGAAGATCGTGCTAAAGCACTCGGCATTGCCATCGGCGGAGGATACCTGTTCCCAACAACCTTCGAGAAAGAAGTTTACAGTGACTTGACAGGGGAACGCGGCTCATTGATGGGCGCTCTTGAAGGAATGTTAGAAGCGCAATATAGGACTCTTCGTGCACATGGTCACAGCCCAAGTGAAGCCTTTAACGAAACAGTCGAAGAACTCACACAAAGCCTCATCCGCCTAGTAGACGAAAACGGAATGGACTGGATGTACAGCAACTGCAGTGAAACCGCACGCATCGGTGCATTAAGATGGAAAGAGCGTTTCCGAAGCGCAGCGCAGCCAGTATTTGATTCCCTCTACGACCTAGTTGAAACAGGCGAAGAAACCCACATCGTACTCGAAAAGAGCAAGGCTCCTGATTACCGCCAGAAACTCGCTGATGAACTCAAAGAGATGGGTAACAGCGAAATGTGGCGTGCAGGCAAAACAGTGCGTTCACTTAGACCAGCCAAACCAAAACAAAAACAATAATTTCCCCCCTTTTGGGCTTATAAGCCCTTTTTGATTTTTTATTCTTTTGTCTGAAGATTCATTACTAAAGTCGCTTTCCAACTGCTTAGTTTTTATACAAGCGTTGTTGCTGTTTTCTGAAAAGGGATTACAAAAAGAGACCATTATGGATTATACGGCGATCATTGCAGTTGCGATTTTTGTTATTACCCTTTTTTTGATGATTAAACGCCCCAAAGGTTTGCGTATAGGTTATGCTGCGGGCATTGGAGCCTTGGCGTCTCTTGTTCTTGGAACTGTCACTTTTGGGCAAGCGTTGCAGTCTTTAACTGACATCTGGGATGCCGCTTTAGCTTTCATAGGCATAGTTTCATTATCAGTTATTTTAGACGCAATGGGTTTCTTCAAGTGGGCTGCTCTAAGAGTAGTTAAGCTTGCTAAAGGAAGCGGCGTTAGGCTCTACTTTTATGTCTCCTTGTTAACAGCGGCTGTAAGCATACTTTTCGCAAATGATAGCGCAGTATTGATCTTAACGCCCATTGTGTTGGAGATTATTAGTCAGTTAAACATTGATTCTAAAGGCAGGATGGCGTATCTGTTCTCGGCTGGACTTATCGCTGACACTGCCGCCATGCCACTAATCACTAGTAACCCCATCAACATTTTGAGCGCAGACTTCTTCAAGTACACTTTTATCGACCACTTAGTCATCATGGGACCAATAGCAATAGCCACCATCGCAAGCAGCATGATATTGGTTTACGCGTTCTTCCGCAAAAAAATACCCAAAACATACAATTTAGAATTAGCTGACACATTAGCGGCGACTTCAACACCCATTTCCCCAAAAATACTGAAACTCAGCATTACCACACTGGTAGCGATTGACGTAGGCTACGTTTTAGCATCTTGGAGCAGGATTCCCGTCTCGATAGTGATTTGTTCAGGCACCATTTTCCTCCTAGCAGTATACATTGCAAGCCTTAACGGTGAAATCATCCGTGGCGAACGCAAAGGTCTCAAGGGTTTAGCTCGGGATATTAATTGGGATATTATGCTGTTCATGCTGAGCATTTTCCTTGTTGTTCAGGGATTGGAGCATGTTGGTGTCACAGAGTTCTTAGCATCAGCATTCATTAGCACAACCGTTTTACCATCGGTTCTCAGCATTATAGCTGTCAGCTTGATTGTGACAATTGGAGCAAGTTTCATGAATAATTGGCCCATGACCATTTTAGGGATGCTTTCAATTAAGCAGGCAGCTGCAACCGTAGCCTTGAGTAGTCCAGTGTTAACGGGCTTGGTTTTCTCTAACATTATTGGTAACAATTTGGGACCACACTTTTTCCCACTTGGTTCTCTTGCGATTTTGATGTGGATGGAAACAATGAAACGCAAAGGCGTAAACATCAGCCTTAAAAGCTACCTGAAAGTTGGCGCAATCCTCTCAATTGTTGAAGTGGTTGTAGCGTCTTTGGTTCTCTGGATAGAACTTACCTATTTTGGCGTAAGCCTAAACATAGCCACATAATGCTAACTAAAACCTAATTCGCGCAGAATTTCCGTATAAATCTTTAAGGCTATACTTTCATCAGCAACGCCTTTAATGAGCACGCGTCCACCGTTAAAGAGGCTAACTTCAAAAGTTTTGTAATTGAACATTAAGGTTAAACTGGATTTCAAACGTACATTAAACAGTTTATTTACGGTCGAGTAAACTTCTTCAAGATTTAGTTCTAATGGTTTTTCAGGGTTAATGTTAGCGGTGTTTCTGCCACAAAGCCAAACCAATCGATGCTCTTCGGCAATCGTTGATTTTTCGCCTTGGCAAACTGGGCAATTGATGTTTTTTGAGATATCTATTGTTGTGAAGTCCATGTCGCTGAAATCGCAAACCATCAATTTGCCCTTTAAAGTTGAGCCAGTGCCAGCTAAGAGCTTGATTGTTTCAATAGCCTGCATGGAACCAACTATTCCTGGAGTTGCACCTACAACCCCTCGTGTGTGACAATTCATAAATTCGTTATCAGAAAGATTAGGCATTAAACATTCAAGGCACCCGGTTTCAGGTGGAGCAAACACAGAGAGATTTCCTTCCATACCGATAGCTGCTCCAAAAACGTATGGAACCTTATTTTTTACACAGACACGGTTTACAAGGTAACGTGTCAACATGTTATCTAAACCGTCAACAACACAGTCAACACCTTCAAGCAACCGCTCAACATTACTTGCATTCACGTTTTCCGAAACTGCATCAACTTTAATCAGACGGTTTGCTTGTTGGAGTCGTTTTGCTGCGGCTTCAGCTTTTGGATAATGTAGATCTTCTTTTGTATAGAGGATTTGACGGTGCAGGTTTTGGGCTTCAACAGTGTCTTGGTCAATTACGCGTATGTAACCAACGCCAGCTAAACCTAAATAGAGCGAGGATACGGTGCCTAAGCCGCCAGCGCCGACGACTGCGATTTTTGATTTGCCGAGTTTCTGCTGTCCCTCTTCGCCCAGCTCCTTCATTGCGGTTTGGCGACTGTAAAATGCTTTAGCAAACGCTGTCTTTTCTGCCGCATCCACTACAAATCATTCTCCAAAGTGTGAATGTTATTTAGCATTATATTTCCTTTATATTTATTCAAGACTGTTGTTTAATGCTGTAACTGATTTTCCACTGTTTCACTTTCACCCACCTCTCCCCTATGGGGCTGTGTTGTTACATAGATGCTTTAAATAGGCAAAAATGGCGTAACTGGGTTTGTGAAGTAACAATGCAACAAAAATTAATATTCAAATCAGCAATGACGCAAACAGCCACAACGCGGTTAGCTTTTAACGTGCCAGACATAGATGGGCTTTTTCCCGGATTCAAAGCAGGAGACTTCGCCGTTGTTTATGGACCTAAATCTGTTACTTCTTTAGTATCTCAACTCTGCGTCAAGGCGCAATTACCGAAACATCTTGGCGGTTTAGATAGCAAAGTGATCTTTATTGACGCAGCTAACAGTTCTTCAATATCAAGCATATTGCAGGTTGCGGAACTTCAAAAACTAAATCCCCAAGCAGTACTTGAACGAGTTATTAATATGAGGGCTTACACAGCTTACCGGCTAACTTCTCTAATAATGGACAAACTAGAAGAAGCTGTAAAGGCATCTGGTGCAAAACTTGTAGTAATCTCTGACATAGTATGTTCATTCTTAAATGACAATGTTGATGACCAAGAAGCAAAAGCAGCGTACAAACAAATTATGAATTACCTTGCAGTCTTTGCAAAGAAACATCGAATAATTGTAATCGCCACGTATCTGCAACATGAAAGCAACCCAAGAAACAATATACTACAAGAAATATCATCTGTAAAAGCAAGCACCGTCCTTCGATTCACCAAGACACTCTACACCAGCGAAGTAGAGTTAGAAAAGCATCCGACTTACATGTTAGGCGTCGCAGATTTTACTCCTGAAATTAAAACCTTAACTGACTTCGTGGATACAAACAGCAGAAATACAGAGTTACTTTTGAATACAATAAAAATGTATTAAAAAGAAAAAAGCTTTCTTTTTTTGGGTAGAATCCTATAAGAAACAGATTCCAAGTTCACTAACGCTTTTTAAGAGAACACAGAGAACGATGATTCGCCTGCGTCTTCTTCCTGTTTCTTGTTAAACGCGTCTATTTTCTTGGTGATTTCGTCAACTTCTTTAGTGTTACCCAATGCTTTTTGGCAATCTCGTGCCTGCTCAAGTGCACTTATGCCATATCGTTCAAATCCCTTGTTAAATGAGATTTCAGCTGATTTATTGAAAAATTCTAGCGCTTTCTGGTGTTCTTTAAGGTTGAAGCTGCATTCGCCTGCTTTATAATTCATTTCTGCTGAACCAAAATAGTTTTGTCCTTTATAGTAAAGTTCAGCTACTTTAGCGAAAAGATCGCATGCTTCAGTGAATTTTCCTTGTTCCATTAATGCATTAGCGTCTTTATGCATTTTTATAGGGTCGACTCTTTCACTCATAATTATCAACTGCAAATAGTTTGCGAGAACTCACATTTAGATTTTCCTCTTCCAGCAAGAGCTAACAAAGTAATCGGTTATCAGGGTAAATTCCAAAATGACCAGAAAAAAGCAAGGAGCCTTTTATAATGCGCAACAATTATTTCATTTAATATAACGCTGTGAAGCATATGAAAAATCAAAACACCTTTGGAGCAGCAACAACCATTGCAGCAGGAGCTATATTTGCAGCCCTTGTGGCAACCGTTACTTATCTACTTCCAATTCCTATTCCTGCAACAGAGGGCTACTTTAATTTTGGTGAACCAATAATTTATGTTGCCGCTCTAGTTTTAGGTCCCTATGTTGGGGCTTTTGCAGGAGGTGGCGCGGCAATAGCAGATTTGCTTGTTCCTCTTGGTGCTGTGTACGCTCCAGCAACATTAGTGATAAAAGCGGTTGAAGGATTCACTGTTGGCTTTCTAAATAATAAACTGAAAAAGAAAATAAACCTTACAATAAGTGCAATAATTTCGATTCTCCTTGGTGGATTGATTATGGTTGCTGGATATTTTTCTTACCAAGTTTTAGTGCTTGGTTTTCCTATTGCCGCTGCACTTGTAGAGTTGCCTTTCAATGTTGCTCAGATGCTCATAGGCTTGGTAATTGCTGTTCCAATCATGTATACGGTTCTAAGGGTTTTCCCACAGCTTAAAAGCCAGATGTAACAGATGAATAAGTATGAAGTTGCCTCCTGGAAAAATCCCCATTGATATCCTAAAAGACGTCGTTTTCAAAAACTTGGGTGCAGACCGAAAAGAGGTAACACTGGGTCCAACCACGGGAGTTGATGGGGCTGTTATTGAAATCGGAAATAAATCCGTCATTGTCTCCATGGATCCAATTACAGGCGCAGTTGAACGAATCGGCTGGGAAGCCATCAATATCAATGCTAACGATGTGGCAACTTTCGGTGTGGAACCATCCTTTTTCTTCTCATGCATGATGCTTCCAGAAAACGCGGACAGCAAAATTGTTGAAACCATAAGCAGCCAAATGAGCGCCGCAGCAAAAGAGTTAGGCATAGCCATTGTCGGCGGACACTGCGAATCAACACCCGGTTTAGCTAACCCAATTGTTGTGGGCTGCATTATGGGTTTAACTGAAAAGGGTAAATATGTTACCGCTGCAGGCGCCAAAGCAGGTGACAAACTTATCTTGACAAAGAGCGCGGGAATTGAAGGAACAGCCATTTTAGCTTCTGACCGTGAACCTCAACTTGCTAAGGTACTAAGGCCTGAGATGCTTGAAAGCGCAAAGAGCTTCTTTAACCAAATCAGCATCGTCAAAGACGCTTTAACTGCTTATAGAGCTGGCGGAGTGCATGCGATGCATGACCCAACAGAAGGCGGAGTCTTAAATGGCATTCATGAAATGGCAGACGCCGCAGGCTTAGGCGTTAAGGTTATTGAGGAAAAAATTGTTATTGAACCAGAAACCGCAAAAATCTGTCGTCACTTCGAAATTGATCCCTTGCAGCTTATAAGTTCAGGTGCACTTCTTATTGCAGCAGAAGCCGAATCAGCATATAAAATCATATCGGCATTAAATGAGCAGCATATTTATGCTTCAATTATAGGTGAATTTAATCAGAATCCAGACAAACGAATTTTAGAGCCTAAAGTGGGATTGCCACAGATGCTGCCAAGACCAGTAACTGATCAGCTTTGGAAGGCATTATCGCGTTAATTGACCGCCAAAACCGCTCAGAGGAACTTGTAGCATCCAGTAAAACATGAAAACTGGATAGAAAAACGCGTAAGCAAACATATGCGAAAATAGTAAACCACATTTGAATTCTACAATCGCTTGGTCAACTGCGTTTTGTGGGCTCCAATTTGTAGGCGGCTTATAATGTAGACAATAAATGTTGCTGCCAACCATTGCTTTGTATCCTTGTTTTTCAATCCAACGCATAATGTATGCATCCTCAAATGCATGAAGCTCCTGGGGGATATGCATGCCTTGAATTGCGTTTTTCCGTATTAGAGTATCATGTGTTCCGCCTCGCAGGTGAAATCCTTGTCGTGCAATCATGCTTTCAAGCAGGATGAACCATTTCTGTTTCACGTTTGGAATAACGTCAATATTTATGCCCCAGACAGCACCTACATCGTTTTTCATTTCGGCGTGCGCTTTTTTATACCAGTCCTTGCAGAGGGTGACGTCGCTATCAATGAAAGCAAAAAATTCTGTGTTTATTTGACTTATGCCTATTTCGCGGGCTCTGGCGCGGGTTCCAGATGTTTTTAGAATTCTTATGTTGCCATATTTTCTATTGAAATTCTCTATAATACTTAAAGTGCCATCAGTTGAGTACCCATCAACAATGATTAACCTATTCACGGGTATGTTATTGTAAATTGAAACCAAGCATTTGCTAAGCAAGTGCTCACTATTTTTTGTAAGCAGGACAACGTCAATCGGTGTTAATGCGTCCTTCACTTGAAATACCTTGTTTGCTGCATATATCGAAGCTTGAAAATAATAAGCCCTTTCCTACACAAAACTGTTAGGCTTTCTTGTTTTCTTGAGCGTAAAACTGGTACAGTGAATACCCTAAATAGAAGCCGTAGGCAAAAAACAATTTAGAAACTAACCGTGGGCTACCAATAATTAAAGCTTCAGCGATAAGATTTATGCCGCCTTTAACAGTCCAAACTGAATCAGGTCGGTAATGGATACAAAACGGTACATAACAGGGGACAGCTTTGTAGCCTTTTTTTGTAATCCAATCCTTAATGTAAGCATCCTCGTAAATGTGAAGTTTACCAGGAATTTTAATGTCTTTTACAAGCGATGTTCGAATAAGCGTATCGTGTGTGCCGCCGCGAACCTCGAAAATCTTGCGCGTAACAATTAGGTAGAGTTTCAAAATAGTGGGATTCTGGATGGTAGACCAGATTTCTGTGCCCCAGATAGCGCCCACTTTCGGGTCAATGTTTGCTGTGGCTTTTTGGAACCAGTTCTTACTTAAAACTACGTCGCTGTCAACAAAAAGGAACCATTCCGTTTGAACATGTTGTATACCTTTTTGTCTTGCCGAAGCGCGGGTGCCACGGTCAAAAACGATCTTAACGTTATGATATTTGTCGTTAAAGTCTTTAAGGATCTTATGGGTGTCATCAGTTGAGTAACTGTCAACAATTATTAGTTGGTGAACTGGGACATTGCTATAAACCGATTTTAAGCATTTAACCAGTGCTCGTTCACTGTTTTTAGTTAATAGTACAACATCAACAGCATCCACCTTTCAAGCACGCTTCCGTTTTAGACAGAGTACATTTTAGGTTAGCCTATAAGTTTTAACTGTGAAGCTTAAAACTGTTTACCAAAAAATGCCCCTAAAAAGGCACTTCTATAGTTTTTATCTGCACAAAGTTCCTTAATTCTTCTCCAACGAAGAATAGAAGACTGAATAATTGTTTTTATAGGTCTAATCTGATTACTTCAATAACGATTAGGCTACAGTGAATTATTTGGCTACAGGACTAAAGAAGGCAGCAAGAATTGCAGCACGTGCACTTGTTTCAGACAAACCACATCATGCCCAGTTGCTTATTACTAGACAATGCAATTATCAATGTTTAGGCTGTAACGTTTGGAAAGAGCAAGATAAAAATGAGCTACCCACCAAAGATATCAAACGTATTTTAGATATTTTAAAAGATCTGGGGATCGTTGAACTGGTTCTCTCTGGCGGCGAGCCTCTGCTAAGAGAGGATATAGGTGAAATTATTGATTATGCTTCAAGACTCTTCATAATCACTGTTTATGATAACGGAAGCATGGCGTACAAGAAAATAGAGACTCTTCGAAATGTCGATTTTATTGCTATATCTATTGATAGTTTAGACGAGAAAAAGCATGATTACATAAAAAATGTCTCGGGCGCATGGAAGCGGGCGATGGAAACAGTTGAGTTACTTCATAAAGAGGGCTTAAAAGTAGCTGTTACACCGACAATCTCGCAGTTAAACATTAATGAAATAGTAGACATCACGAACTACTTCACTAAAAAAGGTATTCCAGTCTGGTATAGTATTTACTCTTATGATACAGTTAGCAGGACAGATCAAGTTTTTAAAATTGGCAAAGAAAATGATGAATTCATCATAAAAGATAAACAAGCAATGGTTAGACTCTGCGATGAATTACTGAAAAACAAGAAAACGAACAAACAAATATTGATAACTGATAAACTTCTAAAAACAGTAAAGGCGCTCTATCAAGAAGAAAAAAGAGAGTGGATTTGCGGCGCACTTAAAAATTTCTTGGTGGTAGATCACTTAGGCAGAGTTGCCGGCTGCCATAGTCATGCTTTTGCGGGGTCGATTTTTGATTTACCTGAAAAATGGAAAAGTGAAGAATTCAAGAAGTTACGTGAGACCTACAAGCAATGCACTCAATGCACATACTTGTGTTATATTTTCTATTCTCTTTATGGTACACCTTCAGGGCACATCTCTTTAGCTAAGGAACAGTGGAGAAACGCGAAACTTATCCTTAAGAAAAATAAGCCTCCAAGTTAGGTAAAGCTTCAAAGAGCAAAGCAAGCCTGCTAATTAGTATTTTATCGATTTTCAAATCGTCCTCGATATTCATTAATGATACACTATAAACGCGAAAACCAGTAATTCTTCTTGGACCACAATCTTGTGGTCTCTTAAGTTCTATTAGAGCTGGAAGAAATAGTAGAAAAGAAAACGCGAAGAGACAAGTAAAGAAAACTAAAAGTTGAATCAACCTACCTTTTCCTCCGACAACTGCTTCAAAACAAGTTCATAATACGATTTTTCTTTATTGGGATGCTCAGTCTTAATCCATTGACCAGGTTTATGTCTTAAAATATCTAAAATCTCGTCAAAAAAAGCTTTCAAGCAAATTAGTATGTTCAATAGAAATGAGAAAAGAAGAAAAGGCATTAACCACTGAGTTCTTCGTCTACCATCCAAATAGGAACCTATCCCAACTTCAAAGAAAGGAGCAAAATTGCCTACAAAACTGTAAAAAGCAATAGGCACTGATAGCCATAATACTCCAGCCACCTTTGACCCATAAAGAACCAATGCTGTTCCGACTAAAAACGAAAAAAGGGCTAAGATAGGTATAAAGTAAATATTCAACAAAAGAAAGCCGTCAACTTTCTGTTTAAAGCTCAATTTTTTGCTTCCTAGGACATTAAAAACATGTTTAAAACAAACCTGCATGTGACCACGAGACCACCGGTGTCTTTGTCTCCAATAGGCGCGCCAATTGTCCACGGCTTCCTCGTAGCATTCAGCATCACCTACATAGCGTACTTCGTATCCTGCAAGAATTATTTCAAAAGTTAAATCGGTGTCCTCAGTCAACTTGGACTCATCAAATCCGCCTAACTGCTCAATAATACATCGTCTAAAACCTCCAACGGTACCGCCAAATTGAGGAATTAGATTTAATTTATCGCGGGCAGCTTGGTCTACTTGATAGCCGCTTGTTCGCTCTAAAGCTATCATTCTTGTTACAATGTTTTCTGGCTCGTTGAGAACAACTGGTCTGCCTTGTACTGCACCAATTTTTAAGTCATGGAAAGGTGTAACCAACTTTTGTACTATGTGCACCTCTGGTATGTAGTCTGCGTCAAAGCAAAGGATTATTTCGCCTTTTGAAAGTTTTAAGGCAGCGTTTAGGGCTGCAGGTTTGCCTCTGCCGCCTTCAGGTTTTTCGCGGTGAAGTACTTTTATGAAATTTGCTTTTTTTGAGTAGTTATCAGCTATTTTTCCTGTATCATCGTAGGAGTCGTCATCTATTACTATTACTTCAAGCTTGTTTTTAGGGTAAGTTAGAAGGATGATTTGTTTTAGTAATCGTTCTATTACTTTTTCTTCGTTGCGTGCAGGAATAAGTATGGTAACTGCTGGTTCATAGGGTAAGTTGACGCTGGTTTTTTCTTTGTTTTTTGAGTATTTGAGAACGCTAAATGTGAAGATGTAGTGTCGTATTAAATAAGCGATCATTGTAGCTGTTGAAATTGTGAAAAAGATTTCTAAAATGGTCAGTATCAATTTTTTGTCTCCAGATTAAGCGTTTTTCTTAGGAAGAAGACTAAGGCTTATTGACCAGAAGGGCACTATCCACGTCAGGTTTAGGAAAGGAAAAAATAAAGTGTAGAAAACGTCTAAAGAGATGTTTATGTATTGGGTGCTTGTTAGAGAAAAATTAAAGAAAAACAGGTTCCAAAACAACCCAAGAAGGTTACCTGTGGTTAAAATGCAGGCTTTTCTAATAATGGAACCATGCAGTTGAAAAATTAGTGAGATAAAAAGGGCGTTAAAGATTAGCAGAGTAATTGTTGACTGAAGGGTTATGAAGAGTAAAGATGCTGCAACGCATAGAACTATTAATTCAATAACGAGCGTAACTGCTAGTATGTCTTTTAACTTCACGTATCTCCCTTCTCTCTTGAACTAATCTTTAAGCAATAGCTGGAGTATCAATAGAATTTGGTCTATTTTTAAAATTTGTGAAAAAAACTAGAGCATAAATGAGTAAAAACTTGAACTATTTTGCTCTAACAAGAAAACACTATGTTATCGATTACTCTACAAAGAACCTCAAAAACTTGATCAGCATTCAAGTTATCAGTGTCCAAAATGAAGTTAAACGGTGTATAATCCTCGTCTAAACGAAAACCATAAAGTTTCCGGTAAATTGCTTTAGTTTGAGCTTCCTTTTCTTTTAGAACCTTGTGAGCTTGCTCAACAGCCATTTTGTCTCTTTCTGCAACCCGTGCTGCACGCTTATCTAATGATGCCATTAACCAGATTTTAAAACCGTTTTTAAGCAGCCAAGGCATAGTCCAGCTGTCCAGAAGCACATTGCCTTGTTTGGCGTATCCAAGCAATTTATTGTCTACTGCCTTATCAAACTGGGGGTCTCTAACTCTTTTCTCTAAAAAGTTTAAGCCATCAGGACTTTCCCACCAGCCTTCACCTGTAATTTCGTATCCATCCTCTTTGGCTAAGTCTTTTAAAGCGTCTCCGCCTGAGTAACATTTAAGATTATATTTTTTAGCTATTTTTTTGGAAAGGGTGCTTTTTCCTGTTCCAGCCATCCCGGAGATACAGAGGACTAAAGGTTTTTTTGTAACGCTTTGAGTGGGATTTTTTGTGGACATCACGTTACCTCAAAGGTTTATTCTATCGGCATTGTACCGATTAGACGGGATGACAGTAAACCTAAGAAGACGGAGGCAATTGGATACCACCAGAAAACGGTTATAGGTCCATACCCAGGTATTACTGCAACATTTGATTGTCCAAAGGTAGGAGTTAACACAAATAACCAAACGAAAATGTACAAAAACGAAATGCCTAACTGTATCATTTGCGGTTTCATCATTTGAGCATTCATATGCTGTATTTGCGATTCTTTTTTCTTTAATTTTTCAAGCTGCTTCTTGTCGTTTGCTCGAGCTGCAGCCATAGTTTCTTTACGGTATTCACTCATTTCCTTCTGCATGCCACGGTATCTATCCCAACCAATGAAGTGACTAATTAATGCTCGATTAATAACACCGTTTAATAGAGCGATTCCAAACGCAACAGCCATAATTACTAATGTTGCCAATGGTGCAACCGTAATTTCTAAAGACATTCCATTTTCCCTTTCTTATTTGTATCCGTATTCTCGCAACCCTATTAATAACCGTTTTTACTGATTCTTAGATTCAAGTAGGAGTTTTAAACAGATTTATATCCTGATCCTTTCACAAATAGAACGCGTAAAACAGTTTTCGCGTGCAAAAAATGAATTAATTTTAATGTAAACAGTTAATTTTTAAAGGATAAATTGCAATTAGGTAACGAGGATACTAAAATAATGGCGACAGACGACCTGCATTCTTCACTGGCCAGATTTGTTAGAACCAACGTTAATGTCGCCGATATACAGTGGGATAGAAGAATGACCCCACGGTTGCTGCTTAATCCATATTCAAAGGATTATGAAGATAGAAAAAAAACTGCGCATTATTTCTTACTTGCTGCCTCTATACTTGAGGATCCAGTAGTGGGTTTTTCAGAGAATGCTAGAAACTTGCTTATTAATTTGCATGAAAAGTTTGGAACTGCACGACTATTTGAAATTACAAAGCCACATCTTTTTGGGGAAGAAATCGTAAAGTTTGATTTCTATAATTATCTTGGACCACGCAGAGAGACTATTCCTGAAACCTTAACTTCAGTTAATCGGTTTGTTAAATTTAAAGCAGATAAGGATCTCATTAAGTATTCACAGAAGTTTGTGAAGCCTAAAGATTTTGTTGAAGAGCTTTCCGCTAATGTTGAACGGATGAGAAATCCTCCTCGAGACAGGGCTTGGACGTATATGCGTTGGATGGTACGTCAAGATCCAGATCTTGAAGTCTTTAAGCATTATAAACCTGAAGACCTCATGTTGCCTTTAACCCGCGAAAACGCTAGTGTAGCGATAAGTTTAGGTTTGATTAATACAACTGCACCTTACTTGTGGAAAGATGAATATTCAGCGTCAAGGGCTCAAACAAGAATTACAGAGTATGCTAAACAAATTTTTCCACATGATCCAGCAAAGGTTGATTACCCTTTCTTTCTTCTTGGCAGATGGCTTAAAAGAAAGAATCTTAATCGTTCAACCTTGAAAGAAGCGTTGCAGTTTTTTGATCAGATACAAAAAGTTACGGGTCAATCACAGTCTTATTATCAGAAACTGAGCCGTTACAAGAGTGGTTGGGAAAAGGAAACTGCTCGAATGCTGATGCGAATGCATATTCCCTTTGGCTATGAAACAATAACTTTTCCATTGCCTGGCGATAAGTATACGCCTGATTTTATTTTGGAGAAGGAGATTAATGGCAGAAAAATTATTCTTGAACCGCATTTTGACATGTCTGCTAAGCAAGCGTCTAAATATTCGCTGTTTTTGCAGACTTATGGGCACAAGTTTATGCTTATTTTGCTGTTGAAGAATGATTTGATTTCATTTTATAATAAGCGAAATATCTTGACTAGTGATGTTTGTGATGATGTTTGGCCA
The DNA here is from genome assembly GCA_964640475.1 of uncultured Candidatus Bathyarchaeia archaeon. Classification (GTDB taxonomy): domain Archaea; phylum Thermoproteota; class Bathyarchaeia; order Bathyarchaeales; family Bathycorpusculaceae; genus Bathycorpusculum. Next base: position 16,794 of record CAZXGX010000029.1, read on the forward strand.
ATAGAGTTTGTTGGTTTGCTTGTGGATAAAATTAGGACTGGCGAATACAAGAAAGATGAAAGTTGATTTCTGGTTTTTAGATTTAAAATAATTATTATTCTTTAGTGCAGGTTTGTATGTATATACATGCATGTTACATAATTTTATATTCCGATTTCTGCTGATATGGGATGCCCTTAAAGGAGGCGAAAAAAACAGAATGCTCAGTAGAGATTGTGATGGATGCACCCAACTTCACGTATGCAATGAACGTTACAGACGTGTAGGTAAGAACGAGAAGGTTTACTGCCCAGACGGTACAGCACACCTAGTTGATCATAACTAACCTAGTTTTCTTTGTATCTTTTTAATTTTTTAGTAATGCAAAAATTCAATTAAGTCGCAAGTATTGTCTGTTACTGTGAGTTACTTTGGATAAAGCTGATTTCTTAATGTGGAGCCGCAAATATGATAAAGCCCTTGGTTGGCAAGCTCAACGTGAACGAGAGTTAGGTGCTAGATTTCGTAAAACCAAGGTTATGACTAAAGCTGATTTGGCAGCAGTTGTAGAGTGGAAATTTATTGATGAACCAGATAAGAAAGACCGCGCTTTAGAGTTGATTAACCGGAACAGTGAGGAAACTGTGAATCGTATTTCAAGTCAAATCTTCAGTTTACCAAAAGGTGATGATTCTTACCGCATGAATTGTCTTACAATGCTTGAAGGAGTAAACCCTGTTTTGGCAAGTGTTGTTTTAGCTTTTTTTGATCCTAAAGTTTACGGGATTTTTGATGTGCGTGTTTGGAGGGCTCTGCTTGGTAATGCTCCATCAGGCTTGTTAACTACTGCTAATTATGTAAAGTTTCTAGGTGCATTAAGGAAGACTGCTGGGAAGCATAATTTAGATGCTCGAGTAATTGATAAGGCTCTGTTTAGGAAGAGTTTAGATGATTCGGGATTAAAGAAGTAAATTAAACTTGTTGAAAAAACAGTTTTAGATTAACTCGATTGTTACGTGTACTTCTTCTGGTACGCGTATGCGCATGATGCGTCTCATGACTCGTTCTTCAGAGTCAATGTCGATTAAGCGTTTGTGAATGCGCATTTCCCATCGGTCCCATGTTGCTGTGCCTTCGCCTGAGGGTCCTTTAAGAACTGGCACTCGTAGGCGTTTTGTTGGTAGTGGCACTGGACCATTGATTTTTACGCCTGTTTTTGTTGCTATGCTTCTGAGTTCCTCACATACTTCTTCTAGTTTTCCGTAATCGGTGCTTGTGAGGCGTATTCTTGCTTTTCTTACCATTTTTGGATGTCAATCCCGCTTTATTGCAATCCTTAGAGTCAATGGCGGAACATAAAAACCTATCGTCTCAAGTATATGTTGTTAAGGCGTGGATTTAGGGTTATTTCAGGGTATGCTTGATGCTTTTAGTGGTTGTGTTCTAAGAGTTGGTTTTATTTAGGGCTTATTAGAAAAGGGAGATTTGATTCTGATTTGTTGGTTTTATGTTTTTTTATCGTTGGTTCTTTTGGTTTTTGTTTTTGTCTGTTGGTTGTTTTTATTCTCTTAGTTGTTGGCATAATTCTCCTTGTACACAACAACTTCCAAAGGATTGTGTTTTAGATAGCTTTTCTTGTTTAATTGATGTTAGTGTTTGCTGGCTGGTTGTGGG
>CAZXGX010000030.1:0-18392 GCA_964640475.1 uncultured Candidatus Bathyarchaeia archaeon
AGTGCACCGATAAACTCAGGCAACTCAGGAGGACCACTAATGACCTACGACGGAAAAGTCATCGGCATCACAACCGCAATCGTGAGCGACTCAGACGGATTAGGCTTCGCAGTAAGCTCAGACACTATCTTGAGCGTAATAGAAAATATACTTGCATAAAGCAAAAAACACAGTGAAACATGATATGTGTACGCGCCTAAAAAATCCCAAACACTCCAAATTTTTTGTTTAGGATTAATATTTACGAGCTATAGTTCTGAAATACCCGTAATTTCTATAGCGACGATTTTGCCTTTTTTATCATAATGCACTATCGCTTTTCCATCGTTTGTCGGTTCGCCTTCAGTGTTTTCAGCGTTTTTGAAACGGATGTACAAGTCGTCAACGTCCTCGTCATAGTCAATAGTTATCACTGTCCGCGGCAATTTTAAGTGGTATTTTGTTTCAGTTTTCTCCAAGACTTTTCGGATGTCAACATCTAAGAGAGTTTTAACTTTCTGAACGACTTATACCTCCTTTGTTTTCTTGAATTACTTGTATAGTACGCGGTTCTTATATAGCCTTCATGCTCAGTGCTATAAATAACAACAAGAAAATCCGAAACACCTTTAATATGTTTTAGAGCATGAAAAGCGCCTGTTAAGTCGATATACACTTCATCAGGATGAGCTACAGCATCCAGAATCCGCTCAGCAGATTTTTTCAATTCAGGATGCCTCAATACAATATGACGCCACCGTTCAGGTTTCAACGCAATTCTTTTACCATCAAAAGCAATAGCACTAATTGTATATCTTCGAACCGCTTTAGTACTCAATGTATAAATAATCTTCCAAATATCAGTGCCCTTTTTTAGACTTGCAACACTTCATAACTCAATTTATTAGTTTTTCATTTTATAGTTTAAATTATTTTCAGAGTTTTTTGGGTTAATTTTAAATTCGGACTCAGACAATAAAAACCAATTAGTGTTATGCAAACCCCAATGCAGTAATGATAAAACCTTGAACTGCCCCCAACCAAATTTTTGTCATGAACTACTTGACAGTAAATCAAAAAAGGACAGCTTTTTTCATTTTTTCGGTCTGTGCAAAAAAGTGCCTATTGCACACCAAAACAGGCTTAGAAAAGCAATGCAACACTAAAAAGCAGCTTCTAACTCAAGCAGACTTGTATAAAAATTAAAAACACCACACACATAAAGAAAAGTCCTTAAAAAAACATCATACAGGTAACTTGTGCTGAGCTGCACAACCAACCAGCAAACCGTAGCATCTGCTGATAAAAAAATACAACAGGAAGCACAAAGCGTTGGTTGTGTTGTGCACAATTTCCGCATTTCCCGCACAAAGAGAAAGAGAAAATACCAACATACAACACCAAACAACTTCTGGCAAACCCACAACCAGCCAGCAGTTGCTAACGTCAACTGAATAAGAAAAACAACTAAAAAACCAAACCATTGGAAGTTGTTGTGTACAAGGGGCTTCATGCCAACAACTAAGAGAATAAAAAAGATCCAAAACACAAAAACTCACCCATAAATCCATGCAAATCCGCATTATACAGCATTAATTAAACCATAAAGTTTAAGGGTAAATGTTTGTTTTAGGTTCCGAGTATTCTTATCTTTGAGGTTTGTGGTTTGAGCACTAAAGTCTTAACTATTGAAGAACGTAAAGCGGAAGTTCTTATAAAACTAAGAAAGTACAAACTAGTAAAAAAAGAACCATTTGAAGGCGCATTCGCCTACATCATTGACATTCCACAAGACAAGGAAAGAGCCATCGTCTGGTGCATCCTAGGCGAAGCAACCGTCGGCATAGCAGCAATGAACACACTCTACAAAATCATGAAAGAAAAAGAACTTGAACGCGCAATCGTCGTAACCGAAGGACGATACACACACGCAGTTAAGCTAGGTGCCAAAAAGAAAAACGTTGAACTACTACCAAAATCATTCCCAGTATTTGACATATTCGAACACGAACTAGTACCATTCCACGAAATCTTGAGCGAAAAAGAAAAGAACCAACTCCTCGCACAATTCAAAGTCAAACCCTACCAAATGCCACAAATCAAATCAGGCGACCCAGCAGTCAAAGCAATCGGAGCACAACCAGGCGACGTACTAAAAATCACCAGAAAAAGCACAACAGCAGGCGAACACATAACCTACAGGTACGTAGTAGAATAAAACCAACATCCACCATTTCAACATTTTAATTCTTAAAAATCTAAGCTACAACTTTTCTTTCATTTGCCAACTCATCAAGAATAACAAGTGCTTCCCCAAGAGGCATATTTAACCTGATAGCTAACTCATCAGCGGTAACATCAACTTTTTCAGGCAACACTCTTTCTCGCGTGTAAGCCTTATGAGTATTGAACATAACTGAAGCATGAGCAGCCTCAACAAGCAACTGCCAAAGCTTCTCCTTTGAGTATTGCTCTAAATCCATCAGCATCAACCATGAATACTCTAAAACTGTTATTAACCTACCGCAAACAAAAAGAAACAACAAGCTTAATACAGCCTTGAAAATCGTGATAAAAACATAGACACTAAAGCGAAACATCACCGCAAAGTATATCTCTTCTATTAGAACTGTTAACCCGACTTCCTTACAATAAAAACGGAGCTTTAACTGTTCATGACTATTGAAGCAGTAATATTCGATTTAGACGGCACATTGGCTAGCTTTAACCTAGACTACAAAGCACTTCGAGCTGAAGTGAAAAGCTACCTTAACAAAAGAGGCGTTCCCAGCTCCGTTCTATCAAACCAAGAAAGCATCTTTGAAATGCTCAAGAAAGCAGAAATCTTCTTCAAAAACGCAGCCAAAACAGAAGAAGTATTTGTTGAAGTACAAAAAGAAGCCTTAGCTATAGCAGAAAAATTCGAGTTCGAAGCCGCATTAAGTACAAGCCTTATGTCCGGAGCTGTCGATGCGTTAAAAGCTCTGAAATGCATGAACATAAAAATAGGTTTATGCACTATAAACAGCCAAAAAGCCACCAATTACATCCTACAACGATTCCAAATCGCAGACTACTTTAACGCAGTTGTTCCAAGAGAACTAGTCAAGCTCGTTAAACCAAACTCTGAACATTTTGAAAAAGCATTAAAAATGCTAGCTGTACAACCTAAAGCTACCGTTGTAATCGGAGACAGCAACATTGACATGCAAAGCGCCAAAGAAATGAAAACAATCGCTGTAGGCATCCCCACAGGTGTATCAACAGTTCAGCAACTTATGCAAAACGGCGCAAACTACATTATAACAGCCATATCTGACCTACCAATTCTAATTGAGAAAATAAATAAAGAAAAAGACGATTCTGAAACTAAGCAATAGTCACAACGTTATCTTTACTAACTAATTTTCGTACACGCAGTAGCCGCCTCAGGATTTCCTGAAAATAATCTTTTGATTTATCACCTGAATGAGTCGAGCCAAAAACTCTAGCGGTTTCAGCAACTAAAGATTCTTCACTGATTCCAAGCGCGTATTGCGCAACTAGCAGCATTGCACCTTCCACTTCTTCAGGTGGGATATACTCAAGTTTACGTTTAGACTCCGAGATGCCTTCAACTGGAACACGGATTGGAACATCTTTTAATGCTGGAGACCAAAGGAAAACGCCTTTCATCACAACCTTCTGATCCCGAATCAATGTGTTTAATGCTTCTTGAACAGCATGATTGATTTTCGGAGTCACTTTTTTAACACCCCAGGCATCCGCTAAGCGTTCAACCGCGTAATCAAAGTGGATTGGCCCTTCTTTTTCAACAAGTTCACCAAGCAAGCGTGTTTGGATTTCTCGGTTTTCGGGATAATAAAACTGGTTCTTTTGATGCGAAGCATAAGTTGACTTTTCAGTTTTCACTCTAATGTATGGATTAAAAGCTGCTTTAAGCGGGTAAACCTTGTATGGAGCGCCGATTTTTTCTAAACCAGCAAACTTCACCTTTCGAACGTCTGCTTCAACCATGTTGTCTTCTTTATCTTCAACAACAGACCTCTGAGCTTCATCCTCAATACGTATCTTCTGAGCTTGCTCTAATGCCTCCTTTAAACGTTTAATTTCAGAATCACGCCGCGCAACCCAAGCCGGAGACCAAACACGATGAATACGCCAACCAAGATGTCTAAGCACTTCTTCACGTAATCTATCACGATCACGCGCGCTATTGCTGGATCTATACGTTGCGCCGTCACATTCTACACCAAGCAGATAGCAACCAGCATTAACTGGATCAAGTACACCTATGTCTATCTTATAACCACTACAACCAACTTGGGGCACAACAGTGTAACCCATTTTTTGGATCTCTGAAGCAATGTCTTCATCCAGCAGAGATTCATAAACGCCAGCTTTTGGCTTTGCAGTTTGTAACACGCAAGGTCCCTTTTCAGCGTACTCTAGGTAATTCCTTAGAGTCTGTACACCTTGAGCTTTAGAGTCAGGATCAATATCTGCGGCTTTAATTGAAGTAACCATAACCACTTTCTCTCGGGCTCTAGTAACAGCAACATTCAAGCGTCGTTCTCCACCAGGCTTGTTAAGAGGCCCAAAATTCATCGTAATTTGTCCCTTCTGATCATACCCATAACCGATGCTGAACAAAATTACGTCGCGTTCATCACCCTGCACGTTCTCAAGGTTTTTAACAAAAAAGCCTTCCAATCGATCTTCCTTAAAGAAGCTTTCAAAATCAGGATTTACTTTTAGTCTACGGTCAATGGCTTCTTCTATTGCTTCCATTTGAGCAATACTAAAACTGACAACACCCAGAGTCTTCTTAGGAAAATTAGTGAAATGCTCAAAGACTAAGTCGGCAACTCTTTCAGCTTCTACCGTGTTATCGCGTTTGCCTCCACGATCGTAAATACCGTTTGAAACGTAGCATAGTTTTACACCTAAAGAGTCATGTTTAGCTTTCGCTGATGGGAAAGTGATAAGTGAATCGTCATAGAAGCGGTGATTTGAAAAGGCAATTAAGTCTTCATGTTTACTTCGATAATGCCAACGTAGAGTTTTTACTGGCAAACCTATACCTAAACATTCGTCAAGTATACTGTCAAAAACTTCAAAGTCTTCATCACTTATCTGATCCCAATCAAGGTCATCAATTAAGGATTTTTGGAAGAAGCTCGTTGGCGGCAACTGTTTATTGTCTCCTGCAACCACAAGGGTTTTACCCCGATAAATTGAGCCAATAGCATCTTCTGGAACAATCTGAGAAGCCTCATCAAACAATACAAGGTCAAATTTGGCTGTCTCAGGCGCAAGGAATTGACTAACAGAAATTGGACTCATCAGTAGGCAGGGTTTTAGTTTAACAAGCAGGTTAGGGATTTTCTGCATAAGTGTACGAATAGGCATTAAACGACGTTTTTTAGCAGCTTCCTTCATTAGAACCGCAGCCTCAGAATCACTGGCTTGAATCAGAATATCTTGAGGCTTTCGACTATTTGCAGCCTCAATAACCATACTAGAAGTCAAGTGAATTAAATCTTGGTCAAGCTTCTTGAAATCAGAAATTAATTGTTCATGATTTTCTCGTCTGAATCTGCCAAGTCTATCATCTTCATCATAAAGATTGTTTATCCATTCCTGGTAAGTGCCGCGACGGAAAACATCCACAAGTTGAGCTTTTGGCGTTTTCTGATCAACTAAACGACTGAAGAATCCTTCTAAACCACGAAGTGTAAAACGATTTCTGAGATCTTTAAAGTCTATCCAAACCTGTAGTTCATCCACTCGTGCACGTAGCACTTTTATGCGTTCATATATTACCTGTAAGTCAAGTGAACGCAACTTTTGGTCTTGGAATTTAAGTTCAGATTCAAAACGCGCCTCTAAACCTGTAATTGACTCAAGTGCAGCCTGATTATGTCTTATCAGTTTACTGTTTGATGGAATGTTAGCTGATCCCTGAGCGGCAATATTAGCAAATACCTCAGGAACGGCAACCTCGCCAAAAGCATCTTGAACTTTTTTAACCCATCCAAGAATAGCAAGTATATCTTGCCAGTCAGTTTCTAATCCATTGAATCGTTTGCCAAATTTGATTTGTAACTGGAATTTTTCACCTGTAACTTGTGCTTCTTTTCTGCGGATTTCTTCAGCATTAACTAAGTCTCCGATTAGTTGTTTGTAGGTTTTTGGTTCTTCATCTTTGCAGGTGCTCAGTGTTTCTTTTGTGATCATGCATATGGGTGATAGTTGTTTTTCTATTTCCATTGCCCATTCTTCAAGTGTATTGAATTGTGATTGTGTTATGGGCATTTCAGAAAAAGGTAGTCGTTCAGGAATTAGGGCTGAAACTTCTTTTGTTTGTTGCTCCCATCTGCTAATTGAACTGTCAAGCTCTGAACCTAAATGTTTAATCATTGGTGACGGGGTTGAAGTGCTAGTGACTAGTTTCAGCAGGTTTTCTGGAACTGGAATTACCCAAGAAATCCTTTTTAATTCGCTTGCAATGCAGATGGCTTTTTCTGCATGTAAAAAGTCTGTTTCTAACCCTCTGTAGTAATGACCAAGCAAGTTTTTGACGTTCTCAGCTTGAGCATCAATTTCTTTTCGCAGAGTTTTTACTTTTCTAGCATCGATCAAATCTGTCAGAACGTCTTTGGGTACTCTACCGTCAATTGCTACTTTAGCAATTTGTTTTTGGTCATTTTTAAAGTCAGAACTGAAAATTCTATTTAGACTACTTTTGTATGAACCATTATAACGTGTGATTAGCTCATCAAGATTCAAGTCATAAATGCCAATTGTGTAAGTTTTACTTAGACGTTCGCGAAGTAAGTTATGTTCTTGATAGGTGTCTCTAGTTTTTGGAAATGTATCTTGAACCTGTTTGAAAAATGTTGAATCAAACCATTGAATCAGAGGCTTATCTTCAGTAAAACACAAGAGCGCTATTGCCGCAAGAGTCTGTCCATGTTCAATAGTTAAAATGTCTGTTGTTAAACCAAAAACTTCTGCCAAGGATTTAGAATTGTCTTGCCATTTCTTAGCTAACCCCTGAGTACTCTTAGCATAAGCTAAGAATTTTTCTCGATTCGCCAATAAAATACTATCTTCTAAATTGATCCCTGGCAACAGTTTTCCAAGGGATGTTAAAGCACGTTTAAGCTCAACTGACCGATCAAAAGCAAGGCTAAAAAGCGCTGGATTGTAGCGTTCCATAAGATTTTTACGGGTTATCTTGATCCATTGGCAAGTTTCATTGTAGTCTTTAGCTTCAGAAATGAGTTTGTCAATTTCCTTGTTTGTTAACCATTTAGCTTCTGGCTTTGGACTTTCATAAAGAAACTTGCTAACATTTATCAACCAATTGACTCTTTCAAAATTAACGGGTGATGCTAAACCTAATTGCCCCGAAAAGTTGGCGCCTTCCAACTGCAAGTCTTCTACTGTTTGAGCGATAACTTCAAGCTCCGTAAGCAATTCTGAACGGACTTCAAGATTGTATATGCTGGCGCGGTAACCAATCCATGGAAAATCTGTTTCCTCAACAATCTGCCAAACCTTGCTAAGCTGAGAAACCAAGTCTTCAAGCTCAAGCATTTTCTGAGGTGTCAAAACGCCAAGATCGTTCAAGCCAACAGCAACAAACGGCACACACTCTAGACTTGCAATTAAACTCAAAATTTCATAGACACTCTGTTGCATATACTGTCGTTTTTCATGTAAAGCTGTTACATAGCCGTTTAATGCGTCTCGGTACTGCTTCATTTTTTCAAAATCGTGCTGTGAGGGCAACTTACGCGGTACCAAATGCTCATCCAAACTTCGTTTAAGCTCTGCAACCACTTCTTGCTTGTTAGCTTTACTACTGTGAAGCTCTAGACAGAAATGTGAAAGACCAACTTCACTTAATCGTTTATACACAACTTCTAAAGCCGCCATTTTGTCACTTACAAATAACACACTTTTTCCGTTGGCAATGCATTCAGCGATGATGTTTGCAATTGTCTGGCTTTTTCCTGTTCCCGGTGGACCCTGCATGACAAAGCTTTGACCTCTTAGCGCGTATTCAATGGAGACACGTTGACTACTGTCAGCATCGAGAACTTGGTAGGTTTTTTCTGGCAGCTCAATTTTGTCAACGTCTTTCTCCTCTGGTAATTGGTCTAAGACAAGATTTTCATCTTTTATTCCTACAATCGCACGAATGATTGGATGTTGAGTTACTAAATCAGAGTTTGATTCTAAATCCTTGTAAATAACAAGCTTATGGAATGAGAAAAGACCTAAATCTATGCTAGATTCAACTTTCCAGCCCATCTGTGCTACTGCTTGCGACACAGCATCAAAGTAGCCTGAAAGGGGTTGGCTTTCCCAATCTTCAGGTGCAGGCGGCAAATCGATTTTAAACTCTGTCTTCAATTTTACGATTAAGGCAGGGTTAACGACGACTTCTTCTTCAACTGGAGGCACTGAAAACGTGAAAGGCTTTCTTACAGATTCACGAGTTAACTCTAAAGGAACAAGAATTAGTGGTGAGTGAACTTCTTCTTTGGTTTCACTATCAATCCATTTTAGCTGTCCAAATGCTGCATAGAGAATTCGTACACCTCGTTCTCGGTAATCAAGAAGTGAACGTCTTTGCAGATTCTTTAGTATACGCTCAAGGTCAACGCGTTTCATATTTTCATTAGCAAGCTGGTTTGCTAAGGGCTTTTTTGGCTCAAGTGGTAGAGTAAGTGTGGTTTTAACATCGATTTCAAGCTCTTTTTCTTCTTCAGGAGGCAACCAAAAGTCTAGATGCTTCTTTTTCAAGACAAGTTCCTTAAAAATAGTCTCAGGATCGGGTTTAGTAATGGGCAGACTCCCACGTTTTGTTGTATGGAAGTAAAGCAGATTGTTTTTTCGTGTAAGATCAATTAGTCGAGATTTCCAGTCTTCAACTCGTCGCATTGATTGAGAAGTACTTGTTTGAGCCAACGATACCACCCTGAATTAAATCTCTTAGCTTTATTGTACATTATCTTCTTTAAGACTTCGGTTAAATCGTTCACATGAACAATGAGGAGGAAAGAGTCGCTTCCTAAGAAATTAACATATTAACTACTCCTATGTGTGCTTTTGGTTTTGCTAGTTAGCTTGTTGATTTCAAATTTGCAGACTGCTTGAATGAAAAAATTAAGAAAAAACGCAAAAATGGCTACTTCTAAAGAAAGCCAAACTGTCAAAATCCTGTTGATTAATGTATATCATTCTACATTAATGGGCGCCAGATAACTAAAGAAAAAGCTCTTACTGTCTCTTTTTGTGGTTTTTCTCGATTGCTTCATCAACAAGGCGCTTAATATTTTCAAGCCCAACTTTTCTTGTCTCAAGAACCTTAACGCCTATACCTGTTTTTTCAAGATCTTTCTCACACTTTTCACATGTATCAAGTGTATCTAAAATTACAAAGCCTTTGATTCCACTAAACAGGTTCTGAAACGCTGCATCATCCAAACCTTCCTTCATGAGTTTTTCTTTCATATCTTTAAAGAAGTCAATCATCCCTGGACCCATAAACATTAAATTATGCTCAGGATCAACATCGTTAACTATGCCTTTACCGCCAAGTTGACAATCCACACAATTTAACGCATCAACCTTGACTACACCGTATTCTTTGGCTAATTGCTTCATTTCGTTATCTTGCCCTAAACATAAATCACCATAAACAAGAATAACTTTACCTGGATACCGTTTTAATGTCTGCTCGAGGACTTTACGAACATTCTGCTCCACAAGCGAATACTCAACATGGAAGTTTTTGCTTACAAAAACTAAATCAACATCTAATTTACCCTGTTTAACGAGTTCTTTAAGCTCGCCTTTAAGCACACTACAGGAAACGAGGCATATTTTCTCGTTTTTACTCACGTTTCTCCTCTTCTAGGGTTTAAAGCAGTATCTAGGCCATTGTGGCCAGCTTTGCGGTGCGCTGCATGTACTGAAGTCCACATTCATGGACATACCAATTTTGAGTTGCTCTTCAGGAATTCTCTGTATCATACCAGGAATCTTTAAGCCGTTTTCCAATTCAACTATGCCGATTGCATAGGGTGCTAAGTTCTGAAATTGTTGTGGTGCAACATGAATTACTGTGTAGGTTAAGAGTCTGCCTTTGCCTGAAACCGCTACCCATTCAAACAGTGTTCCATAGCAGTTGTCGCATAAGGGTCTAGGTGGTAGATGCATTTTTCCACATTTTTGGCATTTTCCAGCCATTAACTTGCCCTGCATCAAAAACTTGTAAAACTGATCAATAGTAAAGTTCTCTTCTATACTCATTATTGTGCACTCCTGTAAATGTGAACTGCTCCAGTGGCACCTGAACCGCCAACGTTGTGGGTTAAACCTATTCTTGCATCTTTTACTTGACGTTTTTCTGCTTGACCTGTAAGTTGCAAATAGATTTCGTATGCTTGCGCAGTTCCTGTTGCACCAACCGGGTGACCCTTTGCTTTCAGTCCACCGCTTGTGTTTACGGGGATTCGTCCTCCAAGTCGGGTTTCGCCGCTTTCAATTAGTTTACCGCCTTCGCCTACTTTGCAGAAGCCAAGGTCTTCGTAAGCCATCAGTTCAGCGAAAGTGAAGCAATCGTGTACTTCAGCAACGTTTACCTCGTCTGGCTTTATTTGTGCCATGTCGTAGGCTACTTTTGCTGCTGTTTTTATGGAGTTTAGTGATGTTAGGCTTTTGCGTTCGTATAATCCGATGGTGTCGCCTGCTTGTCCACTTCCAATGATATGTACGGGGTTGTCTGTATATTTGCTTGCAAATTCAGGTTTAGTTAAGATTATACAGCTTGCGCCATCTGTTACTAACGAGCAATCATAGAGTTTGAGTGGCCAGGCAATATAACGTGAGCCCATGACGGTTTGGATGGTTATTTCTTTTTGCATGTGTGCTTTCGGGTTAAGGCTTGCATGATAATGGTTTTTTACTGCAGCCATAGCCATCTGCTCTTGAGTTGTGCCGTAAGCGTTCATATGTGCAGTAGCCATCAAGGCAAATAACCCCGGGAAAGTGATGCCATGCCACTGCTCAAAGGGGTAATCTGAAGCCATAGCTAAATATTCAGTAACTTCAGCTGTTGTGCGATTCGTCATTTTCTCAACGCCGCCAACCATAACCACGTCTGCTAAACCAGACATAACTGCATAGATTCCAGCACGTAAAGCTGCTCCTGAAGAGCCGCATGCTGCTTCACAGCGGGTCACTGGAATTCCGAGTAGTCCTGACCAGTCTGCAAGAATTGAGCCCATGTGCCCTTGGTGTTCATAGCCTTCGCCCATGTGTCCGATGAACATTGTTTTAATGTCCCGTTTGGGTTCAAGTTTTGGGCATCGTGTGAAGGCTTCACTGACTGCTTGCGTGAAAATTTCTCTTGCAAGTAAACCTTCATGTTTAGCGAATTTGGACATTCCTGCACTAACTATGCTAACAAGTGGTTTTCCATTCAAACCTATTGTTCTCCCAATCTCTATACATTGATGCCGAGCCAGAATAAAAACCATACAATTAAAACTAAAGAAAAACTAGTAAAAACTGGAACATTAATTGATTCTCTATGGGGTTGTTTTAAAGATGTCCGTTGCCATTTTTAGTGATGTTTACTTAACAGGAAGCTCTCTTTGTTTGGTGATTTTGTATTCAACCAATAATTAAATTATGTTAAACTAGAGTTTATATAAATCGATGGATAACCCACCCGTTATAAGCTAAGAGGAAATTCAAGATGCAAAACATACCCGTAAATCATTTAGCGCTACTCTCGATCTCCAGCAAGAGTGAGCACAGATATATTCCAAATTCTTTAAATTCTGTATTTTTTGGAGGAACATCATGTTGAGAAAAACATTTGTTGTCTCCATTGTTCTTGTTACCTTAATTGTTGGTGCATGTGCCGCTTATGGAGCGTACACAATACTAAATCAACCATCATCTCCAACGCCTAGTCCAAGCCCTACCCCAACACCTGAAGCTTCACCATCACCATCTATTTCTCCAACTGCAACACCAACCCCTACACCGTCCCCAACTCCAACGTCATCTCCCACGCCAACTGCTACTCCGATTCCAACACCTACACCTACTCCTACACCAACCAACGTTACAATTGTTGACGCTACAGGGGCGCAAGTTAATGTGAGTCTTCCAGTAAACCGTATTGTTTGTCTTACTTCAGCTGAACTTGTTCATGCTTTAGGTGCTGCAGATAAAATAGTGGGTATCTCAGGAATGCTAACTACTGATGTGAAAGCTGTTTTACCCTCTTCGATTTTAAGTTTGCCTGTTGTAGGAGACACAGACACTACACCCAATATGGAATTAATAATAGAGTTAGAACCTGATCTGGTGCTTGCTAGCCAACGATTAACTGATGCAAATAGAAAGACACTTGAAGACGCTGGAATTGCTGTGGTTGAGGATTCTCAAACAGGAACTAGAAGGAATCAATATATGACGAATTTGGGTTTGATTCTGAATGCAGAGGAAAGGGTTGATGAACTTCTTAGTTATGAAGAGTATTACTGGAATTTAGTTCAGGATCGAGTGTCAAACCTGTCGCGGAGTGAAAAACCCTTAGTTTACTTTGAATGGTATAAAGCTTGGTTTAGTACAGGCCCAGGAGGTTCATATACTAAACTAATTGAAGCAGCAGGTGGAATAAACATAGGTGAAAACGCTACAGGTTCAAGCCCTCAGTTAATTGCCGAGTTCGTATTGGAGCAGAACCCTGATTTCATTATTCGCATGTTAGACTATACATCTGGCGAAGATTTAGCGGCGTTTCAGAATTTGAGAAATGAAATATTAAATCGAACTGGAGTAAGCGAGTTGAAAGCAGTTCTGAATGGGCAAGTTTATGTGATCAAGAGTACAGTTTTAGTAGAGCGCGACCTGGTTGGTTTGCTCTATTTTGCCAAATGGTTCCATCCTGACTTATTTGCTGACATAGACCCTGCCGCTGTACATGCAGAAATGATTCAGAAATATTTTGGAGCCACACTACAAGGAGTGTATCTATACCCATAGCAACATTACCAAAACTCAACTATACAACAAATTTTTCTTTTTTTTTAAAAAATATTTTAGTAAAATGTTCTCGGTATGTTAATGTTCTATTGAAATTTTACTTACTCCAGCTTCTTTCTCTAACGTAATTACATGCTCTGCTTTGCCAGCGAATGCTTCACTATGCGTAACGGCAATAATCTGCTCAATAGCTTTAAACCGGCTAATAGCTTCAGCCAAACGCTCAATACTGCCATCTTCACTTCCCAAGTTCTCAGTTGGTTCATCAAGCATCAATATGCTTAAACCATGACCTGTTCGCGACTGCATAATAAGTTGTCCTAAGCCAAGCCGGTAAGCAAACGCCAGAAGCGTTCGTTCACCACCTGAAAGGTTACTAACCTCACGTTCAATACCAGATTCGCTTTTCACATATGGCGTGTAGGTTTCATCTATCACTATGTTCAAAAGCGGTGTTTCTCCGCCGACAAGACTGTCAAGTACTTGCTGTACAAAATTGCGTAGGACTTTGACGAATTCGCTACGTAGTTTTGGTTGGATGCTACGGTATGCGTCTCGGATGGCACTCAGGGTTTCTGTTGTTTTACGGATTTTTTCCATGCGTTCAAGCTTTTCTTGAGCTATGTCAATTCTGATTTTTATTTCGTCTAAGCGTCTGAGAACGTCTTTTTTACGGTTTTCTTTCGTGCGTAGTTCTGAATCTAAAACGTAATATTGACGGAAGGCTTGTTCGCGTCTTGTTTTAGCTGAGTCTAAATCAGACAAGTCGAATTTACTGATTTCAAACTGTACTGACTCAAAAGTTATGCGTTGTTCAGAGTCTATTTTTTGTTGTAACTCTAATTCAGCTATCAATTTTTTCAGGTTATTTTCTTCTTCAAGAATACGTGATTTCAAATCGGAGGTTCGAGTTACGCATGTTTGCAGGTTTGAGTAAGCCTCGGAAGCGATGGTCTTTGCTTTTTGCAGGTCAGCAATTTCTAGTCGCAAGTGAAGTATAATTTTTTCTCGCTCCGAATTCTCGGTTTTAATGCGTTCTAAGAGGCCAGTTTTATATTCGCCAGTTAATGGTTGAATGCATACGGGACATTTGTCCTCATGTGCCAAATCTGCTGTTCGCTTCCTATCTGTTTGCATGTTACGTGAAGTAGCTTCTTGTTCAGCCTTTAGAGTGCTGATTTTATCATCAAACGCCGCTAAATGAGTGCCTAATTGTTCAAGAGGCAGATTTGTTGGCAGTCCAGCTTGCTCAAGCTTGCTAAAGCATATTTTCATTTGGGATTCTATTGAGGTTTGGCGTTGCCGCAGGTTGTCTACGATTGTTTTCTTGTCTTCAATTCGCTGCGTTAATGAAGCCAACACGTTTGTCATGCTTTGCAGATTGGCATGCAAGCGTGCTTCTTTACGTTTAAGCTCTTCAACCGTGAGCTTTTTTTCTTCAAGCTGTTTTAGCTTTATTTCTGCTTCCTCAAGAAGTCTTTTAGCTAACGTTTGCTTTTGAGAGGCATTCTCAAGATCCATCTCTAGCAACGCGTATTCTTCAGTTGCCTTGTTATACTCGTTACCAAGCTTTTCAAGCCCGTTTACATCGGAGTCTTTCTCATAAATTCGTTTCTCAGTTTCATAATCACGTTGATACTGCGCAATGTTACTCCATGCAACTTCATAATCAGATAAACCAAACAGTTCATCAAGACTTCGCTGGCGGTCACGTGGTGTAGCATCAAGAAGCTCCTTCAGGTGCTCTTGTCTAAACCAGACAATGTCGCGATAAAGGTCTTTATCTAAACCCGTAATTGCTTTAAACTGTTCAGCAATAGCGTCGGTTTTCATGCTGGCAAGAAGTTTTTCATCCTCATAGAGTTTAAGCTGTTCAAAGTCTTGGCTGATGCCTTTACCTTTGCGTTTTAAGCCTCGTATAAGCTTGTAAGTGTTCCCGTTCTGAGTAAACTGAACAGTAACCCTGCACCAATCAGCACCTTCACGCATTAGATAATCGAAACTTTTACCGCCAATTGTTTCACCAAACAATGCGAAGTCAATGGCGTACAAGACACTGGATTTACCGCAGCCTAAACCGCCAACAAGACAATTGAACCCACGTGTAAACGGCACTGTTGATTTAACATGCGATCTAATGTTTTCTAGCTGGACTATTTCGATTTTCATTTTGCCAGCTCCTCTATTGCTTGTTTGACTTTTTCGTCTTGTTTGCGTGTTAATGGCTCAATTAATGCTAATGCAGAGCGGGCTATTTTTTCTGCTTCTTCTTTGCTGTAGCGTTCGCTGAAGATTTGCTGGAAATATTCAAACGCTTTTGTTTTCAAGTCTTTAAATTCGCTTTCGAAAATGGATCGCACTACTTCGTCTGAAACTGCAGTTTCCTTTAGCTGCATTATTGGGTGTACAAGTAGTGCCTTTTGGCTTGCAGCACGAATTTTGCCTAAATCGATTTCTGTTCGGCTTGCTTCAACGGGCAAGGTGCCTTTGAGGATGGGGATTAATACTGCGCCTTCTTGATCAGTGTCTTTTACTTGCTGGGTTGCGTATTCAGTAATTTTTGCTGCACTCATGCCTGTGTAGTCGTATTCGATTATCACGAATCTTCGTGGTGATTGAAGTTCAAAGAATTCTATTTCTAATTCGCCTTTCTCGTTGACCTTTATGTAATTGAAGCCTTTACGGTATTTGGCTTCATCATAACCGGCTGTTTCTGTGCAGCCACTGTAAGATAGGTAGCCGTCTTTGAATTTTTCTAAATACCGTTCATGTACGTGACCTGCTGCGTAATAACAGAAACCGTTTGGCAGCATTTCTGGTGAAAGTTCTGCTTCAATGTATGGTGGCTTGACACTTGGCAAGTCTACAGCGCCGTGTAAAACAAAAATGTTGGCTACTTTCTCGTCTGGTGTTGGTGGTTTTTCATTCATGAATTTTGGGAGGGCATCGTGTGTTTTGTGTCTGTTGTGATAGTTTGGTATGCCGTAAACGTAGCAGCTGTCTGTTTTTCGCCAGCATGCGCCTTCATGGCGTGGTAGATGATAGATTAATCCTGCGCTGTCTAGTGGGTAGAGGATTGTGCCTGTTATTGAGTTTGGGGCTGAATCATGTGAGCCGTCAACTGTTAAAACTGGGATGTCAGCGTCTTTTAGACGTTTGAAACTGCGGACAGTATTTTCTAGGGTTACATTTGAGGGTCTTGGTTGATGGAAAAGGTCGCCTGCGATAATTAGGAAGTCAGGTTTAAGCTCAAGTGTTTTGTCCACTAGCTCTGAGAAGGCATTGTCGAAGTCTTGTCTTCTTGCTTCTAAACCATACTGTGCATAGCCTAAATGCAAGTCAGAAGCATGGACAAAACTGAAAGCCTTCAAACCTTCACCCTCCTGTAATCCTTTTAGTAGTTAGATTTTAGAAATGAAAGCTTTAAGCCTTTACCATTTAAGGGTAAACAATGAAAATTGCTGTATTTTGTTGTTTATGGCTTTTTTCCTGCAACTAAGACTGTGTTAACATAAGAAAAGTATGTGTCTTGCTCTGTTTTTCTTATTAACTCCTAATTCCACATGTCGAGTTCTTGTTCGGAGGTGATTTTGTTTTTGTTTTTTTGTGCTTCTTTAATTAGCCAATTGCTGAAAGGTGTTTCATAAAAGTCTCTTGTAACAAACGAAATTACTTCAACAGTGACATCTTCATATTTTTTCTCTTTAGACAGATTAAGAAGTTGACGTCCTGCAAATCCATTAGGTCTTGCGCTACTTTTTTCAGGTATTTAGCTGTGACATAGTTCTTGTTTTCTTTAGCTTGGCTCATCTTTTGTATCAACACTTCTCAAATGGTAGATATAATAATTAAGGCATGCCAAAATAGAAATAGCTCCTTTAACCAATCGAGTACTGGTAATACAGCATGCCCTTTACACCATTTCATTTTGGTCCAGCTTTAGCATTTGGGTTACCTCTTAGAAAGTACTTGCATGTGCCAACGTTCATAGTAGCCAATGTTATTTTAGATGTTGAACCATTAATAGGCATGTTTTTTCCTTCAAGTTACCCTTTACATGGATATCTTCACACGTTTCTATTGGCGTTTGCTGTTGGATTGCTTTTGGCTTTTGTGATGGTTAGTTTAGAGGGTTTTATGCGTGATTTTTACGTAACGTTCAAGTTGGAAACAAACAAGGTTTTACCAAAAAAGTCTTTTTTTGCTGCTGGAGTTTTTGGCACTTGTCTTCATGTATTATTTGATTCTTTTCTTTATTCAGAAATGATTCCGTTCTTTCCTTTATCATCTAATCCATTGTTGAGTTTAGGTTTGTCTTTATCAAATGTTATTTGGACATGCATTTGTTTAGGTGTTTTTGGTTTAATCTATTTTCTAATCATTGTTGTCTATGATTTCTATAAGGCACGTTAGAACGCTTTTTGGTGTTTTTAGGGGAAAAATATAAACCATTAAATGCAAATTCACCTAAAGGCTAACTAACATGAAATGCCAAACCTGTGGACAAGAAGTCTATATGCCCTTTCAGTGCCCATACTGTGGCGGACAATTCTGTAGCGCTCACCGTTTACCAGAGAATCATAAGTGCCCACAAATTGATCTTGCCCACTCGCAAAAGCAGAATGCAGTTGGCGAAATAATTGCGCCTAAAACTAACTCTTATCAGATCAGCTACAGTTATGGTCCACAACTGCGACCAAAAGGTGGCTTTTATTTTAGTCCTAAAGAACTAAAACACGTCGGCGTTGCAGCTTTACTTGTCATCGGCATTGGTTTCTCTATGGCAATTTATTATAATTATTTTGGAAGTTTCTTCCCTAAATGGACCTTGGATATGATGGCAGTTTTCGCTGTTTTAATGACTACCTCCTTTTTGGTGCATGAAATAGCGCATAAGGTTATGGCGCAGAAAGCTGGTTTATGGGCTGAATTTAGATTGACGCTGTGGGGTGCAGTGTTAACTTTTGCGTCAGTTTTCTTGCCGTTTAAGATGATTGCTCCTGGAGCCATGATGATTGCGGGTTCGCCTAATAAGAAAGAAATGGTGAAAATCTCAGTAGCTGGACCAATAACAAATATTATTTTTGCAACTGTTTTCTTAGCCTTTGCATATGCTTTAGGATTTTCAAGTACATACGGCGTTGTTTTGCGTTTTATTGCATATATTAACGCTTTTATGTGTATCTTTAACTTGATTCCATTTGGCGTTCTGGATGGCTATAAAATCTTTAGAGCGAACAAAGCAATATGGGCTGCAGCATTCATTCCAAGCTTGATATTGATAATAGTTACTTGGATGTATGCGCCAATTTTTTAAACAATCCTTTTCT
>CAZXGX010000031.1:0-18048 GCA_964640475.1 uncultured Candidatus Bathyarchaeia archaeon
AAATGCTCGATGAGTTAATTGCTATTGATAAGCAATGGCGCACAAACTTGACTGCTCTTAATGATCTACGTCATCAACGTAAGCAGGTTACAATCGAGATTGCGAAACTAAAAAAAACTGGTGGTGATGCTCAAGCTCAAGTGGAGAAGGCAAAAGCTGTTGACACACAAGTCACCATAATAGAGAAACAAGTGGTTTTGGAAGAGGAAAAAGAACGCGATTTACTATTACGTTTACCCAACATGCTAGAAGATACTGTACCGTTTGGCAAAGACGACACAGGCAATGTGCAAATAAAAACTTGGGGAGAACCCAGAAAATTTAGTTTCCAAATAAAAAACCATCTCGATTTAGCAGATGGCCTTGACTTAATTGACATGGAACGCGCTGGCAAAATCAGTGGTTCACGCTTCTTCTTCTTAAAGAACCAGTTGGCGCTTCTGGATTTGGCATTGATGAATTTTGCCATGCAGGAACTCTCAAAGAAGGGTTTTGTTGCTATTGAGCCGCCGTACATGATAAAAAGAGATGCTTATGAAGGTGTAACTGCGCTTGCAGACTTTGCTGATGTGCTCTACAAGATTGAAGGCGAGGACCTTTACATGATAGCTACAAGCGAACATCCGATGGCTGCCATGTACATGACTGAAGTTATAAAAGAACAAGACATGCCACTAAGGCTCGCAGGCTTAAGCACCTGTTTCCGAAAAGAAGCCGGGGCACATGGAAAAGATACACGAGGCATCTTTCGCACCCATCAATTCAACAAAATCGAGCAATTCATTTTCTGCAAACCAGAAGACTCAAAGAAGCTTCATGAAGAACTCCTGCAGAACGCTGAGGATTTGCTCCAAAAACTTGAATTGCCCTATCGTATCGTAAACGTCTGCACAGGCGATATAGGAACCGTGGCAGCTAAAAAATATGATATTGAAGCTTGGATGCCAGCCCAAAACGGTTACCGCGAAGTAGTTTCCTGCAGTAACTGCACTGATTATCAAGCAAGACGCCTTGGGATCCGTTATCGCGAAAAAGAAGGCGCAGCACCAAAAGGTTTCCTGCACACGTTAAACTCAACGGCTATTGCCACAGGTAGAACAATTGTTGCTCTTCTTGAGAATAATCAGAATGAAGATGGCTCAATAAATGTGCCAAAAGCTTTGCGAAAGTATATGGGTGACGTAGAAAAAATAGATAAAAAGCGCTAAAGCTTTTAATATCTCCTTGAGAATCTTGAGGCACGTTTGGAGGATTACTTTGTCTTCAAAATCAGCAAAACACGTACGCGATAAATGGCGAGGCAAATCATGGTACAACGTAGTAGCGCCGTCGTTCTTCGGTAACGTTGATTTAGGTGCAGTGCCAGCAGAGACAACAGATCAATTAATCGGCAGAGTTGTTGAAGCTACACTATACGATATTACAAGCGACTTTTCTCACCATTACCTAAAAATGTTCTTCCAAATAAGCGAAATGGACGGTAAAACCGCCAAAACCCTGTTTAAAGGGCATGAATATTCACGAGATTACCTTCGTAGCTTAGTTAGAAGAAGAACAACAAAAGTTGACGGCTTATTCAATTTAACGACCAGAGAAGGGTTCAAATTAAGAATAGCCGTTTCAGCCTTAACACTTTCACGTATAAAGACTTCACAAGAAAAAATCATACGCAACATAATGGAAAGAATCATCAAAGAAAAAGCAGCAGCGCTCACAATGGATCAGTTCGTTCAAGAAATGGTCCTAGGCAAAATCGCATCAGACATCTACAACGAATCAAAACAAGTTGCGCCACTAAGACACGTAGGCATTAGAAAATCAAAACTCATAGGTCAACCAGCAAACATGCCAAAACTAGCAATAGCAGCAGGCACATCAACCATTGAACCAGTTGAAGAATTAGACGAGGAAGAAGCAGCCGAAATAGACGCAGCAGAAATCGAAGAAGAAACCGACGAAGAAGAATCAGAATCTTAAATTAAACTTCTTTTACCTCTCATTCATTTATTATTTTATTTCATTTCCAAAAACGACTTAAAGATAATACGCTAAATCATACCTGTTCTAAAGGAAGTGCCTATTGTGGGTAAACGTGCAGGCGTACATGAGAAAGGGACATTCAACGTAAACGATGTAGTGGATAATATAAAGCAAAGAGAGGATTTTGCAAAAACTGGAGCTATCGGACTTTTCATCGGCATCGTCAGAGGAGAAACCTTGGCAGGCGAAAAAGTCGAGAAACTCACCACTGAAGCGTATGAGGAAAAAGCAGATCAGGTCCTCGATAACATATGCAATGACTTAGTAAAGAATCCCGGGATTGTTGATGTTCAAATCCATCATTTACTTGGAGAATTCAAGATTGGCGACGAAATGGTTTACGTGGCAGTTGCAGGTTCCCACCGTACACAAGTTTTTCCAGTACTTCAGGAAGCGGTTGAACGATATAAAAGTGAAGCACCAATCTTCAAAAAAGAAAGAATCACAAATCAGAAAGGCGCAACTTCAGAATATTGGGTTTCAGAAAAAAATCATCATTAACAAGGTAAAACCATAATGATCACAGCTCTAGCAGGCGGCGTTGGAGCAGCCCGATTCCTAACAGGATTGCTTAAACTGGTCAAACAAGAAGACGTAACGGTTATTGTTAACACAGGTGATGACATCAACCTTTTTGGACTACATATTTCTCCAGACATTGACATTATTACATACACATTAGCTGGCTTAGTTAATGATGAGAAGGGTTGGGGATTAAACGGCGACACCTTCCAATGCCTTAGCATGCTAAAATGCTTCAACCAAGAGTCATGGTTCAACCTTGGCGACAGAGACATGGCAACCAGCATTCTACGTACAAAAATGCTCAAAAACGGTGCAGCACTTTCACAGATCACAGCAAAAGTCGCCAGCGACCTAGGTCTTAAAGTAAGAATTTTACCGATGACCGATGACAAATTTGCCACTCATGTGCGGATTGCTGAAGGATCAATACATTTTGAAGAATACATGGTAAAAAGAGCAGCAAAAGACAAGGTTTTAGGCGTAGAATATATTGGTGTAGAAGCAGCGAAACCTGCTTTGGGTGTTGTTGAGGCTATATTGGATTCGGAACTGATAATTGTTTGCCCAAGTAATCCAATAGTGAGTATTGGTACGATACTTTCAATTAAGGGCATCAGGGAGGCTTTAAGAAAAACTAAAGCACGGAAAGTCGCGATAAGCCCAATTGTGGCAGGTGCTCCAATTAAAGGACCCGCAGATAAATTATTAAGTGGTTTAGGCTTTGAGGTCTCAGCTTATACTGTTGCAAAACTTTATGCTGACTTTATAGATTACTTTATAATTGATACTGCTGATGCTGCTCAAAAAAGCCGAATAGAGTCCTTAGGGCTTGAAGTTAAAGTCGCGAACACTTTAATGAAAGACTTGCAGTCTAAAGTGGCATTGGCACAAACGGTTTTAAACCTGCAAAATCCTATGGAATTTAAAGAATAAGATAAGGGTTATATCCTTACGAGAGGATTATATTTTTAATCGAATCCAGGAGACGCCAGCTTTGGAAAAAAGAAGTTACGATTGGTTTGAGCAACGAAGAAAAACAAGAGGCTTAGAACTAGCTCATGAGCAAATAACTAAAGCCTTTGACACTGTAACTTGGCTACATAAAGCCATGAAAAGCTTTTCAGAAAAAAGCTTCAAAGAAACAAAAAAGTACATTCAAAACTTATACTTGGCTGAGGAAGAAGTGGACAAGCTGCGAACAGATACTTTTCTTGAATTATCCAAAGGTGCCGCGTTAGTTTCAGATTACAGAGAAGATCTCTTACACCTAGTTAAACGATTAGATACACTAGCAGACCATACTAAAGACGCTGCAAGATGTCTCGAAATGCTTGGCGAAGCAGAAATTCCTAAAGAGCTTTGTGAAAAAACAGTCTTCATGACTGGTAAATTAGTTGAGACTGCCCAAACTCTCCGTGGAAGCGTAGAAAAAATTTCCTCTAACCCTAACGAAGCCGTTAAAGAAGCAAAACAGGTTGGAGAGATAGAACACGATATCGACACAGAATATCTGAAAACAAAAAGTCTGTTCGTAAAATACGGTGAAACAATAAACTGTGGAGCACTCGTGATCTTTGACGACTTAATAGAATTCATTGAACAAGCAGCAGACATGTGCGCAGACACGGCAGATTACATTTTGATACTCTCAAGCAGAGATTAACCTTTAAGCTCAATACTCTTTTCATTTTACTCTTTAGTTTTTGATTCTTGTACAAATCTTCTATGCTGAATTAATGCTTCAATTATGAATACTGACATTGCAAGTCCAGTGATTAATATGAGTAGTAGAAAGAAAACTTTGAACTCATAGTTCTCAACTGTAAAATGTAGCGCCAACACAATTAATTCTACAATTAAGATTAAAGCAAAGACGATTGAGTACGCAAACATCTTTGGTATTAAGTGTCTGCCAATCCACATGTAACCGTGCAGGGTTGCTTTGCGTTTAAGCGTGTATTCCCCGAACTGATCTTTCTGTAATAAGTCAAGTTCTTCAAGCTTTTCAAGATGTCTGTACGCAACACTTGGGCTGCTAAGGTTTAAGCCTCTGGTAACTTCCCGTGTGCCAACTGGTTTTTTCTTGTTTACCACATACATGTAGACTTTGAGCGTGATTCCTTCAAGCTCTTCATTATTAGCCTTAGGCATTTAGACCATCTCGCACGGATAGCAACAGTTAACGACTAATTTGCGTATTAGCTTTATCCAAGATCAATTTGCATTAAATAGTTATTAATAAAATGCTATCATATTTTAATGAAGAGCTTAACTCAAAGAATCTTTATTTGGTGAAAAAAATGTCCCTTCATGAAGCCATGCTTTATAATAGGCAAGATGAAAACAAAGTAAAATGCTTCCTCTGTGCAAGAAAATGTCTCATAAACGACGGTTCCACAGGCTTCTGTTTGGTTAGAAAAAATCAGAGTGGTACCCTATACGCATTGAACTATGGGAAAGCTGTTTCCGCTGGCGTTGATCCTATCGGAAAAAAACCCCTTGTTCACTTCAATCCAGGTGCATTAGTAGTTTCTATTGCAGCTGCTGGATGTAATTTCCGTTGCCAATTCTGTGATAACTGGATGATAAGTCAAGATAAAGAAGTATCAGGAAATCCTTTGCCGCCTGAGGAAATAATAAAGATGGCCCATGACAACCACTGCCAGGGAATAAGTTACACTTACACTGAACCAACTATTTTTATGGAATACGCTTATGAAACAGCTAAGCTTGCTCATGAAGAAGGCTTGTTTAACACGTTTGTAACCAATGGGTACATGACTCCTGAAGCAGTTAAAACAATCTCGCCTTATCTTGATGCAGTTACAGTTGATTTCAAAGGTGGCGCAGATCCGGACTTTTACAAGTCAGTGATGTCAGTGCCTAACGTAGAGCCAATTTATGAGTCATTAAAAGAACTCAAACTTTGTGGGGTACATATTGAGATTACTAATTTGGTTGTTCCAAAAATAGGTGACTCTACGGATAGGATACGTAAGATGGCTAAATGGATTAATGATTATTTAGGTCCAGATACACCGTTTCATTTGTTACGTTTTCACCCAGACTATAAAATGACTACCGTTTCTGCAACTGCAGTTGAGGATTTAGAGCGGGCTTACTTGATTGCGAAAAGTGAGGGTTTACATTACGCTTATATCGGTAATGTCTCTGGTCACCCAGCTGAAAATACTTATTGCCCCAACTGCGATGAAGCAGTGATTCGGCGAGATGGTTTTGAAATAACTAAATGGAACTTGACAAATGATATGCATTGTCCAGTCTGTGGCGAAAAAATCCCCATCAAAGGTAAATTTTTCTCGTCACATCAGCCTTTTCCTTACGCACTCTTTTAACAATTAATGTTAAAATTTAAAGTAAAATAGGTAAAAGAACGCATAGTTTACAAAAACTCTTAAATTATACAATCCCCAACTGAATGCAAGGTCTCTTCCATGTCCTCAAACACTAACAAGCTTAAAATTGTAGGTTACGACGATACAGAAAAGGTCTTTTTAGTAAAATCAGCTTCAGGTCAAACTGTTAAAGTAAGTGACACCTTTGCTGAAATGTTCCCGCTTTGGGTGGGAAGAGTTCTTATAACAGCCCAAAACGAGAAATGGGCACAAATAGCTGGAAACGTAACTACAGGTTTCGCAACAAGCGTTATTGCTGCCTCAGCAGAAGCTTCTATCGAACGCGCGGTTCCAGCAGACCAAACACCTGACAAGCGACCAGGTGTGATGATTCAAATTTACAACCGTGACCGATTCGAACTAAAACATCAGCTTATGGCACGTATTGGTCAATGTGTCATGACATGTCCAACAACAGCAGCTTTCAACGGTTTAACTGGCAAACGCACTCTTAGTGTCGGTAGCAGCCTCCGTTACTTCGGAGATGGCTTCCAGAAAAAGACCATGGTTGGCGGAAGAAAATGCTGGAAAATCCCAGTTATGGAAGGAAACTTTATCGTAGAAGACGGTTTTGGCGCCATGGAAGCAGTTGCAGGCGGAAACTACATGATTTTCGCTGAAACACAACCAGAAGCCTTAGCAGCATCCGAAGCAGCAGTTGACGCAATACGCGAACAAGTTCCAGATGTAATAATGCCATTCCCAGGCGGTGTATGCCGTTCAGGAAGCAAAGCCGGATCACTAAAATACAAACTTAAAGCCTCAACAAACCAGGCCTACTGCCCAACTCTGCGAACCGTTGTTCCAGACACGGTTGTTCCAGAAGGCGTAAACAGCGTTTTCGAAATCGTTCTTAACGGCTTAACCTTGGAAGCAGTTAACAAAGCCATGAAGGTTGGAGTTACAGCCTCAATTAATTGCCCTGGCGTTGTAAAGATTTCCGCAGGCAACTACGGCGGAAAACTAGGTCCATTTAAAGCAACATTAAAAGATGCTATAGGCGCAGAATAGTTCCTTTTTTCTGTAGGAACTTTTATTTTGTTCTTACACCCTAACTTATGAAGCTAAATATAAATTACGTGAATTATTGTGAGCACAGCAAAAAAAGGCAGCTTGGAACTATTCAGAACAAGAAAAGCAATCAATCAGTTAGCCGGTAAAGAAGGTAGTCATACAGAACTTATCACAATCTATGTTCCACCAGGCAAACAAATCAGCGATGCCTTAAATCTGCTACGCGAAGAATATGGGACTGCAACCAACATTAAATCTAACGTTACACGTAAAAACGTTCTTGACGCTATCACTAAAGCCCAACAAAAGCTCAAACTTTTCAAAGACCCAGGCGAAAAAGGTCTAGTAATCTTTTGCGGTGCCCTTCCCCAGGAGGGCAGTGGACCAGGAACCGAACGCATGGAAGCTTGGGTAATTATTCCGCCTGAACCGATTAAAATTTTCTTATACCGTTGCGACTCACGCTTCCACACAGAGCACCTGCAAGAGATGCTTCGAGAAAAAGAAACTTACGGCATATTGCTTGTTGATGCTTCAAACGCTACAATCGCCACGTTGATGGGTAAACGTTTAGAAATAGTGCGGGAAATGCACTCAGGTGTTTGTGGCAAAACTCGTGCGGGTGGTCAATCTGCAAGACGATATGAACGCTTACGAGACATGCAGCTTAACGAATACTTTGCTCGTGTTGGAAAACATGCAGATGAAGTTTTCTTGCCAATTGAAACCTTAAAGGGAATTATTCTCGGCGGACCAGGACCTACAAAATACGATTTCCAAAAAGGCGACTACCTTAATTATCAATTAAAAAACAAAATTTTAGAAGTAGTCGATACCGCTTACGTAGAAGAGCAAGGTGTAAAAGAAGTAGTAGATAAAGCACCTGAAATAATGCGAAAAGTCCGCTACATCGAAGAAAAACAAATCATGCAAAAATTCCTCTATGAAGTCGGTCACGATACTGGCTTGATAACGTATGGTGAAGGAGAAGTCCGGAAAGCTCTTCAATCAGGCGTAGTTAAAACGCTTCTTATTTCTGAGAGTTTGGACATGCAAAGAGTCACAATCAAATGTGGTGCATGCAACTATCAAGAACAGGATACCGTGAGAACCCTAAACCTGCAAACTTTTGAGCAAAACCTCTCTGGTAAACCATGCCCAAACTGTAAAGCGCCTTCAATGACGATAGTTGAGAAGATAGATGTTATTGATGACTTAGGACAGCTGGCAGAGTATTCAAACACTGATGTCGAGGTTATCTCGGCAGAAACTGAGGAAGGTCAAATGCTTAAGAACGCTTTCGGTGGTATTGCAGCGATACTGCGATTCAAAATGCAATAGAATTAGGAAAACAGGGTTTTTGTTTACTTTTCTTTCAATAACTGCTCAATATCCACTTTTTTAAGTCCTATAATGAGCAGCTGTTTCTGTCTAGAGGTTGCACCTGAAACAAGTTCAACTTTGGCATGGAAAAGCTTTGTTAACTCTTTAATAATTTCTTTGTTTACTTTTCCCTTCTCTGGTTCTTCAGTAGCGTAAACAATGATTTCGTCAATGTCCAGTTCAACCTTGAATTTAGATGAGTTTGGTTTAACAAAAATTGTGATTAGGGAGCCGTTAGGGGAGTCTTTGTTTTTCAAGCGGGTGTGCACTCACAAGCATCAGATTCAGCAGATTTAGTTTTGCCCTGCAGTGCCCAACTGAACTTGTTTCGCAAGGTTGTTGGATAAAATTTCAGTACGTCAAATTTGACTTTCTTTGCCCATTTCACATATGCTGTTGGATCAATGTATGACTTAAGAGATGTTCCTAAATTGTACTCGCGGGTAAGTTTTGTTAATTCAAGATCAAGCTTTGCCCGTTCAATTCGTGTCTCCAATGATTCGGTCTTTTTACCCTCTGCCTTCTTTGCTTTAAGCTGCGCCTGCAATGCTTTGAGGTTTTCTTCCTTCTTCTTTAAACGATCATCAAAGGTTGGCGGAATCTTTCGTTTGTGATTTGCTACTTCGGCAACCTTGAGGTTAGCCATTTTTGCAGCGAATTTTTTACGGTATTCAGGATCATTTTTGGTTACACCGCTTTTTTCTAGTTCTTCTCTGACAGTTTTTGTGCATCTCCAAGTACGGAAAACCTTGGCGGTAAGCTTAGGCATTTTTTCTGAGAGAAAGCGACTTACATTTTTAGAGTCGATCCCTTCAAACAGGTACTCTTTGCTGTGCTCTGAGAAGTACTCAATGTTTCGAATTACCGCTATTGGAGCTTTATACGATTTAACCCATCGAACCGAGTCTTTACCTAGAAAATCAAAGTTGATTACATCGCCATCAATCTTTATGTGTTCTGCTCGCAGCGTTATTGCACCGACAGTGTCGGCTTCGTCTGGATCTTTTTCGTCACCAACCCTCATGTTCGGTACAAGGATTAGCCAAGACACAGTTGCAACTTTCCGTCTTGTCTCGTCTTTATCTTCAAGATTCTTAAGAATATGTTTTTCAATTACGCTAATTTGCTTGCCTAGTGTCTCTGCTTTTTGGAACTTTTCTTTTTCACGGTTTTGTTTCAAAAACGCGGTATCGCTAAACCAGACATACTTGACTTTCCCTGTAAGTTTGTCCACCCATTTAGCTACGTACATCTTATTGGGTTCCCAAGTAACTTTCCAGCCTTCAGGTTTAGGTGCATCAGGAGAAAGGTTTAATGTAATATCTTGCTGTGTTGGGCCTTCTTTCCATTTTCCACGTTGTGGGTGATCACCGCGTCCAGCGAAAAGACATGAGGGTTCAGAAGTCCAGTTAGCCACTTCGAGACGTTGCCCATCAACCTCTGCGTAACCAAATTTCTCTTTAAAAGCTAAACGTACGACTTTACGTTCTTCAGCTATCTTTTTCTTTTCTTCTTTACTCAACGCTTCTTTCTTTGCTTTATCATCAATAACGAAGCGCCTAATTTGGTTAAAATCAATCTCGCTATTTAATCCATTACCGTTATTTTTGGCTGCTGGATTATCGATGCTTGCAATATAGTTTGGTATAAAATTATTCAAAAAGGTCATTGAAGGATTCTCTTTCTTTATTTGTTCGAGGAATTCCTTCATGAAATTCTTAGTAAAAACGGCATCTGGCGCGGGTATAGTGATTGATAGTAGTCTTCGCGTCCAAGCCACAGCCATAGGCTCTGTTTTCTGACTTAGTTTAATTGATTGACCTTGGATTTTGATGTTAAATCCTTTGTAATCGTAAGGTGGAACGAATATGCCGTTGTGCTTTAGACTTTTCATAACATGCTTCATGAATTACACACCGTTTTCGGCAAAGTTTTCTTCCTTTGCCAAGTATTAGTTTGTGCAGGCTTTTTGTATCTTTCGTTGTCAAAGAATAATTTCTTAATAATAGCATCTGCTCAATAAGAGAATATTACCTTAGAAACATGTATAATTTATGGAAAAAGTTGTTTTTGCTTTTTTGCTGCTCTGGATGACTGTAATTTCTTATACACCATATCTACATTCTTTCTTTCCACGTATCCTTTATGCGGTCGGAAACCTCCTGAGAACCCACCTGGAATATGCATCAATTCATGAACTAACGTTCTTTCTTTATCTTCGTTAGACATTTTATCAAAGATTTCTGAGATAACCTCAATTGTGTATGAGGGGGGAAGGTTCAAAACTCCCTGCCAAAGCTTGCCTAACCCGTGAATTCTAGCGATTGTTCGTCTAGCTTTAGAGCCTTTGCTTCGTACACAGAAAACAAACTGTGGCACAACATGATAAAACTCACATTCTTCTGCTAGCTTGTCAACTTGCTTTTTGATTTCTGGGGCTTCAAAATACTTTATCGGCATAGTATCATCTCTCAGGATGCTGCACTCATTTAAAGCTATAATGGTTTAAAAGCTAAGTGCTTCTATGCAGAATTTTTGCAAGTTCCATCCAGAATGTGGCAATAAACGCAACAACAACTATCAAAACCCAGTCTTGGAGAGTTAGGCTTGTAATCTGAAGCGGAGTTTGAATAATTGGTAACGTTGTTCCTACAATTACTGTTAGAATCGCTAACAATCCCCAAAGCAACATTACTTTATTAGATAACAGCCCTTGTTTAAACAGCGGCGCATTTTCTGACCGGAAGTTTAGTGCTAAGAAAATATGTCCAAACATCCATGTAGCAAACGCTATTGTTCGAGCATAAGGCAAGTCTTGTGCAGTAATATACCAAGTGAATAGGTAAGTTGCTGTTACAGCTATAAACAAACTAAACGCTCCCACAAATATACCTCGCAGCATAGATTGACCCATAAACTTCTCTTCTGTGTTTACAGGTGGTTTCTTCATGGCTCCAAATTCTTGAGGTTCCGCAACAAAAGCGGCAGAAGCAGCCAAATCCATGAAAAGTTCAAGTAAAATTATTTGGATAGGTGCAAAAGGTAACGGGATACCCAGTAAAATTGGAACAAGAAATATTGATACTAAAGCGACTTTGCAGGCTAAGTAGTATCTTACTCCTTTGCGAAGGTTACTGTACAATTTTCGTCCTTGGCTAACTGCTGTCTCTATTGTAGAAAAATTGTCGTCGATTAGTATCATGCTAGACGCTTCTTTGGCAACATCAGTACCACGAATCCCCATGGCAATGCCGATATGAGCTTCTTTGAGTGCTGGAGCATCGTTTATACCGTCGCCTGTTACAGCCACAATTTCTCCTTTTTCTTTCAGAAGTCTAACCAAACGCAGTTTATCGTCTGGGGTAGAACGAGCGAAAATAAATGTACCTTTAAATGCATTCTTCAAGTCGTCATCAGACATATGAGCAATTTGTATCCCAGTTAACACGTTTGAGCTGTCTATGCCAACCTGACTAGCGATTGTTCGTGCTGTCTCAGGATGGTCACCTGTAATCATTATTACTTTAATGCCTGCATCTTGGCAGGTTTTAATTGCAGCCTTAACTTCTTTGCGTGGTGGATCAATAAAGCCTACTATGCCGACAAAAACAATGTCACGTTCAAGATTTTGGTTGTCATACGATTGGTCAGCATGAACCCTGTGATATCCAAACGCGAGAAGACGCTCACCATAATGGGCCATTTGCATCATAGCTTTGTTTGCATCTGTTCTTAATTCATCAGTTATCGGTGTCTCTTCACCTTTAAGCAGGATTTTTACTGAACTATCTAAAAGGTACTCTGGAGCACCACTAGATAGAACAATCGTTGAGTTACCATATTGGTAAACGTACGAAGCAAGTTTGCGTTGTGCATCAAAACATAATTCATCTTTAAGCAACCATCCTTTAACCAAGATTTCTGTATCAAGTTTATCTTGTTCTAGTCGTGCAAGAATTGCTTGCGCCATTGGATTTACAGAAGTTGTGCCGTCTGCTCTAATAGCATCGCTTGCCAGAAACGCAGTTCTTAAGGCTGCCTTCTCATTTTCTCTAAATTGTCCTGTCTCGTTTATGATTCCGTCAAAGTAAAAGTGCTCTATGCGCATTTTATTTTCTGTAATTGTACCTGTCTTGTCTGTGGCGATGACACTGACGTTTCCTAAAGTTTCTGCTGCTCGCAAACGTTTCACAATGGCACCTTTACGTGACAATGCATAGCTGCCAACGCCTAGAACCATTGTTATTATGATTGGTAACTCTTCAGGTATAACTACAAATGCTATTGATAATCCGTAGAGTACTGCTTGTGCTGGATCAGGCTGCAAT
Source organism: uncultured Candidatus Bathyarchaeia archaeon (assembly GCA_964640475.1). Taxonomy (GTDB): domain Archaea; phylum Thermoproteota; class Bathyarchaeia; order Bathyarchaeales; family Bathycorpusculaceae; genus Bathycorpusculum. The sequence continues at coordinate 12,707 of CAZXGX010000031.1, forward strand.
CCTCTGAGATAGCTTAGAAGTGGAATCAATATGCTAAAGAAAAGTGCCACCCAGATTAACGTTTTAGACAACTGTTTCATGGAAAGCTGAAGTGCTGTTTTTGGCTCTTTTGTAGCTTTAGTTATTCCTGTAACTCTTCCAAGCTCCGTGTTTAAACCAGTTGATAGTATAAGCGCTTTTGCTCTTCCTCTTGTAATTACGGTTCCAGCGAAAACCATGTTGTTTTGATCAGTAATAGGTGTCTCACTTGCTAAAACGATGTTGGCGTCTTTAGTTACAGGGAATGATTCTCCTGTAAGTGAGGATTCATCAACTTCTAATCCGTAAGCTTCAATAAGTCTAGCGTCTGCTGGAATTCGCTGCCCAACTTTTATCAGTAAAATGTCCCCTGGTACAAGGAACTCTGTTTGAACTTCTTTTGTCTGGCCGTTTCTTAGAACAAGAGCGGTTGGAGAGGCAAGTTTTCTGAGGGCTGAAATTGAGCGTTTTGCCCTGTATTCATTCCCCACTTCAGCTAAAACTAGAATTACTATTATTATGATTATGGTTAATGCATCGGCTAAGTTGCCCAAGACACTGTAGAGTACTCCAATGGCGATAAGTAGAAGAATCATTGGCTCAGTTGTTTCTTCTTTAAGAATATCTAAAAAACGAATTTGTTGCTCATCAACAACGCTATTGTTGCCGTATTTGTTTAGTCTCTGTGCTACCTCCTGATCTGTTAAGCCTCTTTCAGGATCTACGCCCGATTGATGAAGCAAATCTTGTGCTTGTCTGGAATGCCATTGGTTCATGAAGGCAGCACCATTAAATGTGATAGTCTGACAATTCTAGACTTCCGATTAAGAAATAGTTTGTTAAAAAGCATTGCGTAATTAATCGCTAAAATTTCCTGTTAGCCTAAGTCAGCTCTTTAACTATTTAAGTCACAGACATTACGGTTGCAAAGCTTCTTAACAAAAAGATTGGTTAGTGAATGTAATTTAATGTTTTATTTTGGGCTTCATGAACTTCCTTCATTGATTCATACTGGGCTTCAACAAGAATTTTCAATGCGTCAATATTCTTCTTTATATCTTCTAACTCGCCGCCTTTCTGTAGCAAACCAGAATTTACCGTTTGCTCTTTAATATTGCTTAAAGTAACTTCAAGCACTTTGACTTTGAAGGCGAAGATCTGAAGGGCATAAAGCAAGCTAAGCTGAGAAGATACACGATCAATACGATCCAGCTCCAAGTTTTTTGCCATGAACGCTTTAATCTTTTGCTCGGAAGTAGCTTGTGACGACTGCAATACCAATTCATATGCAGTTGCTTTCTTAGTAGATGCTTCCTTTGATTCATCAAGAAGTTTTTGTAATCTTTTAGTTGATCTATCTAACATTTCTAAGACTTCGTCCAAACCTGTATTCCCCTTCAGATTAACCGTGACTTTGCTCTTCAAAAAGCTGTAGCTCTATTATATATAGGTAATTGGAAAAAAGAGGTTAGCCGTTCTCTGACGGCTTGGTTTACCAGAAATCTGCTAAAGCCTTGACTAAAACTTGTCCGTCTTCGATTTTTACTTCAAATGTTTCAAGCTTAATAGCTTTCTGAAGCTGGTACTCACCGTTTCGAATATCAAAACTCCAGCCATGGCATGGGCAAGTCAGAATATAACCGCTAAGTTTTCCTGTTGCAAGGGAACAACCCATGTGGGGGCAACGACTGTTAACAGCAAATATTTTGTCTCCATGTTTAATCAGCAGTACGCTTCTGCCAAGAACTGTTACTTGCTTGATTACATCTTCCTCTAATTCTTGAACATTAATCGCAGAAATAAAACCCGCACTCATCCATTTCAGCCTCCCTAATAACTATATTATTTGTTCCCTTAATTCTTTTTGAGATATCTTATTTTAGAATATTTCAAATTATGAACTATACCTCCATCGGAACGTAGCTTTAAGAACCATAACTTTCCTTCCTATCATAGTTAAAAACTCGATATAACAGGGAGAAGGTGGATTTACGGTGAATACAACTGTTGTTGGCGTGCTTCTAGCTGCGGCACTTCTTAGCTCAAGTGGGTATTTTGCTTTTAGCTCTTCCCAGCTTCAAACGGCAGAGGAACTAAACACGCAATTCAATGATGTTATGAATGAAACAATGGCTTTTCTTGATCACTCTTGGGATATAGCACAAAAATTTCAAAACATAAGCTACAGTTATGACCCCTCTGAACTGGGTAATTTTGCAATTGAAGAGACCCCATAAATAAATAATTTTTTTGACACTATCTTTCATCTACAAGAAAACCCTATTATTTGGTTGCCATGCAGAAGCACAAACTACAGGTTCAAGTATTTTAGATTTAACCTTTAAATAAGATTGATTCCCTAAGCCAATAATAGGTGACACGCATGGCAACTTTTGAATTTGCAATAGTCGCCATTTCCTCAATTGTGGCAATTATGAATCCTCTTAGCACCACCGCCATATTCATGACCCTAACAAGAGGGCAAGATCAAGAAAAAAACCGCAAAATAGCTGCTAAAGCAGTAAAATTAGGCTTTATAATCCTGACTGCTTTTGCCTTAACAGGAACGCTTCTTTTTTCTGTATTCGGTCTTGAAGTGTTTGCATTTCAGATAGCAGGAGGAATTCTCTTAGTCACGATCGCTTTGAAAATGCTTTCAGAAAAAGGCGGCTACTCATCTGATGGCCCTGAAGACATCTCAATTATTCCATTGACATTTCCACTTACTGCCGGTCCAGGCACAATAACGACAGTCATTCTCTTATTTTCACAATCAAGCAATGTTTTTGAGGCAATTTTTGTTTTCATAGGAATAGCCTTAGGCGTTTTGCTTTCCTATTTTGGTATGATACATGCCCACAGGCTACTGAAGTTGCTCGGTAATGATGGTATACGTGTAGTTTCGGCGCTGATGTCAATTATTGTACTTGCAATAGCAATCCAATTTATCTTCAATGGAATCATCGCAGGTGTCACTCATAACTTCATTGACTAATACCACGTTACAAATATCTATCAAGAAAAATAGAAGCAAAAGAAAAAGAAGAAAAAACCAATGTATAATGGAGCTGTAAAAGATTATAACAGCTTCCTTGATTAATTAGGTCATAGATTAACAATTAAATAAGATGATTACCTATTTTATTCGGTTCGCAAATTCATAAAACTGGAGGTCTAATCCCCATTCCAGAACATAAACAATTAGAAAAAACCATTTCTAATCTGAAAACTCTCAAGAAATATACCGCTTTCACTCCTGATGAAGAAAAAAAACTCGAGCAAGTAACACAAGTTCATCCCATGCGCGTTACCCCGTATTACCTATCTTTGATAGATTGGAGCGATCCTGATGACCCAATAAGGAAAATGGCTGTACCATCAGTTGAGGAATTAAATCTAGGCGGATTCTACGATACCAGCGGAGAAGCAGAAAACACAAAAATGCCTGGACTTCAGCACAAGTACAGCGAAACCGCTTTAATAGTAGCCACAAACAGGTGCGCAATGTACTGCAGACATTGTTTTAGAAAACGCCTTGTAGGGTTACCCAGTAAAGAGCTTCTGAAACATTTTGAGGACGCAGCAGAATACATTGCAAAGCACAAGGAGATAAACAACGTTCTAATTAGCGGCGGGGATCCTCTTGTGCTTAAAAACGAAATCATCGAACGCTTCCTTGAAATATTAACAAACATAGACCACCTTAAATTCATTAGGATCGGCAGCAGGGCTCCAGTTACAATTCCAAGTCGACTTTCTGATCCGAAGACTTTGGCCATTTTCAAGAAATACTCAAAAACTGACAAGAGATTATATGTAGTGACCCATTTCAATCACCCACGCGAAATCACTCCGCAATCCATTAAGGCTGTTAGTAATCTGATTAAGGCAGGCGTTTTATTGAGCAACCAGACAGTTTTGCTAAGAGGAGTCAATGATAATCCTGAGGTTCTTTCATCCCTAATGAATAACCTTGTGAGCATTGGTGTATCACCATACTATGTTTTTCAATGCCGCCCAGTCAAGAGAGTCAAGAGTCACTTTCAAGTACCAATTTGCGAAGCAGTAAGAATAGTGGAAAAAGCAAAAGAAACCTGCAATGGGCACAGTAAACGCTTCAGGTATATCATGTCGCATATTACAGGCAAAATAGAGGTACTTGGCATAATGGATAATGAGGTGTACTTTAAGTATCATCAAGCTAAAGACAGGAAAAAATTGGGTTTAATGTTCAAGTTTCCTGTAGATGAGCAATCAGGGTGGTTGGATGACTTCATAGCCAAAAAAGCGCAGTTCGACTCAGTCATACCCAAATCCTCCGAAGTAAAACAGAAATCTAGTTCTAGCGGTTGATAATCTATTAGCAAATTGATATTTTATTTTAAATACGTAGGGGAATAACAAGTGGTAATGTGGGAAGAAACCATACAGTTAATTGAAACAGGTTATGACTTTGTCTGCGACTTTGGGTGTAACAGACTTTTCAAAAAACGAAAATAAAGCCTTTCTCAAAAAGGACCGGGATGTATCGGAAATAATGGGACGAGTGTACTGGGGGATTTGAACTCCCGACTTCTTGAGTACAAGTGATTGTTTCTCCTTAGCTTGTAAGTGACCTAAACATCCACAAACTTAGTACAACGCTTTAACCATGCTTTTGTGGCTTCTGCTCTTATTTTGCTGTTTTTTGTAGTCCTGATATAATTTCCTCGATGAAGTAAGCAGTCGTGGATTTTAAGCTCGGCTTTTTGATTTTCTCACAAGAAAACGCTGTTGGAAGGCTTCCAAGCAGGGGCGCAGACAACAAGATACTCGACGTCTCTTTTACCAGTAGCGGTTATTTGGTGGCGTTCAGGCGGCTGTATGAATATGGCATCTCCAGCTTTAACCTCATAGTATTTGCCTTCAATCTTCATGGTTGCGGAGCCTTTCAAGATATAGTAGGTTTCTTCATCTTGGGGGTGGTAGTGGGAGCTTGAAGAGCACCCTACCGGTAGAACACCATAAGCTAAACTGTGCTTTTTTGACCCTCTGGACTTGGCGGCTGAGCCAATTAATTCATAGATTTTTTCGCCTTTAGGGTCAACGAATGGATCTTTGATGTTGTTTTTTCTTGTTATGTGCATGGGATCACCGATTGCCTGCTCTACTTCCTATTTGTGAGAGCTTAAAAGATTTCCCAATCATTAACCCTTGGAAACTGGTGATTTCCCAAAACAGCCTTTAATCGATCTGCGATTCAGAAAACAGATACATAGACAAGTGGACTGGGGGGGATTTGAACCCCCGACCTCTTGAGTGCAAGTCAAGCGTTCATACCAGCT
>CAZXGX010000032.1:0-17772 GCA_964640475.1 uncultured Candidatus Bathyarchaeia archaeon
TGGTTGTTTCACCCTGCTTTAGCCTGATCGGGTTGCCTGCAATGGTTACTTCTGCGTCTCCATCAAGGATAACTACCATTGCGTCGAAGGGTGCAGTGTGCTCGCTTAAACCTTGTTTTTCATCAAAAGCAAATAACGTTACGGTTCCAGCTTTCTTATCAATCAAGGTGCGGCTAACAACTGAATCTTCCTGATAATCAATTAAGCCTGCAAGGTTTACTGCTTGGGCATGTAATGGTTGATTGTTACTCATAAAATCACCAATACAAAATATTTGCCTAAAGGGTTATTTTGGTTTATCGGGAACAAACTCCATGGAGATGCTGTTAACGCAGTGCCTTGTGTTTTTAGAGGTTAAACGTTCACCTATGAAAACGTGTCCTAAGTGGGCGCCGCAGTTGGCGCATTGAATTTCAGTACGTTTACCATCCGAATCAGGCAACCTCTTAACTGCACCAGGGATTTCATCGTCAAAGCTTGGCCACCCGCAGCCTGCATCAAACTTGCTCTCAGAACGGTAAAGTTTGGCACCGCAACGTCGGCATAGGTAGGTGCCGCTCTCCCAAAACTCGTAGTATTTGCCTGTGAAGGGTCTTTCTGTGCCCTTGTGTTCTATAACAAATTTCTCTTCTGAGTTTAACTCTTTACGAGTGCCATTTTTAGTATTCATGAAAAAACCTCTTTACTACATTTTAATATATGAATGGAAAGTAAAAAAGTCTTTTACAAGTTCCTGAATCGACAAGGGATATTACTAAAAAAAGAAGGGGGTTAGGTTGAGTTAGGTTTTCTTTGACGTTTCATGTATCTTATTGCAACTATAGATGTTGATGCCGTTAGAACTACTATAAGACCTATAATGACTAATAGTGGGATTAAATCACCAGTTTCTGAGGTTTGGTTGTTAGGATTATTTGTGTCTTGCCCGTCATGTGTGCTGTCTGGTAAACCGAGAAAGCCATAACCGTGGCAGTAAACAATTTCTTCAGTGTCACCCCATAGGCTGACTTGAATGCCTATATTGCCTGCGATGCTTTCATTCATGTAAAAGATGAACTGCCAGTAGGGGTACAACGTTAATGGGTCTCTAGCCAACTTGCTTTCATGATACAGTGGGCTGGTGTTATTTCGGTATGGAACCATGGTAAAGGTCACATCGTAGCGCGCGTTGCTTAGGTCAGGTGCCTTGATAGTTTCAGTAGTTTCAGCTCCGCTTTCTTGATGAACAATTTGGAACTTGTAGTTTTGTGCTGCGTTTAATGCTATCGTTTTTGCTGCTTCAAATGAAATAGCACTATCTTCACTGACTTTATAGATAATCCAAGTATCTCTAAAGGAGTTGAAACTGCCGTTTACGAATGCCATTTCCAGTTTTTTCCAATTCGTAGAAACGCCATTTTGGCTGAATAGCCATTGTACAAGGGTTCTATCTTCATTTTTAGTAATCTGGAAGTTTATGTTGCCAACTGTAATGTTCTGTGGTGACATGTCCTTTAGGTTACTGAGGATGTTTTGCATAGGCGTAATATATGAATTGTCTGCGGAGTATTTTTGAGAAACGAAAGTTTGGTACCTTTGAAGTATCTCCTTGGCTTGATTTAGAATGTCGCTTTGCTGAGACTTATAGTAAACTGGGTCGCCTGTGGGAAATATTTTGAATGAATTTAGGTATCCATTGTAGAAGATGCTCATTGTGTCAAGAATTTGCCCGTTATACTCGAACTTATAGCTTGGGCTTTCTTGCGCTACAAGCCCGTTAAACTCTGACGGGTAAGTAACTTGGCTAGACGAAGAGTTTTCTATCATAATATATTTTGTTAGGTCAAACCCGATTACGTTTGACATAAAGTTGGTGACTTTGTCTTTTACGGTGAACTCTGAAGAATACGCAGATGCCATCTGAGCCATTAAAGTAGCACACAATGCGCTGATTATTAAGAAGTTCATGGCTCTTTTAAGGAGCAGCTTCATGGCAATCCACCTCAATAGTTACTAATCACTTTTGGTAAGAAAACAATCCGAGACTAAAGACTTTCTGTATATTATACAATAGTCACTAATTTGTCTTCAAAACCAGAATTGCCGCATTGACACCAGAACAATAAGTCGTTTCAATTGATCAAGTCTTCTAAAAAGGAAGATAGAAATTTAGGCTTTTTTTATTAGCAGTTGGTTGTCTTTGTCAAACTGGTATTCACTGTACCGCTGCATGTAAAACAGCCGAAGATATTCTTGGGCATATCTTGTTTGAAAAGGCAGATCCTTAGCAGACAGCTTCTTTTTAGTTTTCATTTGTTCTTCAATGGCTTTTTCCGCCATTGGATAGTTCAGCAGGAATTCTTTACGGTCGCTATACGCTGTTAGTGTCTGTATGGCTTCGTCGATGTAGGCAAGGTATTTTGGCAGGTTCATCATGACCTGGTTAATCTGTGCTTTAGGATTGTACAGTTCCTCAAGCGCCACAGTTAGTCTTTCGTTTAAGGTTGCGTTTTTAGCCCAGTAAGTGTCCTGTGCAGGTGATAGGCTATCAATTGCATGCTCTTCTTTATTGACTTCTTGATGCAGTATCGAGAGCACATCTTTGGAGACTTCAATAAAGTAGTCTAAAAGCTCCTTAAGCGTAATTAGGTTAAGCACGTTAAGCGTGTTTTTCTCGCTGGCTTGCTTTATTATCTGCGCTCTTTTAGCATCAGCGATAATTAATGGCAGTTTGTCGCCTAAAAGCGGCGCTAATGTTTCAGTTTCTTTGCCCAAATTAATTATGGGGATTAAGGATTTGTTGAGTTGCTCAATTGATTGGGTAACTTCTTCACCGTATTGTCTTCGCCAGTTAACAACGCCTCCGTATAATCCGCTGATGGCGTGGAAGGGCGCTTGTTTATGCAGTTTCTCAATTGCAAAGTTAACAACTTGACACTCTTTAGGCAAGCTTGGATCGTATAGTGCACGAATAATATTGTAGATTGGCTCAACAGTTTCAATAACGTTAAACGCTGTAGCTTTGCTTGTGTCAAGAACCGACTTTATACTTTGGATTCGTTCTTCCAAGGGCATTTCTTTTTGGAAGTTAAACTTTGGTTCCTGATTAATTTTGAAGCCTGCTTCTTTTAGTTTACCAATCCAATCTGAGTATTCGCCGTTAACGAAAACTTGGTATTCACCCAAAATAGTGTTTAATTCAACAGATAAGTCATTGATTTCTAAGCTTGTCTTCTTGTCTAAATCGTTATAGATTTTTGAAAGGTCAGCTTCAGCGAAAAATGAAGAAAGCGATTTACCAAGAACATCATCTAGTTTATCCTTAATAATCAACATTTTTCCTTCAGGCGAAGCAACATTAACTGGAATATTGGATTTAACGTTGTCAAGTTGAATCTTAAACTCCATTAACTTGCCGTTCAACTCGTTTGCTTTAGCTACAATCATGTCGGAAGTAGCAGTTTCTTTAGGCGTATAGTTGATTATTGACAATGGAATTGTGAATGCTGCTGTGGCTAAAGTGGCTAGTAGAATTGTGACTGCGTCAATATCTGCTTGAAACGCAAGAGGTTTACTTAGAACATTTAGCAGTATTAGGAATAATGCTGCGGTAACTGTTGCGGTGAATGGCCCAAAAAGCTGGTCTGCATAAGGCAGGTTTGCTTCTTGAATGATTAATTTTGCGAAGAATACAAACGCTAAGACTATGCCTACAATGATAACTGCAAAGAGGCAAATGCCTGGGAAAGAGTCAAGGTACTGAATAAATGCTGAAAGCAGTGTTTTCCCTAACACATGCGGGTAATCTACGAATAATTGCTCATAAACTGTGGTGACAAAGCCAGATGTGTCAAAAAGCCTAAACTGGGTCATTGTAGTGTCGAGACTGCCAAAAATATTGTTTAGGGGAACAAAAACTGGTGGGCTTGAGCCAGCTACATTCCACCATTCTTCAGCTTTTATTGTCATTATAGTGTAATGGAAATACTGTACAATCATTAATGGAAAAGAGATTAGGAGGTAATATAGAACTGAGAAAGCGGCATTTTTCTTGAAGAAAACCGCGGATGCCAGAATTATTGGTACAGCCAGGAAATAGATAGGTTCAAAGAATAAAATCGTTGAAGCAATTATCCCCATGTTTATTGCTATTGCTGTTCTGTGACGACGGAAAAGTATGGGTGGAACAATAAAAAACACCATCCACATAACCGTGAATACAACACGGTTGGGAATTTCGCCTAGATAAGATATGAAACTCAATTCCGCTAAATGGTAAATTAAGCCCAATGCAATAAGCGTGGTTCCAACTGGAATACCAATTCTTGGAGACTTAAAAGAGATAAAAGCCACTAGTAAAGCTAAAAGTATAGGTAAAGGTTGAGGAAACAGAGGCACAAACGAGAAACCTAAACTCATTGCTACCATTGTGGTGATTAACGTTATGAGCTTAAGCGTGTATGATTCTTTGGTTTGCTCAAGTTTTTCTTTCTCTTTACCTTTCTGTCGGCGTTCACTTATCCAGCCTCTGACGTTTCGACCATTCTTAACGTCTTTTTCTTCTTTATCTTTTTTAGAACCTTTAAGTCTAGATAATAGCCCGGGCTTCTTCTCTTCTCGTTTCAAGCGGTAATTACCTAAAACCTTATTTTACTAAACCATTCTTAAGCTTATCGAGAAAACAATGCCAGAAACTGATAATACCCCTGAAAACAACAAAGAAGCTGATCAAAAAAGCGAGAACATTAGCACAGACGATTATTTTGAAAACGTTAATAAAAGGCTTAAAAAGAAAAACAAAGGCATTTTTGGCAGATCCAGCAAAAAAACGCCCGCGCCAGTACCCAAAGTTGAATCACCACCCGAATCCATGCCTCTTGAAACCAAAGTTGAGACGCCAACTCCCGCTATTGAAATTGAACCAGAAAAAGCTGAAGACACTATTGAACCGCATAACGCTAAGGCGGAGCCGACTATATTTGAAGAAACAGTCAAAGTTGAGCAGACAGCAGTAAATGAGGAAACTGCGCCAGTTGTTTCCGAAAGCGAGAGCAAAACTCAGACTGTTACGGAAGTTAAGCCTAAAAAGAAGGGATTTTTCAGTTTCTTACGCAAAAAACCCAAGGAAAAAACCCTTGAAAAAGCTCCACTAGTTGAAGTAAGTAAAGAGAGCCCAAATATTGAAACGATTACTGTTGAGCAACCATTACCCATAGAATCCAGTGAGCCACAGCCAATCGTAGACACGGTTGAGCAGACGCCCCCCGCAACTCAAGTATGGCCTCCTGTAGAACCCGTCCCAGTTCCAGTAATTGTTGAAGAACCAAGTAAACCAGTAGCGGTTGAGCAGGTAAAGCCTAAGAAGAAAGGATTTTTCAGTTTCTTACGCAGAAAAGCCAAGGAACCAGCTGCAGAAAAGCTTACAGTAGCTGAAGTTAAGGTTGAAACGCCCTCAATTGAGGCTGATCAGATAGCACCAGTTGTTGAAACTGAAAACTTGGTTGTTACACCAGAAGATGCTATGGTGGAGCCCTCAGTTATTTCAGAAGATATTGTTGACATTTCACAGGTTAATACTCAAGCGCCGTTTTTTGATGGAGTAGTAAACATTGGAAAATTCACTAAAGAAGTAAAATCAGTTGTACCTACAAAAGCGGTTCTCTCAATCGGAGAATACCCGATTCACCTATTATTAAAAAGCCGTTTTGCAGGCAAACCTGAAGGCGTGCTGCCTTTGTTCATCGACAAGTCAAGTCATGACATAGTCAAATGGAGTCAAGCTCAACTAAATCCTGACCATGTCATCGGCTTGGATTCAGATTTAGACACCCACTTCTGGTACAACATAACTCCCAACATGACAAGTGAAGGCGCTTTTATTTCCAGATTAAAGAATAAGCCAATCGAGCAACTACAGGATGCTATCTTTGTTGCGTCAATCTGGGATGGTGTCGGCAGTGCACTTTTGCCTGCATTGATTGCTCAGTTTAATGAATGGAAAATAAACTCTGTAGCTGTAGTGTTTATGCCCTCAAAGATTCAATCCACAGAAAACCAATTCAACGCTTTTGCCGCCTTAGGAAAATGCTCTCTTTTGCCGTCTGCACCGCTTGTTCTTGTTGATAGAGACAACATGGAAAACTATAGTGGTGTTGACAGAAGGGGCGATGTGATAAACGGCAACGCCATAGCTAATTATTTAGTAGACTTTATGCTTTCTAAAGAGAGTCTTGTAGGTGAACTAAGCGAGTTATCAAAAACATTTGATTCTAAGCTTTTCACATTGATGTTTGCTACTGGCGCCAGTTTGAAAGTTTACGGTTCAATAGAGAACATGCTTGACACTGCTCTTTTTAAGCCATTTTTGAATTTTGACTTGGCAAGCACTTCATTATTGTATGTTCTTGCACGTGTACCTTATCATCTTAAAGAACAAATAACCCGTGGAAAAGTAGAGATGTCTGTTGCTAACTGGTTTAAAGAGAAAGGTACTCTCCAATCGATTCATGTTGGAGAACCCGTGTATATTGAAGACAGCAGCGACCGAATTGACATTGCATTATTCATTGGAGGATTTGAAACAGCAAAAATGTTTGCAGCCGTTGAAAAAAGAGTTAACACACTGAAGAATCGCGCTATTAAAAACGGTTTCTTGCAAGAGGATGAATGGAAAGAAATAGTTAAAAAATTGATTTAATAAAAGAGAGAAAGCGTAAAGCTTTCTATTGTTTCTTTGAATTGTTTAAGCTTCTGCCGTTGCCGTTGTTGATTTCTTTTATGATTTTTGTTGCGTTTACGCCATGTTCTAGTAGGTAGCTGCGTGATAGGTGTCTTTCGAAGTCGTTTGATTTGCTGTAGAGTAATTGCATTTCGTCGAATGATTCGAGGTCTTCTGGTTTGCCTCTGCCGCCGACTACAAGAATGCTTGTTGTCCATGGATCTCGTGAGTCGATTAATCGTACAGTGATGGTTCTTGAGACTTCACTTGTTACGTAACCTGCTAATGCAGTGTAGACTTCTTGGGACATGTCTTCTGTCCACATGTTTGGTGGTGTTGAAACTGTTACCCAGATGTAGTCTGTCTTGTAGCTTGGTTTGTAGCCCATTATGGTTGGTGTCTTGAAGGAGCGGACTATGCTTTTTATGTAGTCTTTGAAGTGATCCATATCTAGGATGTCTCTGAAGATGACATCGCGTGTTAAGGTTTCTTCTTGTTCAGTTAAGATTTTGAAGAGGATCTTTCTTTGTTCTGTTTCGGTTAATTCAGCGTTTTTCTCGTAGTAACGTTTTGGTTTAATTATTGCTGCCATTCGTTCTTCATAATCTTCTTCAAGGTCAACGATCTTGTTTAATCGTTTTCGGTAACTTGAGGTTAACTCCACTTTCTTTGCTAGTTGCTCATAGAGTTTTATTGTACTGTCTGCTTTTTCAAGTGTTTCAAGTGCAAAGGCTTCTTCTTCCTCGATGCGTTTTAGGCTTCGGTCAAGGTCTAAGAGTTGTTCTCTTGCGTAACGTTTTGAGCCAAAGACTTTGCGTACTTGAATTTCCATCTTGGATTTGTCGAATTCCTTGCGTTTTTTGGATTCTTGGATACGCATAACTTCGTTGTCTGCAACGCTGCGTTTCTCCATGCGTTTAGACATGATGCCGCTTATGTAAGCTAAGTGTTCATCAATCATTTTTGCTTCGTCTTGTGGAGAGCGAAGCATCAATTGAACTAGGAGATAAATTGTTGCTAGTTCTGATTGGATGTCTCTGAGTTCTTCTTTTTCGATGGCACATTCAGGGAGCGCTTCATAGTATCTTACCAAGGCATCTGTTAAGTAGCGTGTCTCATCGTAGAATTTGAGTACGTTTAATGTTTTTTCTGCAACTTCGGCTATGTTAACAAAGTCCTCTAGGATTTTCTTTTGTCTAACAGTGAAGACTTGTGAGCTTGGAATAAGCTGGTTTAAGCGTTCGACTATCTCGGTTTTGCGTTCTGAAAATTCCAGGTATGTCTTTGTCAGGTTAGTTAGTAAGGCTTCTAGGTTGTCGATTTTTCTTGTGCCTTCTTTCTTTAATGCCAAGTTGATGATTGCTTCTTCAATTGGACCGACTTTACCTACGAATTTAACGGTTGAGAGGAATCTTGTTAATTCAGTTATCCAGTTTTTAACTTGAATTTCTACACCTTTAACATGTAAGGCGGTGTCTTCTTCAAGTCGCGGATTGCTGTTTATTATGGTTTTTACTTTTTCGTCAAACTGTTCCTCGTTAAAGGTGCCTGTCTTAATTAGGTAATTCTTATAGTGGTTTCTTGCAACATCAGAGTTGGTTTTGATTATACAGTTCATTGCATCTAAGAGTTGCAGTTTTTCTTTGCGGTGATCGTGAAGCATTTGTAAGCTTTCAAAGTTTATTTTGAATGCCGCGATGTAGTCGTCAACTGGATAGATAACTTTCATCATACCCAATGTATGGGCTGAATTGTTTGTTAATCCAACTTCGGTTCCTACTCCACCCATCAAGTCTGCTAAGTCGAAGTCCATTAGGGTGTAGAGCATGTCAACAACCATTTCGTCCATTTCATGCCTAGCTGTAATGATGTTGCCGACTTTGGAGAACGCTGGAAGCAATGGTAAATAGACTAGTGCGTTTAGTGGATTTCGGTAGACGTCTCCGAATTCTTTGGTTATAACTTCATTGTAATCCTTGTTTAGTAATAAGGCAAGTTCGTTCATTGCGGTGAATGCGCTACAGCCTTTAGCTGGTGGATCGTCTCCGCCACAGGGTGTGATTACAAAGGCAATAATTGGTACACCGGAGCCTAAGACTTTTCGAAGGTGCCTAGCAAAGTCGAAAAAGATGCCGCTTCCAGTTCCGCCTCCTAAGCCATAAACTAGAATAACTGTTGGCGTAATAATTGATGAGAGCGCTTGTTCCTTGAATGCATTAATTGCATTTCTAATAATGCCAAGTTGATAATAGTTTAAGGCGTAAATTGCTTTGGCTAAGGCTCTTCTTCGTCCTGCACCGCCTGCCATGGGTGGAATTGCCATAGTTGATTGAAGCCAAGGAGTAAAATCTTCTAGTTTTGCTCCTTCACTAATTAAATATTCATTGTATTTTTGGTTGATGAAGTCAAACATGGCTTCGGCAGTTGGGAACTTTACTGATTGAGCGATTAAACGCATTCTTTCAGCTGGAATGCCTGCCTTTATCATTTGTTTGGTTATTTTTTCGTTAGTTTCTAAAAGAGATCGGATTTCTGGGTCAGCTATGTCTATAGCTAAAAGAGAGAGGCGAGTGAGTTCGTGTTGCATCAGATCCATAGTTTTCTTATTGCTAAGGAACGCCTCTACAATGTTTGTTCCTGCTGATCCTAATCCGATTAGTTGTACGCTGTTTTGGTATATTCTAGTCGTAATTTACATCCCCACTAACCGTTTCAAACGGTCTTTAACGCTTTCCAGGTTTGATCCCATTGATCTGTCGATTTTTGCTGCTCTCATTGATATTCCTTCTAAGTCTTTAATTTGGTCTTCTACTACTAACTTGAAGTAGCCTACTTTGCTGCGTGATTTCATGAACAAGAAACCTAAGATTGCTGCAATAACTGCAAATATTACTACTAAGGGTATAAAGAGAATTTCCATAGTTGCTGATGCTGGAGCTGATGAAGTATCAAGAGCATTTAGCATACCTAATGCGTTATCGGTTAAACCGCTTTCTGCAACAGTCTGTGACTCAGTTATGACATTTGACCAGAGTTCAGTTATTGCTGGTGAAACACCTTGGCTCGTTAAGCTTGATAGTTTGCTTTGTTGCTCTGCTAATTTGGTGTTGTAGTTGTTGATTGATGCATCAGTGATGTTTCGTTTTACTTCATCTAGCAAGTCTCCGCTAGAAGTTTTTAATGCAACTAAACTGACTCCAATCGACTTGTGCAGTGTTACTCCGCTGACGGTTTGTGCAACGTTTCCTGAGACTTTTCCATAGCATGATATTGTCAAGGTTCCAGCTGTTTGGCTAAATGTGAATGATGATGCAGCTGGATTATAGCTTCCTAGGCTGTAGCCGTCGCTTGAACTGTGTTCCCAATAGACGTCTTTAATCTTTGTTGGCATTGAAGTAGATAATGACAGAAGTGATGATGGATTATTAACACCAATATCAATGGTTACTGTAACTTTAATTTCGTCGCCATTGCTTATCTGGCCGTTACCACTGGTTGCGCCCGTTTCAAAATTTTGTGAAAGAATCAGGGTACCAGTAGTTGCATCATTGATGCTAAAGCTTTTTATCCATTCGCCTTCGCCAGTTGCTGCGTTGACGTTTGAATTTTGGGTTGATAAATAAAGTGTGGTTGATGTTAACAGAATAATTAAGATGATGGGGAATAATTTATTTTTCAATTTTACGCGCCCTCAATTTTTCTATTCCTATGATACATATAACACTTGTGCTTTTCTAAGACTTATTGGTGTCTTACGATATCAGTGCACTCTACAAGTAAACTGTAGCGTTATTTTTAAACATATCACCATTTCTTTGCAAAAGAACAGAATAATCCATGGAAAAACACGGATAATTAATCTGGAATAACAGAAAAAAGCCTACAAGTAACAACAAAATTCCTGAGCTATTAGCTGATAGTGACAGATCTTTCTAAGCACGCTGAAGAGCTATCTGGAGTGGTTTTTTGTATTATAAAAAAGGATTGTATTTTAAGATAAAGATAAACTTCTACAGTTGTATTACAATTGTAACATAGGTGTTGAATTGTGGAAATCATCAACGTCCGTTTACCTGACAAAGTTGCCAGCGACATAGACAAACTAGCCAAAAAACACGAATTAACCCGCAGTGAAGTAATCCGTCAAGCCTTAACCATGTACCTGCACCTTGTAGAGAATGTCGGTTCAATGCTGAGACCTATCGTTTTCCAAGTTAAACCTGCCCAGATGGATTACACAAGACGTGGCGATGTGTCAATTATAAAATCCCCAACAGGCCACGCTATCGTGACTGGCTCAACCAGCAGCGGCGCCATCGGACCCAAAGAACTTGATAAAATCAAGGTCAGCGGTAATGTTTTAGGCAAATTCCTTGCGCGTGTAGCATTGATGGACGTCACTGCAACTGGAGCATTCCCACTTTTGCTTTCAGTTACTTTAGGTGTTGAGAAGGATCCAACGGGCAATCAAATCATTGAGGGCATACGTCGTGAAGCCCGTCTTTTAGGTTTAGATCCAAACCAGCTAATGATGGAGAACACGGAGGATAACATTGAAACCTTGCAGACTGGTGCGGGTTTAACTGTGGTTGGTTTTGCAAATGAAGCCGAGTTGCGGTTGGCTAAAACTTGCCCAGGTGACAAAATAATTGCTATTGGACGACCTAAAGTTGGCGATGAAGTGATCCCCGCTGAAGCTAGAGGTGAAATAGCTGATTTGCGAAATGTCGCGCAGCTTACAACAAAAAGATACGTTCATGACATAGCGCCTGTGGGGTCATATGGCATCGCTGCTGAGGCGAGGATGATGGCGTTCGCTGTTGGCAGGCAACTTAAGCTTCTAGAAGTACCCAAGTTAGATTTGAA
This sequence comes from uncultured Candidatus Bathyarchaeia archaeon, assembly GCA_964640475.1. GTDB lineage: Archaea > Thermoproteota > Bathyarchaeia > Bathyarchaeales > Bathycorpusculaceae > Bathycorpusculum. The sequence continues at coordinate 11,564 of CAZXGX010000032.1, forward strand.
TAAATCAGCTGGACCTGCAACGGTGGTTCTTGCAAGTGTAGACCCAGAAAAACTAGAAGACATAACATCTCTGATTGCCAAGCCGATTAGTGTAATAGGAGAAATCCTATAGGCGACTTTATTTTAGCATATGACCGTTACGGTCTATTTCCAGGGCGCGTATGCGTGTGGTTGAGATGGGCTTTTTATTTTCAGCTTGAACAAGACGAACAACTATGATTTTTAGCGGTGGCAAATCTGCTTCAACTCGTTTTTGGTTGATTATTTCTCCGATTTTTGCTGTGTCCGCACTAACCACTAAACCGTCTAAGCCGTCGCCGATTAATGTAAGTCCAAAAGAATCGTTTAATGGAACAACATGAAATCTGCCTTCAAAACCACGATTTTTTAAGTAATTTTCGAGTTCCCGCAGTCTTTCAGCGTAAGAAGCCGTTTTATGAGGCTTGCCCATTCTTGCAACAAACGCGTCACTTGTTAAGCCGACAACAACGTATTTTCCTGCTTCAAAGGCTTTGCTAAGTAATGCTCTATGCCCTCGATGGAGTTCATCAAAGGTTCCACCGACTGCCACTTTATTGTACTTTTTCATTGCCAACCAACCTGGCACCTTGGAAGTCAATTTGGCTCAGGATTACCTGTTGGGTGGGTAGAACTTGCTTAAAAGCTTCTGCCACTTCAGCAGCGTTTTCTTTAAGAACAACAGCATGCACTGCTTCGCCGATCATGTTTTGGGCTGCACCAACAGCTCCAGCCTTTTTGGCTAACTTTACGAGCTGGCGAACTTTTTCTGTTGCAAATCCAGCTTTTTGGGCAAAATTCCAGCAACATACCAAAAAATTCTCAACAGTAGGTTCCGCCAAAATGTCCTCTAATGCTTTTTTACCAAATTTATTAATTTCAGTTGTTTTTTCAGGCGAGGAGAGCAGAACTTTGGATATTTTAGTTTGATAAAAGCCTGCGACAACAATGTAATCGGTGCTGATTGGAATGCGGTCAATCTTACAAATCCCTGGCGCGCCTGGTTCGGTGACGAGGATGCAGCCACCACCAACCGTGAGGGAGCTTACAGTACCTAGGCCAGTTTGGCATTGAATTTCGGCTATGTGGGCGATTTTTCCGATTTGATTATACGTTAAGGGTAAGCCTAAGGCTTCTTTTAGTGCTAAGCCCACTGTTAAGGCGCCACCTGCACTGGTACCAAAGCCCATGCCGATGGGTAAGTCAATTTGGTGTTCCACGGTGATAGCGTAGTTATCGCTGGTTTTGCTTAGTATTGCTTGAACCACGTTTTTGGTTGTTTTCGCTTCAATGGTAGGCTGCGTGTTAATGTAAACTTGGAGACTGTTTATGTTTGCTTTTTGGATTGTGACTTTTGTTTTTACACCACTTTCCAGTCCGAATCCTCCACCTACAGCGCCGACACGTTCCAAGTCGGTGAGGGGTTTGCCGTCTGGTGTTGTGTTTCTGATTTCAAAGAAGCTGGAGATTGCTCCTGGCGCAAATGCTTTAGCTGTTTTTTGAGTCATGGATTCGCCCTTTGTTGGCTTCGTTGGCGTCTACGCAGAAATGGGAAAGCTGAATAGGCGACCTTGATTAGTGGAGGTGAAAATAAAAGAACAAAGGGGATTTCAGTAACAAACGTCCAAACGAAAACTAATGGAACAAATGTTGCAGGAACCTGGCTTGTGAAATATTGTCCCTGCCCGAAGAAGAACTGGCTATAACCAAAAACTGCTATGGCTACGATTGCTGCACCTATGCTTTGGGAAATTACCGCGGCGATGCCAAAGGAGCGGAATTCTGGCCAATACTTGCTTATTATTAGGAATAGAATGGCGCTAACTGCCATCGAGACGCTAAACAAGGCAATTGTCAATTGTGTTGAGAACGAGGTGAAAGCAGAAGATTCTGCGGGTAAGAGAATTGTAGGTAACAGTAGACCTGTTAAAACCACGACTGCTCCAAGGATTAAGGCTGTAAGAGTTTTTTTCCGGCTAAGTTTGTTTTTTGTAAGGTATCCTATAAGGAAGAAAACGATAAAGTTGGCTGACACACCAGCGATTAAACTTAGCAGTGGGTCGCCATGGTAAAAAATGTCCCTGATAAAAATGCCTACAGCAGCGCCTATGCCACCCACCCATGGTCCAAATAGGACGGCAAAAACTGCGGGGATGAAAGCTGCAGGCCAGAAGGCTACACCACCTAGAGTGAAACCGAAACTTGTAGAATATCCAACAACAAAATATAGTGCTGCGCATATAGCGGTAACAGCAAAGTCTAATGCGTTCATTTTGGGCACTTTACTTTTTACTCCTATTTTTTAGTGTATAAAGCTCTTGGAACACTGACTTTGTAGATAAAACTTGTCTATGAATTGTTTAAACATGTTTAAACAAGGGTGCCAAAAAAGGCTTGCTTAGCGTAGTTTAGGCTTTTTTGTTTTTCTTCTTTCCAGTTCAGCATGGTCCCGCTCGTACTCTACGGACGTGTAAGTGTAGGTGGTTTTGCTTTCTGGAAGTGGCGAGTTGTGTTTGTAGCCGCGTTTTTGCATTTCAGCCACTTGTTCAGTATGCCTAAAATAGAGTTCTTCAATTCGGTTTTTAAAACGCAAGGTTTCAGGATGATTCCTGTAAGCCTTGTACTTGCATAGCAGTGCGCCTACGATGCAGTGGAGCTCTGCATGTTCACCTAGTAAATGCTGACGATCAAACTCGCCAACAGGAACGCACCATATACGCACCATTATTTAGCCTCCGCTAAACTTTTAAAAAATGAAAAGTGTTGCAATGTGGTGACAAGGTTACGGGTTTATTTTTTGTGCCGTTTGATTCTGTCTTGTCGCTGCGTCTTTTTGCGCCAGTCCTTCTTGCGTTGCGTCTGCATGCTAAACCGCTCTTGACGGGGCGCATCAATTTTTCTGTAAGGTGACACATCACGATAGAAGGTTTCGTAATCAATCTTGTTTTCTTTAAGGTCCTCAATAAACTTGTTCAGTTCCTCTTTTGTTTCACTATCTGAGGTTTTATCAAAAGTGTCTGAATAAACCGTGTATGCGGCATGGAACTGAAAATTTGAGGTATCATCAATTAAGAGTTTTTCTGTTTGGGTTGGTTGGTTTTGGTTTGGTTGTTCGGTCATTCTAATTTCCCAATTTGTTGCATGATGTTTGTTGCTTTGCCCTCTTTTATACATGTGCCTTGAAAAAGACTTTTTCTAAAGTGATACGAGATGTTTTTTCCGATATTTTAGCTTCTTTCTTATTACTAAAAGGGCAAGTCAGGCTTTCTTTAACAGATCCGACGGGTTTTAGTGATTTGAAATTCATAAACGCTATAATTAAACTGAATCCATATAGATAATTGAGGGAAAGGTTGTAGCCTATTTTACCTCCCTTTTCCCCCCTTCTCCTTGGCTACAACCTTAAACTTCCTCCCTTAAAACAGAAAAAATTATCTTAGAAACTGGCTTAAAAAAATGAGATACCCAGCACCTTTGTTGTAGTAAATAGTAATCCACTAAAAACCTGTAAAAAAAGGAAAGGAAAATGGTTTTTCTACTTATCTCTTTCTTAGCACTAGTAAACCTACGATTGCTATTGCAATGATAATAGCTATGGCTGCCCCGATTACGGTTGTTGTAGTTGTATTGTTTACTGATTCAAAATTGATTGCTGTAGATGTTGCTGAAGCTTGAGGTGCTTCCGTTACGCTAATGTATGTTGTGGCAAATGAGCTGCCATAGGAGTCATCGCCCATGAACGTGGCTGTAACAGTATATTGTCCTGGAACTTCAGGTTCCCATGTATAGCCAAAGGTTCCGCTGTATCCGTCAGTGGTCACATCTCCGATGTGTACGTAGTTGCCGTTGGGGTCAACAGTGTCTAATGATACAGATACACCAACCACGTTTGAAGGAATCGCCTTCTGCATATGCAAGTACTCTAGCCAGTCGCCCATGGAATCTTTGGATACACATGGCGTGTCAGGTTGAGCGGGTGATTGATCCAGCACCGTGCCTTTTATGATGATACTTTGTCCTATGGGTATTGCAGTCATTGGGGCTTCAATTGTTGTGGCACTTTTGCCTTTTCCGAAAACGTACATGTAACCGTCGTAGCTGTTGGAGGCTGTGAGGTAACCGTCAGCGACTGCGCCTGGACTCATGGGTCCCGTTATATTCCAAATACCTTCACCTGTAGTTGCGTTAATGCAGTGTATTCCCCAACCTCTAGTGATTGGCTGTGTAGCTGTGTGTTCACTGTTCCAAGAGTAAAGTTTTCCATCAGCAACTATGCCTCCTGTATACCATGAATAAACTGTCGTGCCATTTTCATCAACGTAGGGAGTTTCATACGGGTTAGCTGGAGCAGAGTATTTCCAAACGATCTTTCCATCATCCCAGTCAAAAGCGTATATACCACCGTAAGCTTCGCGATATATCATTCCGTAAGCTGATTGTATATCGTAGGCTCCGAATCCTGGTTCATCCCATGGATAATCCATTGTTTCAGTTTTGAATAGGAACTGCCCTGTAAGCTCGTTGTAAACGTTGAAGTAGCCTTTTCTCATTAGTATAGCTAGTTTTCCGTGGTCAGCAACAGCGGTAGGTTGACTATATGGCATATCAGCGGTCTTGTAGGGCAAATCATCGCTTGTAACGTTGAATAGCATTTGACCTGTTTTTAAACTAAAAGCCATTATACGCATGCCATGCCGAATTCCAGTTGCATTATCAATGTAAATATTCACATATGGGAAAGATCCTACAGGATTTAAGCCAGTTGCATCCAAAGCGTTAGGTTCTCTAATGACAAAGCAGATGCCATTTTCAATATCTTGGAATTGACCTAAACTGTTAGTTGCATAAGAGATGTTGCTTTGTATTCTTGTATTAAAGTTAGTTGAAGATCCAAAGGTTGTCCAGTTGATTAAACGCCATTGTCTTAATGAACTATTAATCACCTGCACACTTAGAGCGTAACCATTCATGTAGTATTGACTTGCTGGAGCTGCACCAAATGAACCGGCTGTTTCAGTAAACGTTGGAAGCGAAATATTCAATGTTACTGCTCCAGTGTACGGATTGTATTTGACTAGTCTAGTGTTTGTTATTGCCAAAAGACTGACAGTTGTTCCAACATCGGATCCTCCGCCGGATACGGCTGGTTCATTCTGGCTGTATTCAATTAAAGATGGCGCTGTTTCACCTGAGTATATTGGTCTTTCCCAGTATAGCTCTCCAGTTCGAAGGTTATAGCATTGCCAGAAGGTTTGGCTTCCTGTTCCAGTTAGGCTTGCTTTAGTTACAGTTTGGTATGCTCTGCCTTGGAAGATTATATTTGGAGTACCACCACCGCTTGTAAATGACAGCGGTCCTTGACTTCCACCAATGAGTCCGCCTATAGCGCCTTGTCGTCTCCAGACTATGTGTGCAGTGTTTGGTGCTTGGACGTATGGGGTAAATTTGTATCTAGCTGACCAGTACGTATTAGTGTCTTCAGGCCAAGCATCTCCTCCGCCTGGACCATACCAAGGATAATCGCCTAGAATTGTCCACCAGTCTCTATTTTCAGGCGAAACCGGTCTTGTCCAGTAATCTGTCGGCAATGGCATCGATGGCCATGAAGCAACCGCCTGTTCTTGAACAACAAGTTCTGTTTCAGGTGTTGACGCTGGAGCATAATAAACTGAGCGCTGGTATGATTCAGTATAGCCAGCCATGTTTACTCCAGCTGGAACAGTATAGTTTCCTGCTGGGAAGTATCCACCTGGAAACTCGAATTTAAGCTTCCAAGTGCCCACTTCATCAACTTGATATTCAAACCATGCAGTGCCATCAGCGGGATATGAGTCTAATACGACTTCGTCTATTTCTCCACTGGGTTTTGTTAAGGTTATTTTGTAGTCTGAGAGGTATCGTGCATATGATGGACCTGGATCTAACCAGATGTTTACTAGGATGGTTTGTCCTAAACCTACAGGGTTAGGTCTAACACTTAGGTATACATCAGAAACAACTGTAACGTCTGGTGTTACTCCGCTGGGAAGCTGTATTGAACCGTTGGGTCCGCCGCTTGGTGTTCCAATAATTGTTACGCCTGCTTGAACTGGCGCATCTATCATTAAGAAAGCAGAAGCAAACAGTAGAAATACCAAAAAAAATAAAGGCAAATGTTTCTTAAAAGTAATTTTCACTATTTTCAATCTCTC